>NZ_JACSLO010000002.1:0-486688 GCF_018618195.1 Exiguobacterium sp. s7 | reverse complement strand
GAACGGCTTGAGCCCTGTCGAATACAGGTCTCAAGCCGCTTAGGTTGGTTTTCATTATTTACCCTGTCTACTTGACGGGGAGCAGTTCAAGCCAGCACTGGCTCCGGGTGTTTTTTTATGTCGATTCCGCCGAAGTATCCGTCTCGACTTGAACCGGTTGCGGCGCATATTTGACCGTCACCACTTTTTCAGTGACGTCGGTCGGCTTCAACAGCACCGTATAGGCCGATCCCGTGTCACCCCGAACAGGGAACTTGCCCGGTACATGAAGCGCCTCATAGACGACTTTCTTGTTCGCGTCGAGCACGGTGACGACGCCTTTTCGGGACGTGGTCAACTCAAACGTTCCGGCATCGGCCGCTCTGACCGTGACTAACGGCTTGACGGCGTTCACATAGGTGAACGAACGATTGACCGAGCGTTTGTGTTTCCCGTCGGTGACGGTGGCATTCAGGCGATATTTCCCGCTCGGTAACCAATCTCCTCCGGCATACATCGTAAACATCGATTTCCCGGCTGAGAGCGTCTTCACTTTGCGCGTTCCTTGATACAACGTATACGTCGTCTTCAAGTTCGACTTTTTCATGACCGTCAGTTTCGCTTCTTTCACATAGCGGCTCTTGAGCGTCGATGGTGCGGAGAGCGCGACCGGTCGTGGCGTCGCATCGATCAGCCGCTTCGTGTTGAGCTCGGTATACGTCTTCCCGCTCGCACGTGGCATTTTTTGAAGCAAAGCATCGATGTCGGCCGGCGTCAGGAACGGATTGACCGATTTGACGAGCGCGATCCCAGCCGACACCATCGGCGCCGCCATCGATGTCCCGTCCATGTAGACGAAGCTATTTTTCACGCCGAGCGACAAGACATTCACCCCGGGCGCCACGATTTTGACTTGGCTGTCCATATTGCTAAAAGCAGCGACACGGCGGTTTGCGTCGATCGCCCCGACCGCGATGACTTCTTTCATATTGGCCGGGAACGACGTTTTCTTCTTCCCGTCATTCCCGGATGAGGCGACGATGACGACACCTTTGGCACGGGCCCGACGAATCGAGTCGGCGAGGACGCGGTCATAGTCTTGACCTCCGAGCGACATGTTGATGACGTTCGCCCCTTTCGCGACCGCCGTGTCAACCGCCTTGGCGACCGTCCAAGAATCCGTGTACTCCGAATTTTTGCCGTAAAAGACGTTATAAAAATGATAACGCACGTTTGGAGCGAGCCCTGCCATTCCGAACTTGTTGTGACGTCCGGACATGATGCCTGCCGTGTGCGTGCCGTGATAGTCGACACTATACGGGCCTTTCATCGAGTTGACGACACGCGGGACGTTATACAGCTCTTTATGACTCCGGTCGGCCGATGAATCGATCAAAGCGATGACGATGTCCGACGCCCCTCGGGTCGTATTCCACGTCAAGTCGGTACCCGTTTGCTTGATATAGTACTGATGACCGACCCTAGGCTCGGCCACGACATAGCCGTGCTTTTCCAACAGCACCGGTTTGGCCGCGTCCACAGACGAAGGGACAAGCAGCGCGAGCGCTGCTGCAATCATTATTTTTTTCATCGCCTTCCGCTCCAATCCACACTTCATAAGATGACCCCATTATCTCAAATCACGCGGTTAATTTCCCTTTTTTTCAAAAAATAGATTGTGACATTTTTGCGACGCTTACCAATAGTCCGGCTGGTCAGGGTCGTGCATCTCGTATTCAATGATTTTTCCGATCGTCAAATACGTGTAATAGCGCGCCAGCTCCGTCCGATACGGGTCAGGTGTGAATCCGTCCAAGTTCTCGCCAAGCGGTGAGCCGTCGATCGTCTCGAACTGTTGACAGAAGAACGATTCCGTCTCCTTGTCCCAGACGATATTGTCGCCGATATAGCCGCTCCCGAACCGGATATAATCGATGATGGAAGGCACGATCACCTCGGCCGGAAGCCGCTCACTCATGCGGCCGACCAATTCATAGCGGTCCCGATCGGCATACTCGGCTTGGTCGAGGGACGTACATTTCAAGACCTCTTTATTGATTTCAATCAAGACGACATAGTCCCCCGGATCAATCGATAGCTTCATCTCATCACCTCATCTCAACTTCCACATAGCTCTATCTTAACAAATATTCGGAACGAAACCGCGAAATCCTGTATGCCTGTAAAATTTTCCATCTAGTCGATTCATACAACATGACGAAATCTGTTTTTGGTATACTGAATGAGATGACATGAAGAGAGGAAGTGCAGTATGGCCAAACGCCCTTTGACCCCTCGCGAGAGTGAATTGATCGCCACGGCCTTGTTCGTCGTCGGGAACGTCCCTTACGTCGGGCACATCGACCGGCTCGAGTCGATCACGCTCCGGGATATCGCAGACGACTATTTGAGTGGAAAAAATTCCGTCGCCGACGCCGTCGAGGCGCTCGACCAATACATCTATGTCCGACGACACCGTTTCAAAAACGTCACGCCGAACAACCTTTGGACGCTTGACGATCGGACCGAGCAGGAGGCACTCCGCTATATCGTGCGTCGGCCTGAGCTGAAGAAAGGCGAGACGCTCAGCAAAAAGGATCAACCGTTCACTGTGGGCCAAGATATCGAGTTCAAGGTCGATAAACAGCTCGATCGCGGTCAGTTCCGGATTTACATCGGTAAACTGAACGGCTACACGGTGAAAGCCCAGTCGAAAGATAAAGAAAAACTCAAATCGGTCAAAGGATGGATCACCCACCTCGACCGGAAAGACCGACTCGTCTTTGTCAACATTTCCGAGTTCGGGCGCGAACCGATCGACCCGGACGCCAAAGTCCGGCTCGAGGCGATGAGCGCCGCGCTGCTCGGCTGGTTCGCCACCGCCACGTTACCAACCGAGGATGAAGCGATGACGGCCAAACAGATGATTGCCACGCTCCAACGCCGTGACCAACCGTACTGGTTCACGTTGACTGTCGCGATGAACCATCCGAAGCCCGAGCACGTCAAGCGGTGGGGCACAGTCGTCAACCTGCTCGTCAAGGCGAGCGCCGGCGACGCTTCTGCTCTTGAGACACTCGAGGCGCAAGAAGACAAGTATTTCAAAGATGCCTTCTTGCGGGCGCTTCGAGCCTTGCATAAAGAACTGACCAAAACGACATAACATGCAGGTGACCTGCCACGGGTCACCTGTTTTCGGTGTCGTGATAGAAAGGAAGAGAGCGATGCACGTACTGATTGTAGAGGACGATTTGGCTATCCTTCACCTCGTTGAGACCACGCTACAGCGAGCCGGACATACGGTGACAGCTGTCATGGATGGGGCCGACGCCGAGCGACTGTTTATGGCGAACCCTGCCGATGCCGCGATCATCGACATCTTGCTGCCCGGCCTCGACGGACGGACGCTCTGCTCACGTCTGAAGCAAATGACGGACATTCCCGTCATTTTATTGACCGCTCTCGGGGAATGGGAAGTAAAACGAAGCGGCTTCGAACACGGGGCCGATGATTATATGACAAAACCGTTCATCCCGGAAGAGCTGCTGTTCCGCCTTCAAGCCGTCGCAAAACGTTACGCCAAAAATGCGGCCACACTCGTCACAGTCGGACCGCTCAAGCTCGACTTGCGCGATTATCGCCTTGAACTGAACAGTGAGACGATCCACCTGCCGAAAAAGGAGTTCGAGCTGCTCTATCAGCTGGCGGCGTTCCCGGGCCGGGTGTTCACCCGGGATGAACTGATCGAACAAGTATGGGGCCTTGACTTTGAGGGCGATGACCGGACCATCGATGTGCACATCAAACGGCTCCGAGGCCGCTTGCATGACGACACGATCACGATTCGAACGGTTCGGGGCGTCGGCTATACGCTCGAGGTCTCGCCATGAAGACGCTCTATACCCGGATCGTCCTGACCGTGTTCATGATTTTGCTCTTGTCCGGCGCCATCGCCCTTCTCGTCAGCAATGTCGCCTATTACGTCTGGTGGCAGCCGTCCTACAGCGAAAAGACCGAACAGACGGCACAAGCCGCCCTTGACTACTTCGAGACGCATACGGACAGTGAGGCATCGGCCTTTTATCGATTGCTCGCTCAGACGGGCTATCAACTCCTCGTCGTGCGTCCTGACGGTGAGGTCGACCGCTATGGAGGTTCGTTCCGGGACGAGCAACTCGACGAAGCCGTCATCGCCTCGGTCCGGTCCGGCGAACGCTACGACGGGATGCGCGCTTATCCGTTCCACTTGTTTTGGCTCGGCTTGTTCGACAATGAAGTCGTCAACACGTATGGCTTCAGCCTGGACGGGGAAGATGCCGTCTTCATCCGCCCCGACCTTGGCGCCCAAATCCGAGAATTGCACTTGTTCGTCGGCTTGTTCTTTGCACTCCTGACCGGCCTCGCCTTCATCTTGATCGCCCTATCGACAAGCCTGATCGTCCGACCGGTGCGCACATTGACAGATGCGACCCGCTCCGTCGCATCCGGGGCCCGTCCGCTCGATCTCCCGACCGAGCGCAACGATGAGATTGGAACCCTCGCCCGTCGTTTCTCTGACATGGTCGACTCACTGGAGAAATCCGAGGGTGAACGGCGTCGCTTCGTCTCAAGCGTCTCGCACGAATTCCAAACACCGCTCACCTCAATCAAAGGCTACGCCTCGGAACTGGCCGCCCGAACCGAAGGGGACGCCTTGATGTATGCCGGGATCATTCGTGACGAGACGGATCGCCTCTCGGATTTGACAAAACAGTTGCTCCTGCTCGCCCGGCTCGACGAGTCGAACGTGTCGCTCTCCGAACAAGTTGATGTGAGCGCATCGATCGAGGACGTCATTCGTCGCCATGCGTTCCAGCTGGATGAGAAAGGGATCGCCGTCGCGACAGAGATTGACACATCGCTCGTCGTGACCGGCGACCCGCTCTTATTGGCCCAAGTCTGGACCAACTTGTTGACGAACGCGATTCACGCCTCTCATGACGGGGGGCTGATCACCATCAAAGCGTATGCAGCCGATCGTCCGACCCTCTCGATTCAAGATGCCGGCGTCGGAATGGATGAGGCGACGCAGGCACGCCTGTTCGAACGTTTCTATAAAGGAGATATCTCTCGGACCGGGCGGGGCACCGGTCTCGGACTTGCTATTGCCCAAGACATCGTCCGCCTGCATGGCGGTGAGATGACGGTCGAATCCCGTCTCGGGACAGGGAGCACCTTTTACGTCCGGTTTTAGTCCCGTTCATATTCTGTTCATATCCGTCAGTTATGCTTCCTTCATCGCTATGAAGGAGGCTTTTTTGTATGAATTTAGCATTTAAAGAAATGTGGCGGCAAAAACGAAAATTTTCATTAATTTTTGTCATCACCCTACTCATCGTCTTATTGTCGACGTTGATCACCGGGCTTGCCGATGGGCTCGCCTATGACAACGGGGCCAGTTTGCGTGAACTCGACACCGAGACGTTTCAGTTGGCTGAGGATGCGGACGGGCAACTGACCCGCTCGTTCATCGAACTGCCGACGCCAGAAACACTTACACCGCTCGGGGTCAAACCGTTGACACTCGTCGATGGGACCGTGAAACAGGACGCCACGCTATTCACGTTACCGCGGGATTCTGACATCGGACCCGCCCTCGATCTCGCCGTCGGCGAAGTCCTCGTCGATCCAAGCTTTCTCGGGGACTTTAAACTCGGGGACACGATTCAAGATTTCACGACCGGCTACTCATTCACCATCGCGGGGACGACGGACGGACGTTACAGTCATGCACCCGTCATGTGGGCATCGATGGAGACGTGGGAGGCGTTCCAAGCAGACAGCGGACAACCCGAATACGTCTCGGCCTGGCTCGGAGAAACTGAGACGTCGCTCGCAACGCTCTCCAAACAAGACGTCGTCGAGGCCGTCCCGGGCTATACAGCCGAACAAGGCACGTTCACGATGATGCGCGGCTTCTTATTGTTCATCGGTGCGTTCATCTTGACCGCATTCTTTTATATGTTGACGCTCCAGAAACTGCCAGAACTCGGAATTTTGAAAGCGATCGGGATTCGCCCTCGTGTGATCGGCACGGCGCTCGTCACGCAAGTCATGGCAACGGTGCTCGTCGCGAGCCTGTCGGCAGCCGCCTTGACGGCCCTCGTCGCCTCGTTCGTCCCAACTGATATCCCATTCCGTTTCGATGCGGGACATGTGCTGCTCTACAGTGTGATCATGTTCGGGCTCTCACTCATCGGTACGTTGTTACCGCTTTGGAAACTGCGTCACCTTGACGCCGCCGACGCTTTAGGAGGGACATTACAATGAAATTGATGAACATCAGCCACGCCTATGACGGACAATCTGTGTTGCGTGGAATCGATTTGCAGGTCGATGCCGGGGAATGTATCGGCATCATCGGACCGAGCGGCAGCGGGAAAAGTACCTTGCTCCAAATTCTCGGACTATTGAAACGACCGGTCTCGGGACAGGTCGAGCTCGAAGGACGAGACTTGCTCGGTGCCACTGAAGAAGAGCGACGCCTCTTGAGGCTGAACGAAATCGGATTTGTGTTCCAGCAAGCACATCTCGTCCCTTACTTGACGGTCCGGGAACAACTCGAGCTCGTCCAGGCCGAGAGCGAGTCGAAACAAGATCCGATTCGGCTGCTCGACGCTCTCGGTTTGGGGCATCGTCTCGACCAGTTACCAGGGCAACTGTCCGGAGGAGAACGTCAACGTGTCGCGGTCGCTCGGGCCTTGGTCAATCGCCCCCGACTGATTTTGGCCGATGAGCCGACGGCGAGCCTCGATTATGAGAATGGCCGACGGGTGATGGAGTTGCTCGTTACTGAGGCACGGATGAGTGCGCGACGGGTCATCGTTATCACCCATGACGAACGGATGCTCGACGTCTGTGACCGGGTCCTCATGCTTCAGGACGGCCTGCTCCAACCGTCGCCCCGACATCAAAACAGGGAAGACCGCGATTGAGGCGGCCTTCCCTGTTGTTTGTCAGATGACGTGCGCGTGAAGTGGCTCCTCAATCGATGCACTTACGAGTTTTCCTAAATGATGCGTCAACCAGGCGTTGAAACCGATGATGAGTGTCATGTTCCCATGCTCGTCGATTCCGGCCGAATCGACCCGGATTAGTCTTTCCTCGATATGTTGCGAGACGAGAGTGATGCGGGCGAGCGCTAGGACTGATTGGAAGACCTCGTCCGCCGATGACCCAATCGCTTGCGCCACGTCCGACACGGACAGTTCGATCGGTCGTGCCGGCTCAAGCACATAGCGGTCAATCAGCACATCGAGTACCATCGCATGCTGACGATGGCCGTTGACCGGGGCACGATAGAAGGTCACCCCTTCGGCGGTCTTGTAATCCACCTGCCCCGTCAAGCACGCGTGCAGCAACTGATCCATCACCTCTCGCCCCATCGCTTCGTCTCCTCCCGCTTCACCTTGATGATTGTCTGGTTCCATCATAGCAAGACGATACTGCTCAAACGAACGGGAC
Source organism: Exiguobacterium sp. s7 (assembly GCF_018618195.1). NCBI lineage: Bacteria > Bacillati > Bacillota > Bacilli > Caryophanales > Exiguobacterium > Exiguobacterium sp. s7. The sequence goes on along the minus strand of NZ_JACSLO010000002.1, from coordinate 479,206 downwards.
AATCATCGGTAAGTCCCTTGCTTAACGGCATGAACCCGCCGTCAAACTGACACTGCGCGTGAACTATCGTCACGTTTTCGGGTACAATAATGGAGAAAGGAGCGGTTCAGATGCAGAAGAGATGGAAAGTTGGACTTGCAACACTATTCACCGGCTACTATGCCATCAGTTATTATGCGTTCAAGCGCATGACGCGAGGCAAACGCAAGACACCAGAGATGCTCTTGGCCCCGTATACGAAAGAAGATCAATCGTTTTATCATGACGTGCCGTTCGAGCACGTCTCGCTCCGTTCTCAGGATGGCTATCGGCTGTATGGACGCGTCTACCGCAATGAAGGGTCGACGAAATGGATCGTGTTCGTTCACGGCTATACCGCCTCTCACAGTTTCATGGCCCCACATTTGGCGATGTTCCATCGCCTCGGGTACAACCTCCTCGCTGTCGACTTGAGATCGCACGGTGAGTCCGAGGGCGTATACGCCTCTTATGGTTACCACGAAAAGCATGACATCACCGATTGGGTCGACTGGTTGCGGGCCAATGAAGTGGTCACGGAAGTCGGATTGCACGGTGTCTCGATGGGAGCTGCCTCGATCTTACAGGCCGGACCGTTAACCGACGTCGACTTCTTGATCGCCGAATGTCCGTTTGACGACATGAGACAGCTCATGCGCCATCAGTTGAACGTGTTACACCGGTTGCCCGGGGACCTGCTCTTGCCAGGGATCAACTATTTCTTGTGGACGCGGGCCGGTTTCCGGATGCATCAAGTCCGGCCCAAATACGACCTCGCCGCGATTGACGCGCCCGTCTTGTTCATCCACGGGACGAAAGATGATTTCGTGCCGACGTGGATGTCGGTCGAGATGAACGCGCTCAACCGGCAAAACGAGTTAGCCCTCATCCATGGGGCTGAGCACACAAACTGTATCTTGAAAGATCAACCCGCCTATGAGGCGGCCGTCAGTCAGTTTCTGAATCGACGACGTGAATCGGTCCAGCGATAAGGTCGAGCAAGGCATGGACGACCATCACTGGCCATAATACCCCCATCGCCAAGTACAAATAGCCGAGTCCCCAGCCGACGATCCCGGTGACCAGAACGCCCCTGACGCCTTGATAAGCATGGGCCAACCCGAACAAGGCGCCGCCGATGAAGGCGAGTGTCAAGGATGAGACGTCAAGATAGAGACTGACGGTGTAGAGGAGCACACCACGGAATATGAATTCCTCGGTCACACCTGCCGTCCACGAGACAGCGCTCCACGCCTTCGCCTCAATATCCGTCCGTGGCAAGAGCAACCGCTCGATTTCGAGCTCATAGTACGGTCGTAACCGCCGCCGTAACCGAGACGAGGTTTTGACGAGCAAGTAAAACGCCAGCAGCACGGAGATGAGGATGGTCGTGAAAAAGAAAAACTTCCAAGCGGACATGTCCCTTTCGACCGGGGCGAATCCGAGACCGACCATGTCTGGCGGGACGCCGAACAAGAAGACGAGGGCGAGCAAAAGCAGACTGAGCCCCCACGACGACTTGACTGTCTGTTCATAGACACGTCCACGACCGAGCGTTTCGATCATCGGCTTCATCAACCGGGCGTTGAACAATTGAACGATCAACAAATACATGAGAATGATGGTAAAGACGGCCTGTTCGAGCATCTATATCCACTCCTGTCCTTCCTGTTAGCTATATGCTACACTATTCGGGTATTGTCTAGAAAGCTAGGAGGCGGAATCTTGAAACGATTGATTTTGCGACTGACCGGTCTCATGCTTGTGATCGTGCTGTGCCTCGGCGCAATCGGCTGGTTTGGTCAACATGATAAAGTGAACAATGCCCTGTACCGGGCCTATTACGGGGACCATGGCGTCCCGTCCGTCCATCGCGATGTGTATGAGGATGCTGCGGCCACGTATGACGTCGATTGGCGCTTACTTGCCGCCGTCCATCGCGTCGAGACGATTTTCTCCCACAGTTCATCGATGCGTTCATCGGTCGGGGCGATCGGACCGTTCCAATTCATGCCGCGGACGTGGCTCGGTTGGCAATATGACACGGACGATCAAAAAGGCGATGTCCCTGAGGACGAAGTCGATTTGACGGATCTCGCGCTCATCGAACAGTACGGCGGTCTCGGACGCGATGGCAACAATGATGGCAAAGCCGACCCGCACAGTCTCGTCGACTCGGCCCATACGGCCGCTTACTATTTGAGCGAGCACGGCGGGACGAAGGCAGACACGACGGACTCGATTCGAAACGCCATCTTCGAGTACAATCGCAGTGAACAGTATGTCAATGATGTGATGTCGTTTTATGAGTCATATCAAACCGATGTGTCTTATTTACCGGATGACAAGGCGTCGGCAACCCAAAGTGTCGCGCGCTACACAATCCGCTACTTGGAATGGTTCGCAGGCTGGGTCTGACCCGGCACTATTTGATTAAAAGTGAGGAAACCTTATGAACACCCATATCGAGGAAGTGACGATTCGTGTCAAGTCGGTCTTCAATGAGGACAAGACGAAGCGCTACTTGCGTTCGTACGAATTCACAGATGTCGTCGACGGCGTCATCTGTGCCGTCATCATCTACTCGCCCCGGATGAGCGATGCTTTCTTGTCCGGTACGACAACGCAGCGGGCGTATATGCTCATGCGGAACCATCTCGATCAACCGATCCGTGAGATGCGCGTCATCAGCCTCGTCCCAACACTCGCCATCAATGACAATCTGCCGTACGTCGAATCGCAACTCGACGAAGTCAACTTTCATTACGTTGAGGAAACGCTCGACGAGGTCGAGGCGAGCGGAGGTATGATTATCGTCGGCTGGGGCTCTCCGGGACGCTTGATGCATCATGCCACCCCGTATAAGGCGCTCTTTGCCGACCATGAGGCGCATATGTTCTGTATCGGCACGACTTCCAAAGGCGAGCCGCAACAGATTCGTATGGCCAACGAGAACACCGTGCTCGAGGCGTTCAATAACGAATCAATCAAACCGAAATTTAGAATTGTGAAAGAAACGAAACAAGACGACTCCGAGTGAGTCGTCTTGTTTCGTTTATATGCCAATCCATACGCTCACTCCAAACAATAGGAGCAAAAGCGACGCCAACAGAAAGTCGTTCCTGGTGACGGGCACAACCTCGTACGTCGCTCGAGGTTCCCCCGTAAACCCACGTGCTTCCATCGAGAACGCGATTCGTTCCGCTTGGCGGATCGATCCAGCAAGAAGCGGAACGATTAATTTGGGGACGTGGCGGATGTGATCGAGTCTCGTCTCCAAACGTACGCCTCGTAGCGCATGCGTTTCATATAGTTGCATCAGTTCTTTTTTTAGAATCGGAAAGAAACGAAAACCGACGAAGACACTATATGCGATTTTTGGTGACAGCTTTCCTTGTTGCATCAAACTGTAGACGAACCGTTTCGGGTCCGTCGTCAGCGTGAACAGAAGCGACAAGGCTGTGAATGCCAACACACGCAAGGAGAGCGTCGCTGCTAGCATCACATTCTCGTCGGTCACATCATTGCCAAACAGCTTGAACACGACATCTCCGCTTGATTGCTTTCCAAAGACGAGCGTCGTCCACAATGTCCCGAGCGCGGTCAATAAAAATGGGATCATGTACAACCCCCATCTTCTCCAGCTCACAGCAGAGAATAGCGTTTGAAGTGTAACTGTACCGAGAAAAACAGCAAGCGGAGTCCAAGGGTTATACATGAAGGCGAGACCGAACATGAGACATGCCACGGTCAGAAATTTAATCGTCGGGTTCATCTCATGAAATGTCATCGCGATTCCTCCATCAATAAGCCGTGGGTGCGTAGTAATTCTTTTTCATCCCAGAGTGAAGCGTCATATGGCCCACTCAAGTCGCCGTCACACATCAAATAATATGTGTTCGCAATCCGCGCGAAGCTGAGGTCGTGCGTCACAAACAAAATCGTCTGGCCGGATCGTGTTCGTTCGACCATTAAGTCATAGAGCGCACGAAGCGATACCTCGTCTTGTCCGGCAGTCGGTTCATCAAACGCAATCAGTTGTTTATTAGACAGCATCATCACTCCGATGGCGAGCCTTCGTTTTTGACCGTGACTAAGGGAGAGTGGATGGTGGTCACGCACTGATTCGAGCCCGAGCCGCGTTAAGACGTCCTCAATCGGGCGATTATGGCCATATGCAAGTTCTCGGGTCACATCATTCGTAACGAATAGATGCGCCGGTGATTGCGGGACGAGGCCGACTTCACGATGTTTCCGGGCTAGGCTTCGCAGCCATGTCGACTTTCCGCTACCATTTCGACCGAGCACCGCAATGAGATCACCCTCAGCGACCTTTAACTCGCTCGCTGCTAATTGAAATGTTTTTCGTTTTAATTCCGGTATGTGAAATAACATTTCCTTTCCTCGTTCAACTTTAATTGGAGAGAACGCATAATCTGGTCGGACGATGAACGGTCCATCATAGTCGATGCGCCCACTCACGAGCTTTATTTGTCGGTTAAAAAAATCACCCCATATGTATGGCCGATGCTCGATGACGACAACGTTTACGGTCTGTGCGACGCCGTCGAGCCAACGAACGAAATGATGGGCGGTCTCAGGATCGAGGTGAGCGAGCGGCTCATCGAGGAGGAGCCACTCGGGACGGCCAATCAAGGCACAAGCGACGGCAATTTGCTGCTTCTCACCCCCCGATAGGTCATGAATGGTACGGTGACGATAATCGGTCAAATGCAACGCCTCTAACATTGTGGTGACACGGGCCATCATCTCGTCTCTCGCGACGGCAAAGTTTTCGAGCGTGAAAATCAATTCTTCTTCGACCGTCTGCATGACGAACTGACTGTCCGGGTCCTGAAAGACCGTTCCGACGCGCCGGTTCACTTCGCCAGCTTCATACGTATCATAAGAGCGATCGAACAAGTGCAATCTGCCCGTCACGATGCCATCACAATTGTCCGGATAGAGACGATTCATCAAAGCGAGCAATGTTGATTTTCCCGACCCACTTGCCCCTGTAATGACCGTTCTCCCTTTTGTTAGACGTAGTGTGATATCCGTCAAGACATCGCATTTCTTGTTCGGATAACGAAATGTCAGATGTTCTGCCTCAACCATGCATACGGTCCTGTCGCGCGAGAGCATACCCATCAAGCGCGCCCGTCCGAAGCAACAAGTCGCTCAAAATCTTACCGCCCAGACCAGCAATCAACATCCCGCTCGTTGCGCGTAGTGCGAACATCGTAGCCACATATGTCGGACTGAGGGCATTGAGCCCTCCCATGACGTACGTATATGCGAAACTTGTCACAGCAGCACTGAATCCGGCGAGCATGAGCACCCAAAGATCATAGCGTTTATAACCCGTCAAAGCGAACGCCGCTTCGGCGCCGATCCCTTGAACGATCCCGACTAAAATGATGCGCGGTCCGATGGCGTTGCCAATCATCATCTCAATCGTCGCCGCAAGCACTTCGGATAAGAATGCAGCCCCAGGCTTGCGAATGATATAAGCTGCGATAATCGAGACGATGAACCATATCCCAAAAATCCATTCGTAGGCGATTGGTCCAATCAGACCGGCCCACAAGTTCCCAGCATGGACGAACGCCAAATAGACCACCGCGAACACGACCGATAAAATCGACAACAAGACGATTTCTTTTAACTTCCACGATTTAAGCATCCATGCGTCCCTCGTGTGACGGGCTGTTCACGCTGAACGTCACCGTCATGACGACGTGGCTTGTCTTCTGTCGGACGCGATCAAACGTCGCCTCATAGAAAGCGAACACCGGCTCGATGTCCCCATGTATGCCTGAGGCGTAATGCATCGAGTCATTGAAGACACCCCGCTCTTTCGCAAAAGCGATTTCTTCGTAGATGATGTCCATGTAGTTCTCATCACCGAGCGGATAGAGCGCGAACTGTGAAGAGACATATTGCGGACCGACGGGACCATTAAGCGGTTCGCTCGACACAACGAGCACTTCATCTCCGGCCGTATCCCCTGGACACCCGACCGAGAACGTCCCGCTCATCGACACATGTTCCCCTGTCTTCGTCGCGTGTGACAGCACGGTCTTAGCCACATCGAATACATGCTCACTTCGTCCACGGATGACCGTCGACACGTCATCGGTATGTCGCCAGACGTTTTGTAAATCCGTCTCCTTCAACGCCCCTTTGATGATGCTCACGAAATCAGTCGTCATCGGGCTCAGTGTAAAGCGGAAACCGACGATCGGGCTCGTTCCACATTGTTTGTTCATGTTCTATTCCCCCTTATTATGTGTACACAAAAAAGCCGCATCCATGAGAATGCGGCCACTCGTCCAATTTTAATCCATTAGAAAAAGTGCCACACTTCCTCACGCCGGTATTACCCGGATCGAGTCATAAGGGATTGGAGCCATGCTCACATCTCAGCCGAAGCACCCCTAGTGTAGTCCAATGTATGCGGTTGTTCATGCAAGAATCAGTATAGACGACCGCTTTCATTTTGTAAACGGTCTTATGAGAACGTGACGACCTCGTTCCCCGGAAGTGTGTCCCGGAGCGTCGACCAATCCAGCGCCATCTCCTCATCTGTCAGCAGACAGTGATCGAGCTCTTGTTCGATGATGGCTCGATCCATCCGCTGCCCAATCAAGACGAGCTCCGTCTGTCGGTCCCCGTACGGTTCGACATAGTCGGCGGCGAGTTCCGGTTCGGCCGCGAACATGTGACGGCGCTCTTCTTCCGGAAGCGTCGCGAGCCAGCGTCCGGCATGTTCGAGCGTCGAGGCGTAACCCGCTTGTGAAAACAGACAGGCGAGGTCGTTCCGTGAAGCGATCCATAAAAACCCTTTCGCACGGACGATTTCTTCCGGAAACGTCTCAATCCAGGCATGGAGACGCTCCGGGTGGAACGGCCGACGCCGACGGTAGACGAATGAGCTGATGCCATACTCTTCCGTCTCCGGCGTGTGCACATCTGTCTCAAGTTCTTGAATCCACCCGGCCGCATGCATCGCCTGTTCGAAATCGAACAAATTGACATCCAACAGCTCGGTCAATTCCACGTTCGCATGGACAGACGTCAACAGCTTCGCGGTTGGGTTGAGCGCCTTCAACAGTCCGGTCATCTCGCCGAGTTCGGTCTCGGTCACGCGATCCGCCTTGTTCAAGACGATGATATCGGCGAATTCGACTTGGTCGACGAGCAGGTCGACGACTTCGCGGACGTCCGTCGCCTCGATCGCCTGCTTGCGTTCATGGAGCGACTCGCCCGAGTTGAAATCTTTTAAGAACCGAAACGCATCGACGACGGTCACCATCGCATCAATATAGACTCGGCTCGTCAAATCGATGCCGAGGGCGTCATCGGCATATGTAAACGTTTGGGCGACCGGGATCGGCTCTGAGATACCGGACGACTCGATGATGATTCCGTCGAGGTCCCGGTCGTTCGCAAGCTCTGCTACCGCCTCGAGCAGGTCCTCACGGAGCGTGCAACAGATGCAGCCGTTCGATAGTTCGACCAACTTTTCGTCCGTCCTTGAAAAACCGCCCTGTTCAATCAATCGCTCATCGATATTCAACTCGCTCATGTCGTTGACGATGACGGCGTATTTCTTGCCCGTCCGATTGTTCAATATGTGGTTCAATAGTGTCGTCTTACCGCTTCCTAAATAACCGGACAGCACGGTGATCGGGATTCGTCTCATTCTACCCACTCCTAAATCGTAATGATTACTTTTTAGATAATGACGGGTCGGTGACGTCTTGTCAAGAAAAAAACACGCCCGTTTCCGGACGTGTTCTCCTGCCTATTCCTCTAACGCCTTGCGTTCGGCCTCTGAGCGTGGATAGGCGTTCGCCTGCCATTCGGCTCGATAAATCGAGTCGAGCTGGGTCAGACCGACCTCATCCGCGTCCTTGTCGGCATCCACACTCGGCGTCTCATCCCACCGCGGATTCAAATACGTATGATCGTCTTCCCGGTTTGCCTCCAACAGCTTTTGAATCCCGACCCGGGCGACCGCCGCGAGCGCCAAACCGATTCCCGCACGAACGAGCAATCGTTTTACCATCTTCGTACCTCCTTATCGACCAAACCGATAGAGCGGCATCCCTTTCACATCTGTATCAATTTTAAAGACCGACCCTGCGTCCGGATGGGCCTCGAGCGCCGCGTCATCCATTCCTTCGCGCGCCGTCGTGATCGCAAGTTGTTTCAAGTCATCACTGACGAAACAGCATGACGTGACGTTCGGGGCCGGCACGAGCACCTCGAGCACTTTTTCACCCGTCTTCGGGTTCCAGCGCGAGACGCGTCCGCCCGCGAAGTGGGCAATCCATAAAAAGCCGTCCTCATCGGATGTCATGCCGTCCGGGAATCCTTCCTCATCTTTGAAATCGATGACGACTTCCCCATCCCCGAGTGTTCCTGTTTTCAAGTCGAACGGGTATTTGCGGACCGTCTCGGTCGGTGTATCGATATGGTAGAATGTCGAGTGGTCCGGAGACCATGTCAGACCGTTCGACAGCGTCAGTTCACTGAGCATGACCTCGGTCGTGCCGTCACGGTTCAAGCGATAGAGCGTCGCCTCGTTCTCCTCGTCGTTGAGATGAAGCGTCCCGGCAAAGATTCGTCCGTACGGGTCGGCCTTTCCGTCGTTGAAGCGAAGATCCCCTTCCGGGTCATCGAGTTCGACGAGTTTATCGAGTCGCTTCGATCCCTCGTCCCATTCATAAATGCCGTCTTTCAAGCCGACGACGACGCCGTCTGTCACTTTCGGGACCGCAAACCCGATCTGTTGTCCCATATCGAACGATGACAGCTCGTCTTCCTTTTCGTCGTACCACCAAAGTGTGTGTCCTTCGATGTCGACCCAATAGAACCGTTTCAGTTCAGCATCCCAACACGGGCCTTCCCCAAGTGTATTTCTGACTCGAATCCATAACGCAGCGTTTACTGTCTCCATTGAATTGCCTCCACTCTCTACATTGATTTCAACTGACTATTCCCTGAGCGGACGAGGTCTATTCAAGATTTTTCAAAATCGTTCCGCAGAGTTAGGGGCGATGTCCGTCTTTCCTTCACCGGAGCGGCTCTATGAAAAAAAACTCCTTGAATCATTCGATTCAAGGAGTCCACTTATTTCGCACCTTCGACGTTCATATGTTTACTGCGCAACTGGCCGCATGCCGCATCGATGTCAGTCCCGTGCTCAAGGCGGACACCGGTGTTGATGCCACGCTTCTTCAAGACATCATAGAACGCCATGATGTCCTCCGAGGTACTGCGCTCGTATTGGATATGCTCGTTGACCGGGTTATACGGGATCAAGTTGACGTACGACTTGTCCTTAATATCGTCGATGAGCGCCGCCAATTCCTCGGCGTGCTCCGGTAAATCGTTCACTTTCGACAGGAGAATATATTCGAACGTGATTCGTTTGTTCGTCTTCTCGACGTAATACCGGATGGCCGGCATGAGCTTGTCGAGCGGGAACGCCCGGTTGATTTTCATGATTTGCGTCCGCAGCGCGTCGTTCGGCGCATGGAGCGACAGCGCCAAGTTGATGCGCAAATCGAGGTCCGCGAACTTGTAAATCTTGTCGGCGAGTCCGCTCGTCGAGACGTTGATTTTACGCGGCGCGATCGCGAGACCGCGCTCGTCCTTGACGACACGCAAGAAGTCGACCAAGTTGTCAAAGTTATCGAACGGTTCGCCGATCCCCATGACGACGATATGGCTGACCCGGGCCCCTTCGCCGACTTCGTCCAAGTAGTGTTGAACGGTCATGATTTGTTCGACGACTTCGCCCGCCGTCAAATCACGTGTCTTCTTCAAGAGACCGCTCGCACAGAAGCTGCAGCCGATATTGCACCCGACCTGCGTCGTCACACAGACCGAACGGCCGTACTTATGTCGCATGAGCACAGTCTCGATATAGTGCCCGTCGTGTAGTTTAAGTAAAAATTTGACCGTCCCGTCGCCCGCCTCTTGTTTGACGAACAGGTCTTGCGTCGAGATGACGTATTCGGCGGCGATCGCCTCACGCACCTCGGCCCGTACCGAGATGTCCTCGATTTGTTTCACTCGGTCGATGTAGAGCGAGTCCCAAATTTGTCTCGCATGGAAGGCGCTGTATCCCCAAGAGACACACGCTTCTGTCAGCTGATCGAACGTCAGCCCGTATATAGATGGTTTCATTGCTATCTGTCCTTTCTTCAATCCGCATACGTACCATTGTAGCGGACGTGGACGACGGGTGCAACGTTCTTATAACGGTGGAACGGGACGCGAAATATGCCGCTCGAACGCATACGCCAGACGGATCAAGTCACGTTCGGCATAACTCGTCCCGGTGAACGACAGGCCGAACGGCGCCCCGCTCGCTTTCAAGCGATATGGGATCGTGATGGTCGGATGCCCGGCTTTTGCCGCCATGTCATAGTTCAAATCGTGAGGCAAGACGAGCGCGTGCAACTGCTGTTCGTTTAATAGGCGGTCGAGTCCGTCCGTCTTGGCGTCACGCACGTCATCGAGCCGGCGCGTCAAATAGGCCGCCTCGATGAGACGTCCCGACAATCTTTCCGCTTTCTCGAACGTCTTTTGTCCGTGCGGGATCGTCTCAGGATGTCTGTTGTTCCAGTCCATCAAATCCGACAACGTCTCGTACGGGAGCGTCGTCGTGGCCAGGTACGCCTCGATCCCGAGTTTGAACTCGTGGTACAAAATATCGCCTTGGTCGAGTGTATCATGGGCGGGCAGTTCGACTTCGACAAGGTCGATGCCGCTCTGTTTCAACAGCTCGGTCGTCTCACCGTATAATGCTTGTTCTTCTGCTGATAAATCAGCTTTGACGATCCCGACACGCATCCCGACCGCTTGGCGCTCGTCGAGGCACGTCCGATACGGCGGGCCGGCCGGGAGGTTGAGTGTCGCCGGGTCCGCCGGGTCTTCCCCTACCATCGCCTCAAGTGCCCTTACCGCGTCTTCGAGCGTTCGTGCCATCGGTCCCGCCGTGTCTTGCGACCGCGAAATCGGGATGATGCCACTCCGACTGATGAGGCCGACGGTCGGTTTGATGCCGACGATGCCATTGTGCACGCTCGGATGGATGATGGAGCCGCTCGTCTCGCTACCGACAGCGAGCAGTGTCAGGTTCGCTGCGACCGCAGAGGCCGAACCTGAGCTCGAACCTCCGACATCGAGCTTATCCCCATATGGATTGAGCGTCTGCCCACCGACACCGCTCCAGCCGTTCGGCATGCCCTCGGTCAAAAAGTTGGCCCATTCGGACAAGTTCGCTTTCCCGAGGATGATGGCCCCGCTCGCTCGCAGGTTTTGGACGAGATGGGCGTCCCGGCCTGCGAAGTGATGTTCGAGGGCGACGGCCCCGGCCGTCGTCTTCATGAGTCCGGCTGTCTCGACATTGTCTTTGATCAGCACCGGGATGCCGAGTAGCGGCAAGCGTAGCCCGCGACGAAACGCCCGGTCAGCCGACTCGGCCTCGAACAACGCGTCCGGGTTCACTTGAATGACCGCCTTCAGTTTGTCGTTGAACTGGGCGATCCGGGTCAAATAGTAGGCCGTCACGTCACGTGCCGTAAACGTTCCTTCTTTATATCCGCGATGGGCAGATTCGATATCGAGTTCCATAAAATCAAATGTGTCAGTCATATTGATTCCTCCTTTGGTCACTCGATGGTATTCGCTATCGACATTTGATTTCCTGTTTTCGTTCGCCAACGAATGTGTAACTTGGTACACTGAAAGAAAAGGGAGGTTACTATGAACCGTTCGTACGTACTCGTCTTATTGTCCGTCTTTGCCTTGTTCTTCTTACAGTTATATGCCGGGGACGCCCCGTATACGCTACCGCTCTCCATCGTGCTCGTCATCCTGATCCTCGGTGCCACCTTGCTCCAACTACGGCGCAAGCCAAACCGTTGACGCCGCTTCAAATCTGATGGTATGATGCTGTCACCAACTACATATCGATATCTTGAGTGAACGAGAGACCTGGCTCTATGACTTCACAGCAACCTGCTACGGCAAGGTGCTACTACCAGCAAGGCGATTGCCTTGGCCGATATGACAGAGCGCTCATGTCGATGACATGGGCGCTTTTTTTGGGAATGAAGATGAGGGGGACAAGATAATGGAGAAAGCAACATTCGCAGGCGGCTGTTTTTGGTGCATGGTGACGCCGTTCGAGGAACAACCCGGCATCGAGTCGATCGTATCAGGTTATACGGGAGGTCACGTCGACGATCCGACGTATGAACAAGTGAAGACAGGGACGACCGGACACTATGAGGTCGTCGAGATCACGTTCGACCCGACGCTGTTCGCTTATGAGCGACTGCTCGAACTGTATTGGATTCAGACCGATCCGACCGATGACGGCGGTCAATTCCAAGACCGAGGCAGTCAATATGCGCCGGCCATCTTCTATCATACGGAAGAACAACGTGTGAAAGCAGAGCAGAGTCGCGACGCGCTCGCGGCGAGCGGACGTTTCCAACAGCCGATCGTCACGAAGATCTTACCGGCTGACACGTTCTATCCGGCCGAGGAGTACCATCAAGACTTCCATAAAAAAAATCCGGCCCATTATAAAGAGGACCGGAAAAAATCTGGGCGTGACGCATTCATCGAACAAGCCTGGTAAGCGAAAGACGGGTCGTCTGACCCGTCTTTTAGCTTTTAGCGATTCCGAGCATGAATCCGGCCACGACGATGAGGCCGATACCCATAAAGACGAAGACACGTTCTTTCGTCGTCTTCTCTTCTTTTAATAGATAGATCCCGCCGAGCGTCGCCACGACGACGTTCAATTGCGACAAGGCGAATGACGTCGCGATTCCAACTTCACCGCTCGACACGAACAGCCCGAAGTTCCCGATCCCCCAGGCGATCCCGGCCAAGATGTTTTTGAACGTCTTCGGATCGAACTTCTTCACATCTTTCTCACGCAGGCTGAACAACAGCGCCGCGACGAACATCCCGACCGACTGTGGCAAGATCGCCGTGATCCCGTCGACCTCGAAATAGTTCGTCAGGACGGCGTACGTCACGTAACCGATACTCGACACGAGCAGAACGAGCAAGCCTTTCTTCAAGGCGCCGCTGCTGTCGCCGTCTTTGTTCTGCTGATACGACGTCAACGCAGCCCCAATCACGATGAGAACGAGCGCCGAAAATCCGAGCCATAGTTCGGTCGTCGTTTTCCAGTCTCCGAGGACGATGACACCGAACAACGATGTACCGAGAAGCTGCATGCCGGTGCTGATCGGCATCGCCTTCGAGACACTTAAAATTTGAAACGATTGGAACTGTAAATATTGTCCGAGTGCCCAAAACGCGCCGGAGATGAATCCGGTCACGATTGCGAGCGTCGTGAACCCGGGATTGAACACGAGTGCGATAATGACCGCCATCACCATCGCCCCGATTGTCGTCCCGATCAACTGTTGAATCGGCTTCCCGCCGACCTTTGAGACGATGAGCGGGATGCTCCCCCACATCAAGGCAGGTAAGAGTGCGAGTAAAATCATTTCCATACATGACACCTGCTTTCGTAATATAACATCATTTGTGATTTTCCCACGTTCAGTGCTGATTAAACTTTGTTCAAAAAAATTAAAAATAGCCATTGCCAAATGTTTTACTAGGATGATATAATAATTTTCGAACGGGGCATTAGCTCAGCTGGGAGAGCGCCACGCTGGCAGCGTGGAGGTCAGCGGTTCGAGCCCGCTATGCTCCATTATTGAAGTCACCACTCATTTGAGGGGTGACTTTTTTTGCGTCGCCGCTCGGTTTAACTCATCCGCTAGCGGGTAATGATTGTAAGACATCATTATTCTAAAGGGGGACTTATCATGGACCGAGCCTCTGTCGAAGAGACCATTTTAGCCGTCATCGACTGTATGCGGGCAAGCAATCATTGTTTCTCAAAATGCTTACAAGAAGAAGATTTGTTGATGGTCGCCGAGTGTATCCGGCTGACGAAAGAATGTTCGGAAGTGTGTGCACTCGCCTTGAACGCGCTCGAGACCGATTCGGCTTTCACCAAACCGATTGGTGCACTCTGCGCCCAGGTGTGTGACACGTGCGCCGTCGAATGTGGCCGCCACTTGCACGACCATTGCCAACGCTGTGCCGAAGCATGTCTCCGCTGTGCCGAAGCATGCCGCAACCTCGTGGCCGCATAATCGCTTTTTAGTCTAACGATATGTTAGACTTTTTTTATACTTGTTTTTACGAGAAAGGGATTAATTATGCCACATTCAATTCTTGCCATCGACGTCGAGACGGCGAACCGCGATAGTCGCAGCATCTGCTCTGTCGGCTGGAGCCTGCTTGTCGACGGTGAAATCATCGAAACGAACCAACTGCTCGTCAATCCGGAGGAAGACTTCGATGCCGGCAATATCCGGGTCCATGGCATCCGGCCGAGCGATGTCTGGGACGCCCCAGCGTTACCCGAGGTGCTCGAACAGCTCTATCCGACGCTGCGGGATGTCGACCTCGTCATGGCACACAACGCATCGTTCGATATGGGCGCGTTCAAGAAAGCGATCGCCAAATACGATTTATATACGTTTCCGACGATCGAGTACGGCTGTACCGTCAAGTTGTCGAGAAAACTGTATCCAGGTCTGCCGAATCACAAGCTGAACACGATGGCGGAATATTTGAACGTCCCGTTCATGCATCACGATGCGGCTGAAGATGCTCGCGTCTGTGCCCTGCTCATGCGCGACATGATGCAGAAGACCGGGATCCATGATCCGCGTGAACTGCACCGGTACACATCGGTCAAGCTCGGAAAACTCGCTTATTGAACGATATGCATGCCAGACAGGCCAAGACACACGTCTTGGCCTGTTAGCGTTTAAAGATCCATTTTTTCTGGACATAATAACTGACGACGAACAAGAAGCTGTCGACGAACACTTTGATCCACACCTCACCGTCGCGGATGACATAGAACAGCGCATAGACGAGACCGGCCGACAGCGCCATCTGCAATCCGACTAGACCGAAGTATTTCGGCATCGCCCGCTTCGCCTTCGAATGGAACACAATTTTCCGATTGACGAAATAATTGAACAGCGATGACAGGATACGGGCCACGACCGTCGCAATCAAGACGTGCGTCGTCTCGAACCACGGATTCAACAAATAGACGAACAAGGCATAGAACCCGATGTCTAACAGAAATGATGCGACCGATGATAATGAATAGGCCAAAAACATGCGATAGATAAGAATCGAGTCGATCACCGGCCGGAAATGGGACGAGGCGTTTTCTGCCACATAGACGGTTTGAATTGGTGTCTGATGAATCGGGACTTGCAATCGTTTCGTGAACGTCAACATGTTCATCTCGAACTCATAACGGTTCCCCGGCACATCAAGCAATTGTTCTGCATACCGCAGCGGAATCGCCCGGAGGCCGGTTTGGGTGTCCTTCAGACGAAGACCGCTGCCGAGCAACATGACGCCGCGCGTCATCTGATTTCCGAATCGGCTCCGGAACGGGATATCGGACCCTGAAAAGTCGCGGCAGCCCATAATCAAATGATGAGGCCAACGTATGCCTTCTTCATACAGCTTCAAGACGTCGGCCGGCAGATGTTGCCCATCCGCATCGACCGTGATGACCCCGTTCGTTCTAGGGAAATGCTGAACGACATGTCGAATCCCGGTTTTCAACGCCGCACCCTTCCCTTGATTCCGGGTATGCTCGAGCACCGTGACCCATTTTCCGACCTCGTCAAAAATCGGACGGGACGTCTCGGCACTCCCATCGTTCACGACGAACAGATGGACGAACCCTTCTTCTTTCAACTCCCGGACCAGTGTGACGAGCGCTTGATCGGGATTATATGCTGGGATTAATATGACGTAATCATCAAGACGTTCCACGGAATGCATTTGCATCGCCACCCCTCCTTCCCTCCTTCTATACCCAAGTGAGTGAAAAGTGATTCCTCGAACCGCCTCAAACAAAAAACACGATGTCCGAGGACACCGTGTGGTCGATCAACCGATGAAGATGAAGTAAGACGACGCGAAATAGACGAGGACGACGAGAACGGACGGCAAGACGTAGCGGAACTTCGACGTGACATCTTTTCGAAGGACACTGTACATGACCAAGACCGACAAGATCGTGATCCCGATCGCCGTCACCAAGTGTGACGTGGACACATCCGCCAAAATCGAACCGCCTCGGTAGAAGACATCCGACATCGCGATGATGAGCATATTGAAGATGTTACTCCCCAAAATCGAACCGAACGCCAAGTTGACGTTACCAAGCTTCAAGGCGACGAAGACGGCGACCGCTTCTGGGAGCGACGTCGAGGCCGCGATCAAGAAACTGCCGACAAAGCTCGAACCGAGTCCGGTCACGACGGCGATTTGGTCACCTAACACTGAAAGCGCCGTTCCGGCCGCCATGATGACGAGTGCGGCGATGATGAAGCCGATGACCGCGCGCTTGATCGGAATTGAGTCGGTGACGCTGACACCGACTTCTTGCTCGACTTCCCGTTCTGTCGTAGGTTCTTTTGGACGTTGTCCGATATAGTAAATCCCAACCGCGTACAACCCTGCAATCAATAAGGCATCGATCCCGATCCCGAGAATCGTGAAGTCGATGCGGATGACGAGTGCGAGCATCGTCACGAGCGTCAACATCAAACCGAGACTCGCCGTGTAGAGGTGATCCCGACTTGCTTCGTTAAATAGACGCTTCTGACGATAATACAAGTCAAACATCGCCAAGATAAAGATGTTGAACAAGTTCGAGCCGAGCATGTTCCCGATGGCGATGTCCGGGTTATTGATCATGACGGCCGATACGCTCGTCGTCACTTCCGGAAGCGATGTCGCTCCGGCAAGCAACACGGTCCCGACGAGCATGCCGCTCATCGTCGACTTCTCGCTGATGACGTCGGCATACGTCGATAATTTGATGGCAGCATACACGGTGAGTGCTGCGGCCAAGATGAAGTAAATAAATACCATTTTCTGTGTCTCCCCTTTTTCAAAAAATCAAAAAAGACCTTTTTATGGACGCCGAAGAAGCATCCATAAAAAGGTCTCGCGGACTTGGATCAGAAGCTCGATGGACCGAGTGCGTTGCACCGTAGTGACGATCCATCGACCACATTCGTGGTCGCTACTCCCCTTCTTATGTTCACGATGAATATATCACGTTTAAGGTCACTTGACAATCATTTCACTCAAGCCACGCGACGATCTCGTCCGACTGCAATGCCATTCGATACGATAATTCATCGATCGCTTGGAGTGCCGGGAGCGACAAGCGTTCCCACAGTCCAGCTTCTTTCAATTGAGCCGACAAGGCGTCGAGCTCGAGTTGATTGACCTCGGTCCCGTGACGATACCCTTCGCGCATCGTCTCGTTCAGCTCGAAAGCGGTCTGACAAAGCGTCGTCGTCTCTTGAAGCCACTCTTCTTCACGGAACCCATGTCTGATGACACCGAACAACTTCTCTAACTTCTCGGTCCGCCCTTCTTCGACTCCGTAAAACAACAAGTTCATTTCCGTCTCGAACGCTTCGATGAGCGTCGTCGTCTGCGCGAACGGCTTCAACGCATGGAGCAGTTCATGATAATACCAGGACTGGTCGCGGAGCGGCCGATTGAAACGGTCCCATACTTGTTTGCCGGCAGACTCGACGTCGAGACGAATCGAACGCAGATTATGTAGCTTGTCCGCGGCCAAGAGTGCGACTTCATCATACTGCATCGTCCGCACATGCTGAATCGTCATCCGTTTGCGTTCTTCCCACGACTGGTGTTTCCCCGGCTCGGACACAGCCTTGACTAGACGTGTCACTTCATGTCCAAATCGTTCACTCAGTTCATCAGGTGTCGTCAACGTATCTTCGAGCAAGTCGTGGAGCAGACCCGCCACGACGACCGGGACGGGTTGCCGATCTTCGACGAGCAACATGGAGACCGCCACAGGATGGGTCAAGTAAGGAATATTCGTTCCTTTTCGAAACTGTCCGTCGTGACGGACGGCCGCGAAACGGAGTGCCTCCTCGATGATTTGATGCACGACGCTTCCTCCTTCGCTAGTTTCAATGTACTCCCCATCCTATACCCGTCACTAGGCCTTTACACGCATATCGGTTGTTGAAAGATAGGGTAATGGTCCCAGTTTCTTGATTCAAGCTTCGTAAATCATCTTTTTCGTCATGCCCCCGTCAACGATCAAATTTTGCCCGTTGACGAAATCGTTTTTCTCGTCAATCAAATAAGAGACGGCACGGACGATATCCTCCGGCGTCCCGACACGTCCTGACGGATGCTGCGCGTGATCGATATCACGAAGGGCTTCATCCGAGGTATGGATCCATCCGGGACTGACCGCATTCACCGTGATTGGTCGTTCAGCCAAAGAGACCGCCATCGACTGAGTCAACGAAACGATCCCGCCTTTTGAGGCGCCGTATGCTTCCCAATCAGCCTCATTCTGAAGCGCGCGGGTCGAGGCCACGTTGATGATGCGGCCGAAATCAGCCCCTTCGTTCAACGTCAAGAAAGCTTTCGAGCAAGCGAACGTCCCGACGAGGTTAACATCGATCACGCGTTTGAACGTCTCGACGTCGAGTTCGGTCATCGGTTTGACGAGTGAGGATACGCCACCGTTATTGATAAGCACATGGGCGGTGCCGACTTCTTGATGAATTACTTTGAATACGCGGTTCACATCCTCATGATCCCCCAAATCCATCTGATGGAACGTCACTCCTTCAAGTTGTGGGTCTTGCCCGATATCGAGTCCGACAACACGATATGTCGTGCTAAAATGGCGGGCCAGTTCCCGCCCGATTCCTTGGCTGACACCGGTTATAATCATCGTCTGTTTCATTGTCATCCCTCCTGAACAGTAGAATACCCTGATTGCATGAAAATGAGTCCTATCAGTTCGACCAAAGTGTTTGGTCAGACGTCGTCACGACGGTCGCACCTGCCTCAAGGGCGGCCTCGATTTCTTCAGACGACGAGATCAAGCCGCCGGCGAAGACTGGAATGTTTGTCGCTGCTTTCACGCACCGGATATATTTCGGGACGAGACCTGGTAATACCTCAATATAATCCGGTTGAGTGCGGTTGATGAGGCGATAACTCTTCTCGAGCGAACTCGAATCGATTAAAAACAGACGCTGCACCGTTTTAACTTGCTTTTGTTTCGCTTTTAAAATGACACTGCCTTTCGTCGAGATGATTCCATACGGTCGAAACGTCTGACACACATATTCGGTCGCATATTCATCCGCCTTCAGACCTTGAATCAAATCGAGATGGACGAACACTTGCTTGTCATGGGCCGCTAGTAACTGAAACACGGCATCAAGCCGGGCCACATGTACTTCAAGCAAGACGCCAACTTTGAATGGCCCTCTCACAAATGTCTCGAGGTCTTTCATGTCTCGGAGAGCAGGCAAAATCGTTTGACCTTCAATCATTCCCACACAACCTTTCTCCATTCCAGTTTCTCTCATTATCTGTACAACGTCATCCGGAAATCAAGGTTTACCGATTCAATATAGCGGGAAAATAATTTTAACTTATGCGCAGAGAGGGAGTAGTGACATGGTGAATGAAGTAGATGTACGGGTTGAGACACCGACACCGGAGGAGCATCAACGCCTTCGCGTCAAAGCAGGCATGCCGAAGCGTTCCGACTCAGGCACGGTGAAAGGGCTCGCTAACACGTTATACGGCGTTTGTTTATATAAAGACGACACGATGGTCGGGATGGGACGTGTCGTCGGGGACGGCGGCATGGTGTTTCATCTCGTCGATATCGTCGTCGATCCCGAGTGTCAAGGCCTTGGGCTTGGTAAATTGATCATGGAACGATTGATGGATTGGATTTTACAGGAAGCAGACGAGACGGCCATCATTAGTCTGATTGCTGACATTCCGGCAGACGGCCTGTATCGCCAGTTCGGATTTGACTATTCTCGTCCCGAATCGGTCGGGATGGAATATCAATGGAGTGAAAACTGATGGTGAAGCAATCCTTCCCTTTTTTAGGGGGTGACGTATGGACGTATTCAATGTAATCGTATTCCTCGGATTGGCACTCACCGTAATTTCGGTGCTCAGTTTGATTATCGAGCGGTTGTTCTTTCCTAGTATCCTCGCCTTCATTGCCATCGGCGTCGCGGTCGGCTTCTTTTGGGACGGGAATGAGGTCTTCAAAATCGCCGGGGAAATCGGGATTATTCTGTTATTCTTTCTACTCGGTTTAAAGTTTCCGCTGAGCGAGCTCGTCAAGCGAATGAAACAAGTGTGGAAAGCAGGCGTCCTAGATGTCCTTCTCGCCTTCGGGGTCACGATTGGAATCGCTTTGTTGTTTGGTCTCGACTTCTCACAAGCATTTTTGATCGGTGCCGTCCTCTATGCGACGAGTTCGTCGATTTCGGCGAAACTTCTCGAGCGACATTCTGAAAAACATGAAGATGTGAAAGAGTTCGTACTGGCGCTCCTTATCTTCGAAGACATTTTCGCCCCGCTCATTTTGACCGTGGCCCCGTTCATCATCCAAGACGAACCGATCGCTTTCACGGACATCGGGAAAGTGTTCGCCGGATTTCTGATTTTCGGAGTGCTCCTCTTCATCGGGTCTCGTTTCGTTTTGAACCGACAGCGGTTCGTCAAACATCTGTTGCGACAAGATGATGCGAGTATCGGTTTGATTGGATTGATTTTATTCTTTGCCGGGATCGGCATGGTGTTCGGCCTGTCCGAGATTCTCGGGGCGTTCATCGCCGGCATCATGCTTGCGGGCATCCACGATGTGCGGCCGTTGAAACGATTGACCGTACCCGTTCGCGACTTGTTCTTGCCGATTTTCTTCATCTCGTTCGGGATCTCCATCAATCTCGATCAAGGGGTCATCGTCAATGCCCTCTTCTTCGTCCTGATCGTTTGGGGCGTGTTATCGAAGTGGATCGTCGGACGCGTCGGGGGTCGCATGTATGGCTTGACGCGGGTGCAGGCGAACGAGGCCGGCTTCTCACTCGCCCCGCGTGGCGAGTTCTCGATCTTGTTCACCGCCCTATCAAACGGAGCGATCAACTTATTTGTCGGTCTCTATATTTTCGTCTCGGCCATCGTCGGCATCGTCTTGTTCCGCTTCTCTGAGATTCTTGCTAACAAGACGGAGGAAAAACTTGAGAAAGTACTTCCCGATGAGACAAAAAATAAAGAAGATCAATGATAGAACACAAAGGAGGACCTTCGCGTGAAGGTCCTCCTTTGTTCGTCAAAATGACGATGCTTGTTTCGACTGCTTTTTCTTCCGTTTCTTGCGCCAGATGAAAAAGACAATCAGACCGACGGCCAATAACCCATAAATCGCGTACGAATACACATCCAAATATCGTAAAATCGATTCCCAATTCTCACCGACACGGATGCCGATATAAATAAGAATCGTGTTCCAAATGACCGTTCCGGCCGTACTGAGGGTCAAGAACTTCAGAAACGGCATATTCGACATGCCGGCCGGTAACGAGATCAAGCTCCGTACGACGGGCATCAATCGCCCAAAGAACACCATCCAGCCCCCATATTTGTCGAACCAGGCATCCGCCCGTCGAACGTCAGCGATATCGAGCCGAATCCATTTCCCATATTTTTTCGTCCACCTCTCAATCTGTTCGACATCTAAATATAATCCGATCCCATATAACAAAATCGCTCCTAAAATGGCGCCCGCTGTTGCAGCGAAGATGACGATCGGGACGTTCAAATCAGTCTTCACGGCAAAGAATCCACCGAATAAGAGCACGACCTCTGATGGAATCGGCGGGAACACGTTTTCAATAAAGATCATGAACGCGATACCGAAATAACCGAACTGTTCAATGACCTGGATCATCCACTCTCTCATATCGTTCACCCTCCAATATCCCCTATTATACCCGTCACCACCCATCAAAAACCGTCCCGACGTGCTAAAATGAAGTACTTGAACGAAAGCGAGGAAACGACAATGACCGAACCGACACGTTGCCCTTGGTGCGGCACGGACCCCATGTACGTCCGTCATCACGACGAGGAATGGGGCAAACCCGTCCACGACGATCAGAAGCACTTCGAATGTTTGATCCTTGAGAGCGCCCAGGCCGGCCTCAGTTGGATCACCATTTTACGAAAGCGCGACAATTACCGGGAAGCCTACGCCAACTTCGACGTCGAAACGGTCGCCTCGTTCGACGAGACGGATGTTGAACGGTTGCTGGGCAATCCCGGTATCGTCCGAAACCGCCGGAAAATCGAGGCGTCAATCAATAATGCCAAGCGCTTCATCGAGATTCAACAAGAGTTCGGCACGTTCGATGCCTACATCTGGTCGTTCGTCGACAATACGGTGATCAACAACCAATGGGCGGCCAATGACGACATCCCCGCCACGACCGAACTGTCTCATCAGATCAGCAAGGATTTGAAACGGCGTGGATTCAAATTTTTAGGACCGACGACCGTCTATGCCCATCTGCAGGCGACGGGACTCGTCAATGACCACCTGACCTCTTGCTTCGCTAAATAATTTGATTATTTGGTCAATCCTTCAATAAAATCGTGCACTTGATTCAGTTTTGTGACAAAATTTTGACATGGTGCATACCATAAACATTGAAAGCGTTTTCATTATGATTGAGGGGGATGTTTTATGAACGGGATTTTAATATCCATCACCGTTTACATGGCGCTCATGGTACTACTCGGCGTCATCGCCTATCGGCGGACGGAGAGCATCGGCGACTATATGCTCGGAGGGCGCGGACTCGGTCCCGCCGTCGCGGCTTTGTCGGCAGGTGCTTCCGACATGAGTGGTTGGCTGTTGATGGGACTACCGGGTGCGATGTTCGCGACCGGACTCTCGAGCGGATGGATCGTCATCGGGTTGACGATCGGCGCGTACTTGAACTGGTTGCTCGTCGCACCTCGCTTGCGGACGTACTCGTATTTGTCCGAGGATGCCATCACGATTCCAGATTTTTTCGAGAAACGTTTTAAAGATTCACGCGGCACGTTGCGATCGTTCTCGGCGGCTGTGACACTCATCTTTTTCACCCTCTATGCCACGAGCGGATTCGTGGCCGGCGGCCGGTTATTCAATGCCGTCTTCGGAATTGAGTTCGGGACGGGCGTCTTGATTTTGGCTTCTATCATTATCATCTATACGTTCATCGGAGGATTTTTGGCGGTCAGTTGGACGGATTTCGTTCAAGGGTTGATCATGTTGTTCGCCCTCATCCTCGTCCCGGCCATCGCCATCACGGCGACCGACGGCGTGAGCGCCGCCTTCCAGACGATCGGTGACATCGATGAGGCGCTGCTTGATCCGCTGACTGGTCAGTCGCTCATCGGCATCGTCTCGCTATTCGCCTGGGGGCTCGGTTACTTCGGGCAACCGCACATCATCGTCCGTTTTATGGCCATCGAGAAGTTACAGGACATCAAGAAGGCACGACGGATCGGCATCTCATGGATGCTGTTCACCGTCGTCGGCGCGATGGCGACCGGGCTGTTCGGACTCGCCTATTATACGCAGCGTGGACTTGAGATCGATAACCCAGAAAACATTTTTATTAATTTATCTGATTTATTATTCGTCGATCTCATCACCGGCGTCTTGCTTGCGGCGTTGCTCGCTGCCATCATGTCGACGATCTCGTCACAGCTCCTCGTCTCGTCGAGTGCTGCGACGACCGACTTCTATCAGAAGTTCTTCCGAAGAGACGCCAGCGACCGTGAACTCGTCATGGTCGGCCGGATCACGGTCATACTCGTGTCGCTCATCTCGATTTGGCTCGCGTTCGGGGCGGATGATACGATCTTGAACTTGGTCGGTTACGCCTGGGCCGGCTTCGGCTCGTCGTTCGGGCCACTCATCCTGTTCAGCCTGTTCTGGAAACGGACGACGCGACAAGGGGCGCTCGCCGGTATGCTCGTCGGGGCATTCATCGTCATCCTCTGGAAAAACTTTGCCGCCGATTGGTTCGGGACCGTCGGTGAGCTCTATGAGATGATTCCAGCGTTCTTCTTGTCGAGCCTCGCCATTTATGTCGTCAGTCTGATGACACCACCACCGAGCTCGACGATCACGAACGAGTTCGAGGAAATGGAACACATCTTGAAGACAGAACGGATTTAACGATCGAAGTGCCATGCTACTATAGCCTGGCACTTTTTTTTGTCGCCTAACAAGGAAATTGACAGTCTATAGCGA
This sequence comes from Exiguobacterium sp. s7, assembly GCF_018618195.1. Taxonomy (NCBI): domain Bacteria; kingdom Bacillati; phylum Bacillota; class Bacilli; order Caryophanales; genus Exiguobacterium; species Exiguobacterium sp. s7. The sequence continues at coordinate 454,884 of NZ_JACSLO010000002.1, read as the reverse complement.
AAGGTATATATAGATCAATTTGTATCATAAGAAAGGAAGTGACTCGTCCCTTGAAACGAGTAATCCCGTATAAACAAGCCATATTGACCTTGCCCCTCCTCTTTCTGTTCGGCTGTGCGACCGCCGACGTCGAGACGTCTACGGAGCAAACGGAGACCCCGGCACCAGAGACCGAGGCGGAGGAGCCGGCACCTGTTCCGGAAGAGCCAGAATCAGTCGTGACGACGACGTCCGTCTATGCGATTGGCGATATCTTGTTACACGACAGCGTATATAATGCCGCCAAGAGCGGGGACGGCTATGACTTCACTGCCGCCTTCGAACCGATCGCCCCGATTTTGACCGAGGCCGATATTGCCATCGCCAACCAAGAGAGCATGATTGGTGGCAGTGAGATCGGCTTATCGAGCTACCCGGCCTTCAACAGTCCGTATGAGGTCGGTGATGCGCTCCAAGACGCTGGCATCGACCTGGTGACGACGGCGAACAACCATACGCTCGATCGAGGTGTCACGGCCATCGAGAATTCGATTGCCCACTGGAACGAGATCGGTATGCCGTATACTGGTTCGTTCTTATCGGAAGCGGACAAGGCTGAGATTCGGACGTTGACGAAGAATGATATCTCGTTCGCGTTTCTCGCCTACACGTACGGCACGAACGGGGTCGTTCCGAAACAACCGTACCATGTCAACTACATCGATCTCGAGGCAATGAAGCCTGAGATTGAAGCGGCCGAACAAGCAGCCGACCTCACCGTCGTCTCGCTCCATTTCGGGAATGAATATGAGATACTCCCGAACGAGGCACAACAGACACTCGTCCAAGAGCTGTCTGACCTCGGGGTCGATCTCATCATCGGCCATCACCCCCACGTCCTCCAACCGGTCGCTTGGGTGGACGGCGCTGAAGGCAACCGAACGTTCGTCGCCTACTCGCTCGGCAACTTCCTGTCCGGCCAACAAGGGGACGATCGTAATACGGGTGGCATCGTCGGCATCGATGTCGTCAAGACCGTCGAAGCGGATGAGACGACGTTCGAACTCGCCAATCCGATGTTCTATCCGACGTTCACCCGGCGCTCTAGTGCGGACGGACCGTTCGAGGTCGTGCCGTTACAGACGGCAAAACCCGAGTTGTTCGATGCCACGAGCGAACATATGTCGCAATGGATGCCAGAACTCGAAATCGTTCAATGAAGGATCACTTTCACAAGTGATTCTTTTTTTTTGCCAAAAAAGGTTGCTTTACATGAAATCATCCGTTAGACTAAGTCGTATATTTATAAATACAGATGAATAATTATGTATAAGGGGTGTAAGGAAATGAAACAAAAACTCGTATTAGCTTATTCAGGTGGACTTGACACATCGGTCGCAATCAAATGGTTGGATGAACAGGGATATGACGTCATCGCCTGCTGTTTGAACGTGGGAGAAGGGAAAGACCTGGAGCGCATTCAACAGAAGGCACTCAAAGTCGGGGCCGTCAAATCGGTCATCATCGATGCGGTCGATGAATTCGTCAACGATTTCGCCCGTTACTCGATGCAGGCACATACAATGTATGAAGGCGTCTATCCACTCGTCTCTGCCCTATCGCGGCCGCTCATCTCGAAGAAGCTAGTCGAGGTCGCGCAAGCCGAAGGTGCCATCGCCGTCGCTCACGGGTGCACGGGGAAAGGGAATGACCAAGTCCGGTTCGAGGTGTCGATTCATGCGCTCGACCCGTCGCTTGAAATCATCGCGCCGGTCCGGGAGTGGAAATGGTCACGGGAAGAAGAAATCGCCTATGCGGCCGAGCACGGTATCCCGATTCCGATCGTCCAAGAAGAGCCGTTCTCGATCGACCAAAACATTTGGGGCCGGGCCGTCGAATGCGGCATTCTTGAGGACCCATGGGCCGCTCCACCGGCGAGCGCTTATGAATTGACGGCACAGCTCGAAGACACTCCGAACGAACCGACGTATGTCGAAATCGAGTTCAACGCCGGCGTACCAGTCGCCATCAATGGACAAGCAGCGACGTTCACAGCCATTCTCGAGCAGTTGAATATCGTCGCCGGGGCTCACGGTATCGGGAAAATCGACCATATCGAAAACCGGGTCGTCGGGATCAAATCGCGGGAAGTGTACGAAGCACCGGGTGCGATGACGCTCATCACGGCACACCAAGCGCTCGAGGCGCTCACACTCGTTCGGGAAGTCGCCCACTTCAAACCAATCGTCGAACAGAAATTGACGGAGACGATCTACAACGGTCTCTGGTACTCGCCACTGACGAAAGCGCTTCTCGCCTTCATCGATGAGACGCAACAGACCGTGACCGGTACGGTCCGGATGAAACTGTTCAAAGGACAAGCCATCGTCGACGGACGGAAGTCGCCGATCTCGCTCTATGACGAACATCTCGCGACGTACACGTCGGCCGACACGTTCGACCAACAAGCCGCCGTCGGTTTCATCAAGTTATGGGGACTGCCGACGAAAGTGCAAGCGGAAGTGCTAGCGGAGAAAGGAACGATGGTGCATGAGTAAACTATGGGGCGGCCGGTTCGAACAGACGGCCAGTGAATGGGTCGACGAGTTCGGGGCCTCGATTCATTTCGACGCCCAGCTCGTGTTAGAAGATATTGAAGGGAGCATCGCCCACGTGACGATGCTCGGGGAGCAGCACATTTTGACGGCGGACGAAGTCGCGCAAATCGTCGCGGGGTTGAAGACGCTAGCCAAGAAGGCACAAGCGGACGAATTGACGTTCAACGTCTTCCATGAAGACATCCATATGAACCTCGAGGCCCTCTTGCATGAAGAAATCGGCCCGGTCGCTGGCAAGATGCACACGGCGCGGAGCCGGAACGACCAAGTCGCGACGGATATGCACCTGTATTTGAAACGCCGCGTCCTCGAGACGATTGACGGAATCGAGGCCGTGCAGACGGCGCTCTATGACCACGCCGCTCAAAACGTCGAGTCGATCATGCCGGGTTATACACACTTGCAACGGGCCCAGCCGGTCTCGCTCGCCCACCACTTGCTCGCGTACTTCTGGATGCTCGAGCGCGACAAGGAGCGCTTCAGTGACAGCTTGAAACGGATTGACATGAGCCCGCTCGGAGCGGGTGCTCTCGCTGGGACGACATTCCCGATCGATCGTCATCGCTCGGCCGAGTTGCTCGGTTTCGCCCAAGTCTATCCGAACAGTCTGGACGCCGTCAGCGACCGTGACTTCATCTTAGAGTTCTTGTCGAATGCGTCGCTGCTCATGATGCACTTGTCACGGTTCTGCGAGGAGTTGATCCTTTGGAGCAGCGAAGAGTATCGGTTCATCACGATCTCTGACGTGTTCTCTACGGGATCGAGCATGATGCCTCAGAAGAAGAACCCGGACATGGCCGAACTCGTCCGCGGAAAGTCAGGTCGCGTCGTCGGCAATCTGATGGGACTTTTGACGATTATGAAGGGACTCCCACTCGCCTATAACAAGGACCTGCAAGAAGATAAGGAAGGCATGTTCGACACCGTCAAGACGGTTCAGGGCAGTCTCAGCATCATGGCCGGTATGATTCAAGACATGACGTTCCACACGGAAACGATGAAGCAAGCGACCGAACGCGATTTCTCGAACGCGACCGAACTCGCCGATTATTTGACGGCAAAAGGGATGCCGTTCCGTGAGGCCCATGAAGTGACGGGCACGCTCGTCCGGTATTGTATCGACCAGCGTCTGTATTTATCAGAATTACCGATCGAGACGTACCAAGCCCACTCTGAATTGATTGAAGCGGATGTGTACGAGGCACTCTCGCCGGTGACGGCCGTCAAACGCCGCAACAGTTACGGCGGGACGGGCTTTGACTCAGTTCGGATTCAACTGACAGAAGCGAAAGAGAACCTACCGACACATGCGTAAACGATGAGGACCTGGTCAATTTGCGACCAGGTCCTCATTTTTCTACTTGTCAGACGAAAAAAATGATGTTAACCTAACTTTAGTCAACGTTAACAGAAAAGGGGTTTACATATTGAAAATTCATGATTTGACACAAGTTGCCATCGGTGCCGCCTTGCTTGCGAGCATCGGCTCCATTGCCATCCCGATCGGTCCCGTTCCGATCACCCTTCAAATGCTCGGCATCATGACGGTCGCTTCCGTGCTCGGCGCCAAAAAAGGTGGTCTTGCCGTCGTCGTCTACTTATTGCTCGGCTTGATCGGTCTACCCGTCTTAAGTGGATCGGGCGGGCTCGCCCCGTTTGTCGGTCCGACGGTCGGTTACTTGATCGCCTTCCCGATCGCTGCCTTTTTGATCGGTTGGTTATCGGAACGGCATCGTACGTTCCCCGCCCTCGTCGCTTATAACATCCTAATCGGACTCGGCTTCGTCTATGTAGTCGGCAGTCTCGGTCTCCAAGCCGTGTTCGGACTGACGTTCATCGATGCACTCAAAGTGAATATCCCGTTCATCCTCGGTGACTTGATCAAAGCAGTGTTAGCTGCGGGCATCGCCTACAAAGTCTCAACGAACCCGCAAATGCGCAGAACCCTCGCCTCGTGAAGGTTCAAACGTTTCATCGGAAAGAAGAGGTGGAACGTATATAGTATGGAAGGGGGTGTCCTGATGAGCGATTCAACGTTTAAAAAGCGCTTGATGAAAGCGACCCATATCCATCGCTCCCCGAAAGGACAGCGTCGCGGGAAAGACGAGCCGCAACGTGAAAAACGCGACACCGAGGCGTTCGAACGACGGTTGCGTGAAGCGAAGAGCAAAGTCGGAGAGATTCAAGAGAACATTGACCATATCGCCAGACGTTAACACCCTGTCCTCGGACAGGGTTTTTTGATGCGCTTCAGCACACGTTATACCGATGGTGATGTTCATATGTAGGATATATCATGCTCCGACTATCCCTATAAGAAAGACCCTCGTCTGTAGACGAGGGTCGATCATCACTTCGAACGCGGCCGGATAAACAGCGCGACAATGAATGAGAGCGCGAGGACGACGAGTAGTCCGAGCGAGATGTCGTTGAAGCCGAGCAAGTTGAGTCCGACGCTGATGGCGACAGCGACATAGAAGCCACCGAGCGCCTTTTTGACGAGTTGCGAACTGAACCGTTGCAACTGCTTCGCCCCGATCGGTGAGCCAATCATCGCCCCGGCGATGAGCGCGAGACCATGCCAATAGTTTGCATCGGCCCCGGCGACGGCATAGTTGATGACGCCCGAGACGACGATAAGGAACGCCGCGGCGATACTCGTCCCGACGGCTCGTTTCATCTCGGTATTGAGCAGTTTGACTTGAAGCGGTGTCAATACGAATCCGCCGCTGACACCCATGAGTGACGAGATGAACCCGCCGAACAACCCGATAAAACCGAGGCGTGGGACCGACTCCGAGCCGACACTTCCTTCTTCATGTTGCTTCGACCGGAAGAACGAGACGGCAAAGTACGTCAGTAGCGCGATGTAGGCGAGCGAGATGACCGGCTTCGCACCGTCGAGCGTCTCAAGGTAGAACACGAGCGGCGTCGCCACCCACGTCCCGACGACACCGAAGGCGCCAATCATGAGGGCATGTTTCGGATTGACGTTCTTTAATTTAAGATGGGAGATCGTACCGGCCGTGGTCGACCCGAGCGTGAGCATCAGACTGAGCGCGATGGCCGCACTCGCCTCGTATCCGAAGACGAGCAGCAGCGGCGTGAGTAAGATCCCGCCCCCGATGCCGAAGAATCCGCTCAAAATCCCGATGAGCGTTCCGAGCAGTAGAAACGATAGTAATGCTGTGACATCCATGAATAAACCTTCTTTCTTTCCTTTTCATAACTAATCATAACAAAAAAGGAGCGCTTTATGGCGCCCCTCGTTTATAATACCTTCTCTAAAAATCCGAATACTTTTTGACGATACTCGGTTTGGAACGAGCGATGCGACTGCACGTGCCCATCATTCTCGGTCACCCACAGTTCGACTTCCTCCCCGGCCTCGGCCAATTGTTCACTCTCGCTCACAGGGATGGCATCATCGCCCTCACTATGAATCAACAACACCGGTGCCTCGATTTGAGCGATATCGTCAATCGGCTTGACCATATCCGCATCGAGACCTGTGAACCACGGCGTCACCGTCATGATGACCGGTGTGAACGGAAAGTTCGGTAAATCGCTCCATACAGGCAAGTTTGTCTCGAGGTAGCCCCGGAGGTCACTGAACGGACTATCGGCGATCACAGCGGCCACGTCGGTCTCATCAGCCGCAGACAACGCCGTCGCCGCGCCCATCGACACCCCGTATAAGACGATTGGACCGTCCGAGCGTTCTTTCGCATAGGCGATCGCGGAGGCGAGATCCGCTTGTTCTTTCGCCCCGACCGTCACACGGTCACCTTCCGAGATGCCTGACCCCCGAAAATCGAACGTCAGGAACTGATATCCTTGTTCATGAAACTCCGGAATCAATTCTTTGAGCGGCAAATCGGACTGCTCGCGGTTCTTCCCATAACCATGTGCGAACACGATCGTTGCGCGCGGTGTCGGGTGCGGGATCCACCACCCGTACAAATCGTGACCATCCTCGGCTTCGATGGTCACATTCTCGTATTTGACACCTAACGTCTTCGGCGTATACGTCAACGTCTCCCGTTCGGGCGACGTCAACTGATCGCCGATGTGGGCCGAGATGCCCACGACGGCGAGAAACACGATGAGAAGCAACACACCGGTCGCCACCCCTATATATTTAACCCAACGATTCATCGCACTGCCCCTCTCCATTGTCCACTTGCTTTCAGTTGACTCATCGGAGCCAACTCCGTAAAGCGATTAACGCATGTTGCACCGGTTCCCATGTCTCAGACGGAATGACGTAACACGTCGCTTCCTCAATTTGAAACGTCGTCACATCGGCACGTCGGACGATATTTTCACCGATTGGACCGAACGGGTCACTGTTGACATCCGTATGGTCGAATGTCTTCCACACCCGCGCCCCGTCCTCATAAAGCGCGCACCCAAACGACTTCACCGGTCCGTCAATTCCATACTCGGCATAATGCCATAACGTCGTCGCATCGAGCGGTGAACCGAGATGTAGGATTTTTGCATTACGCTCGATCATGCGTTCGATTGGCGAACCCGGCCCAAAACCGACCTCAAGTGTATGTCCAGCCACAATCTCCTCGGCACCATTCCCCCACGCAGCGACCGACCACATCGGATGATCGCTCCGAAACACGTTCGGATACGTACGGAACAGTTCCGGGACACGGCCCATGCCTCGAGTCGGTGTCTTTTCCTGGTCATACGCCGGCATTTCCTCCCGGATCGTTGGCCACCACTCGACTGGGACGGGTGGGGCTTCCCATTCAGCCGGGTCTGAATTATCACTGCTCTGGGTCGCCATCATGATCAGCCCGTCCGGACCGACCGTATCTTGGAGCGCCTCGATGACGGTCTGAGCCCCGCCACATACCCATCCGAGCTTTGATAAGGACGTGTGGACGAATAGGGTGTCCCCCGGCTTGACGCCGGCACCCTGTAAGTGGGCAACTAAACTTGTTTTCGTTTCGATATGTTTCATCGGATTCACTCCACGATGAGCTGGATCGTCGACCCGCTCCTTGATTTTTTGACTTCAATCCGGGCGTCGACCCGGTCCTTCAATTCCTGAACGTGACTGATGACCCCGACGAGCCGCCCGCTCGATTGGAGCGACATGAGAAGCTCGATCGCTTGGTCGAGCGATTCAGCGTCGAGTGTCCCGAACCCCTCATCGATGAGCATCGTCTCAAGGCTGACCCCGCCACTCAGTTGCTGGACGACTTCGGCGAGTCCAAGGGCGAGCGACAATGATGCTTTGAACCCTTCCCCACCCGACAGGTTTTGGACGCGGCGTGACTGACCCGTATAGGCGTCAAAGACTAATAGTTCGAGACCGGACTTGGCATTTCCTCTCGCCGTCTCGATTTTCCGCTCCAATTGGAACTGTCCGCTCGTCATTTGATCGAGATGGACGTTGGCCGCATGGAGAATTTGATCGAAGAACGCCGTCTGCACGTACGTCTCGAACGTTAACTTTTGCGGATTCAGTCCTCGACCGGTGTCGGCGATCAATTTGACCGTCTCCAGATTCCGTTGATCCTCATCCGTCTTCTCCCGGAGCGCGTTCCATTCGGCTACGATGTGACGATGACGTTTCAATTGCCCGTCCGCCGTCACGAGTTGTTCGGACAGCGCTTCGAACGAACGGTTCTCCTCGTGCAACTTCTCCTGGAGCCGTTCAAGGTCTGGTCGCGGACGGTCCCCGATTTTATCGTTCAGCGCCTTGACGGCGTGTTCGAGCCGGACACCTTCCTCCAGCTCGGTCGCTTGGCGTTCGCGCAGCTCGGGCAGTTGCTCGACGCGCGCGCGATACTCCTTGAACACAACTACAGTCAACTCAATCTTCTCGAGAGCAGCCTCCAGTTCAGCCGTCGCTTCGGAAAGACGAACATGCTCGAACTCGAGTTGTTCACCAAGGAGACGGAGTCGCTCCGCTTCCCCCCACTTCAATCGATTCAATTCTTCAAGCCGACGTTCATACGTCCCCACGTTTCGTTCGATGTGAGTGAGTCGCGTCGCGAGCTGATTCCGCTCGGTCTGCAACATTTCTAACGTCGTCCCATCCGGTTGACGCATCGACTGAAGCTGCTCTTGGACGGTCTGGAGCTGTTCGAACAACTTCTGTCGTTCATCTGCCTGCACACGCTTCGCCGTCTCGAGTTGCTTCAATTCGGTCGTGGTCGCGCGCAAGAGACGCTCCATCCGTTGTCGTTCTTCGGCTTCTTGACGCAACTGCCGGACGCGGGCGTCTTGGTGTTGCATCGCAGCGTCAGCCGCACCATCGAGCTTCAATTCGAGTCGAGCGAGATCACGTTCACGTATCAGCTCATCGAGCTGGCGTTTGAGCGCCCGATAATCCGCCCGAGCTTCATGGAGGTCGGCCTCGATCCGTTTCAGTGTCTCGATGGCTGAGCGATGACCGGCTTGGTCGATGGACGTCCCCGTTCGCTCGGCGTGTCCGTGGGTCAATGAACCGCAGACCGGACAAGGTTCCCCCGCTTCGAGTTGCTCGCGCAGCGTGTCGGCCATGAGCGCATGCTCGGCCTCGACGAATTGGTCGACTTGTTTCGTCTGGGCAGTGAATTGTCGCTGGACTTCCTTCCCGTTGCGTTCACAGGCACCGAGTCGTTCCGTGACCTCTGCCACTTTCTCCTCGAGCCGAACCTGATGTTGGAGCTGACTATACAGCCGTTCGGCCTCGACGAGTTGGTCTGGGGCCGGTGCGTGTTCCAGCTTAGCCGCAAGTTCGCCTTCAGTCGCTTGGAGCTCCTTGAGACGCGCTTCTTCTGAGAACAGGCTGAGCGGCTCCAACTGGCGTTTCAAGTCATCCCGACGTCTCGTGGCCCGGTGCCATTCGTCGACGTAGGGCAACATCTCGTCAATCGCATTGACGCGACTTGTGGCTTGATCTGCCTCCTGGCGCATGGTCGTGATGGCTTCTGCTTCTGCCTTCAACTCTTCCAGCTGTCTCGTGTAGCCTTCGTCTCGTTGACGGGATACATCGCGTTCACGGGTCAACCGTTCGATGTCGTGACGCACCGTTTCGGTACGTTGATAGAGCGGGCTGACGCTTGCCACTTGTTCAAGTCGTTGGATGAGCGCCTGGCGTTCTTCGCGCTCCTGTGCCGCTTCGCGGAATGCTTGGAGCGCGGTCGCGCGCACGTCCCGCTCTTCCATCAACTCGGCGAGCACGGTCGCCTGATTCACTTCTCGACGCAGCGCCTCGAGCCGTTCCTCACCAGTCCGGCGTTGTGCCTGTAGCGAGTCCCTCGCCGCCAAGAGCCGCTCCTCCCGGGCGTCGAGCCACGTCACGATTTCAGGCAAGTTTCGGGTCGACATGTCCTCGACGGCATCGTCTTCGAGTTCCAACAGTTTTAAGCGCGTCGTCTCGACCGCCCATTCGACTCGTTTGCGGTATTTGCCGTAACGTTCGATCCAATCTTCCTGAAAGGCACGGTACGCCTCCGTCTTGAAGATCGATTGCAGAATTTGTTGCTTCTTCGTCGAATCGGAATCGAGGAGCTGACGGAACTGGTTCTGCGGCAACAACAAGATTTGGCTGAACTGCTCATAGCTCAGTTGCAACAACGATTCAATCGTCTGTTCGACGTCGTTCACTTTCGTCGCAATCGGTTTCCAAGCGTCTTTCCATTCGTAGAGCACCGCCTCGTGCGGGATCGGCGTCTTATTTTTCGGGTGCGGCTGTTGTGGTTGGCGGACGATCCGATACCGTTCGTCGCGGATCGTGAACGAAAAGTCGATCTCGGTCTTTCGCTCCGGGTCCGCATATTGGCTTCTAAAATCACTCGCGTTTCGGAGCGTCCCACTCGCCCGTCCGTACAGCGCGAACGTCATCGCGTCAAAAATCGTCGTCTTCCCGGCACCGGTCCGGCCGCTGATGACGAACATCGAACGGCCTTCAAGCTGCGTAAAATCGATTTGTTCTGTCTCGGCGTAAGGACCGAAGGCGGTAATGGTCAATTGTTCCGGTCTCAAATCGATTCCTCCCCTTCTAAGAAGCGTTGCACCGTCGCATCGGCATCGCGGCCGTGGACGGCTTTAAAGAAGTCCATATATACATCCTCGACCGATTGCCGTTCGAGCTTCTCCCGTTCAAAGCGGGACGTCTGGTCTTGGCGACGCAACAACTCAAGTTCGAGGTGTAAGATGTTCGGATAGACGGTCCGCAACTTCGCCATCGGGTCGAATAACGCACGTTCATCGGTCAAGACGATTTTTAAATAGTCGTCGACGGCCTCGTCTTGATAAAACGACGGGTCGAGCAGCTCGTTCAACGTCCCGGTCAAGATGCGCAAGTCACGGCGCGCCTGAAGTGGACGACGTCGACGTGTCCACGTCCCGCCCCATTCGATGACGTCGACCGATTTCACATGCGTCGCCTCGGAGAACGAATATTTCATGAGCGACCCGCTGTACGCGATCCGGTCGTCGCGAATGGCGTCACGGTTATGCAGGTGTCCGAGCGCCGTATAGCCGAACGGCGCGTATAGTCCTTTGGCGACTTGCCCGGCCGTCCCGACGGACAGTTGCCGTTCGGAGTCGGTCTCGAGTCCGCCGGCGACGAAACTGTGGCCGACGGCGACCGCTCGTACGTCGATCGCCCCGTAAGAATCGACGACTGCGGCGAGCGCGTCATGGTGAGTCCGAATCGACTCGTCGCCGAACGCGTAACGGATGCGTGCCGGCTCGAGGAACGGCATCAAATAAAACGGGATGTCGTTCACGACAATCGGCCCTGTTCCCGGATCATATTTCCCGACGATATGGAGACCGACTTTCGTCAACAGTTTGGAGCTGTATTGGAGCCGCTCGGCCGAATCGTGATTGCCGGCGATGGCGAGCACGGGGATGCCCCGCTCGAGGACGAGCGCACGCCACATCTCATCGAGCAGATCGACGGCCTCGACGGGCGGCACGGCCCGGTCATACAAATCACCGGCGACGACGATGGCATCAGGCTTCTCCTCGTCGACGATGTGTAAAAATGATTCAAATAATATATGTTGTTGTTCTTCTGTCATGTGGCGACCGTGGACGATTTTACCTAAATGCCAATCGGCCGTATGTATCCATTTCATGCGACTTCACCTCTGATTCCATTCTAGCATTATTCCGGTGTACGATTCGACGTCTTGACACTTGTTTTCGAAACAGCGAAAGTTAAAAGGAAAGGGGGACGTATCATGGAGTCCACATCCACATGGCAAGCTTTTTTGCGCTTGTTCCGCGTCGCTCGACCACCGAAAGGTCTGTTCATCGGCGCTGTATTGATTTCGTTGCTCCAAGCGATGGCGTCACTCGCCATCCCGCTCATCTTGCAACGCGTCGTCGACAATTGGAGCGAGGCCGCGCTTGACGCCCGTCTCGTCGCCATCTTCGTCATCGCGTTTCTGATTCAAGTCGTCTCGAGCGCGATTTCGATCTATTGGTTACATATCGTCGGACAACGCGTCGTCGCCAACCTGCGGACGACGTTATGGGAGCATCTCGTCGCGCTTCCGATTCCGTTCTATGACGGCGTCAAATCGGGGGATCTCGTCTCGCGGCTCAACAATGACACGACGACGTTGCAGCAGCTCTTGTCCGAACAGAGCGTCCGCTTGTTGACGTCGTTCGTCTCGGTCATCGGCGCCGTCGGCATCTTATTCACACTCGATTGGCAGATGACGCTCGTCATCTTGTTCTCGGTGCCGACGACACTCTTGATTGTCATCCCGCTCGGGCGTAAACTTCGGAAAATCGCCAAGGCGACCCAACATGAACTCGGTGACTTGTCCGGGTTTTTCGCCGAACTGCTCGGGGAGATTCGGCTCGTGAAATCACAGGCGACCGAATCCGTCGAGGTCGCAGAAGGAAAACGCCGCATCGAGCGGCTCTTCGGTCTCGGTGTGCGCGAGGGACGGATTCAAGCAATCTTGATTCCGCTCTTGAACGTCACGTTGACGGCGATGCTGATCGCCATTCTCGGCTTCGGGGCTTATCGCGTCTCGACCGGTGCCCTGTCGACCGGTTCGTTGCTCGCGTTCATGCTGTACTTGTTCCAAATCATCACGCCGCTCATCACGATGACGGAGTTTATCACCCGGCTTCAAAAAGCACGCGGGGCGACCGAAAGAATCTCGGAACTGCTCGCCATCGAGCCGGAACCATACACGGCTGAGCCGTCGACGATTCGACAGTCGTCGCTCTCGTTCGAGGGCCTGACGTTCCGTTATGGCGACCAACCTGTGATTGACGACGTGTCCCTCATTGTCCCGTTCGGTGCCACGACAGCCATCGTCGGACGCAGCGGTGCCGGCAAGACGACACTGTTTGCCCTCGTCGAGCAGTTCTACCTTCCGTCGAGCGGTCACATCTATTACGGGGACCGGGATATCTCAACCTACGGCCGCAACGAATGGCGGCAAGTCATCGGCTACGTCGCCCAAGATTCGCCCGTCCTATCCGGGACGGTGCGGCAAAATATCTTGTACGGCTTGACCCGGACAGCGACCGAGGACGAGATTCGACGAGCCTGCGACATGGCCAACGCCTGGTCGTTCATCGAGTCGATGCCGGACGGACTCGATACAGAGATCGGTGAGCGCGGCGTCCGCTTGTCGGGTGGTCAACGACAACGACTCGCCATTGCCCGGGCGCTGTTACGCGACCCGCAAATCTTATTGCTCGACGAGGCGACATCAAGTCTCGACTCGGAATCTGAGCGTGTCGTCCAAGAAGCGCTCGACCGGCTCATGAAAGGCCGGACGACGCTCGTCATCGCCCACCGCCTTTCGACCGTCCAACATGCCGACCAAATCGTCGTGCTCGAGGACGGCGGCATCAGCGGGCTCGGGACGCACAAAGAGTTGCTTCGGGACAACAAACTCTATGAACGACTCGTGAAACAACAACTTTTAGGAGGCAATCAATTATGAAGACAATCGGATTTATCGGACTCGGTGTGATGGGTCAATCGATGGTCAGAAACTTAATGAAGGCGGGATTCGAAGTCCAAGCGTATACGCGGACGAAAGAGAAGGCGGCTGATTTATTGGCGGAAGGTGTCCGCTGGTGTGATTCGGTCGAAGCCGTCTGTCAAAACGCCGATGCCGTCATCACCATCGTCGGCTACCCGTCTGACGTCGAGAGCCTTTATTTCGGGGACGGTATGATTTTGCAGTCGGCCGAGCCGGGAACGCTCGTGATCGATATGACGACGTCTTCGCCGACGCTCGCCGAACGTATCGCTGAGGCAGCAATCGATCGCAGCTTACTCCCGCTCGACGCACCGGTCACGGGTGGCGATGTCGGTGCGAAGAACGGGACGTTGTCGATTCTCGTCGGGGGCGGCGAATACGCCTTCACGAAGGCGCGACCGCTGTTCGAGGCGATGGGCCAATCGATCGAACGGATGGGCTATGCCGGGAGTGGCCAATATGGAAAGCTCGCCAATCAAATCGCAATCGCCGGCATCATGATGGGCAACGCCGAGATGCTCGCCTTTGCGAAACAAGCCGGGCTCAATCCCGATCAACTGCGCCAGACGATCCGAGGCGGCGCAGCCGGCAGCTGGACGCTCGAGAACCTTGTCCCGCGGATGATCATCGAGGACTACGCTCCCGGTTTCTTCATCAAACATTTCATCAAAGATATGAAACTTGCCCTCGAGAGCGCAGACCAGTTGAACATCAAACTGCCGAGCCTCGAGTTGGCGTATAAACTGTACTCGATCCTCGAAGAGAACGGCTACGGCGAGAACGGGACGCAGGCGCTCATCGAATACTACATGCACCAAGACGTTTGAATCGGCTCGCTCGTGGAATTAGTAGTACAGAAGGGAGCGATGACAGATGCCATGGAATATGAAAGATTATCCGGAATCACTGAAAAACTTCGACCCGCTCGTCAAAAAGAAAGCCATTGATATCGCCAACGCCTTGCTCGCCCAAGGCTACTCCGATCAAAAGGCGATTCCGATCGCCACGGAACAAGCGAAAAAATGGCATGAACATGCCTCAAAAGAAGAGAAAGACGAGTTCCGTGACGCTCCCGACCCACAAAAGTCGGATCGGCACGGGACATAAAAACAACCGGTCGGCTCATTCAGCCGACCGGTTGTTCGTTTGCTTCTGTTTCTGCCTTGATTTCGACGTACAGTCCGGCGAGCGCCGTGTTGATATAAGGTTGCACGAAGATATAGGCCAATCCGCCGGTGAACAAGACGAGCACATACCAACCGATGAAACTCGCATATAGACGAAGCATCGTGCGCTTGTGCCCAAACATGAGACGGCGGCTTTCACGCATCGCGCCGAAAGCGGATAGTTCCGGGCGGTCCCGTAGGACGAACGGGACGATCCGATACGTCAAATAGAACCAGATTCCCGGCACGATCAAGAACAGCATGAGCACGTTCAAGCCGAGATAAAAGACGGCATAATACGTGACGGCACGCATGTAATCTTTGAGCGAACCGAACGCTTCGAACAGCAGACCGAACGACGGTTTCTCGGCTTTCGCGATGTCGAGGAATACCCAGTTGCGGCCAAGTTCTAGCGGAGCGAGCAAGACGGTCGCGGTGTATAGTAAACCGATCGAGACGAACAGGATGCTCGGGTCGGTCGATTCTAAATCGAGCTGCGTCGTGATGACCGCTTGAACGAGCATCGTTGCCACGACCGCAAGGAGCGAGATGCCCCAGTTCCCGGACAACATCCGAAGGGCAAATTGTTTATAGACTGATGATTGCATGACTTCACCTACTGTATCGTTTTTTTCATTATAGCAAAAAAACAGTCATCCGACTGTTTTTAGCGTGTCATCGTTTCCTTGATGGCGTTGAACTTCTGCTCATCTAGCTGTCCATCGGTCCTTACACCACTACCGACATGGACAAAGTCAATGCCTAATCGGTCGACGAGTTGGGACACGTTGTCCGCCGTGATCCCAGCGCCTGGAAGGATGTTCATTTCCGCGACGTCGTGCATCGCGCTCAACCGCTCTAAGCCCTCTAATGCCGTCGCTTGACCGCCAGATGTCAGCACATGGTCCACTTCAGGGAAATCATTCAACACGGTGATAGCGTCCATCAAATCGACCGCGTCATCAATGGCCCGATGGAACGTCAATGCCATCTCGCCCTTATGTTTAATCACTTCCCCGAGCAGTGCCTCATCGATGCGTCCGTCATTCGTCAAAGCACCGAACACGATGCCATCGGCTCCGAGCTCACGACACAGACCGACGTCTGCCAAAATCGTCTCCGCGTCCGCTTCATCATAGACGAATGAGTCTGCATGCGGACGAATCATGACGTGGACCGGAATCGTCGCTTGTTCGAGCACGTTTCGAATCGTACCGAAACTCGGTGTCGTCCCGCCAGCTCGCATATCCGCAATCAATTCGAGACGGTCCGCCCCGTAACGCTCTGCCTGTTTCGCTTCTTTCAATGTGGTCACGATCACTTCAATCATGTCTTCTGCCTCCTTATTAAGGTGCGAAGCGCCATTCGACCTCGTGCTCCGCTAACGCACGTTTCCAATCTGCGGGCTCCGGGAAATCCGAGATGATTGTCGTCACCTTGGAAAAATCGGAGACCCGATACCGCTTTTGTTGGTTGAACTGGGTATGGTCGGCCAGTAGAAAACATTGTCTACTTTGGTCGAGTACCGCTTGCGTCACGGTCGAGAGACCGTGAGCATCACACGTCAAACCGAGCGAGGGATCGACCCCCTCGACGGAGAAAATCGCCATGTCAAACATGTACGTCTTTAACTGCTGCAAGACGTGTTCGCCGACGGTGACGAGATGCTTCGGATCAATCGTGCCGCCGAGCAGTTGGATGTCCCCCGTGAAGACGCCTTTGGCCCGTTGCTCGAAGAGCGCCTTTGCCGCCATGAGTGACGGTGTGACGACCGTCAAATTTCGTCCGCGAAGTCTCGCGGCGACTTGTTCCGGGGCGACCCCATGACCGATGTAAAGGAGGGTATCATCCTCGACGAGCTGAAACGCCGTATAGGCGATGCGACGAATCCCGTCCATGTTTGAAATCATCATCGGTTGGAACGATACGCTTTGATGCAGCACCGCCCCGCCATACACCCGTTTGATGCGATGTTCTTTTTCAAGTTCTTCTAAGTAGCGGCGGATCGACTCCCCAGAGACGTTCAACCGTTCAATCAACTCACTCGTCTTCACTTTGCCTTCTCGTTCAATCCATTCCACAATCTTTTGCTTACGTTCTTCTCCAATTAAAGACACTTCCCTGCCTCCTCCGCAAATATCGCTTCCTTTCTCAGTGTAGCGAACGGATGTAAATTTAACGTAAACAGAAAGTAAAGAACGGGCAAATCCAACAGATTTTTCGCTCATTTCGACGAAAATCAACAGAAATCCACAAAAAAAGACAGTCGAATGTTGACGTCTTGCTTTCAATCCCGAGCGCATCTCATGAAAATGACCGACCTTCTCTCCGTATCCTCCGAGATCTTGCCGGTCATCGAAACATTCATTTTCGTTTTTGGAACAGTGGTACTTTCGGTTCAGTGCCGGAGCGAATCCGCTGCCAGTTCGTGCGGTGTTTGATGATGATGAACAAGGCGAGCGGAACGATGACGATGAGCGGTAGCCAATCTTTCGCGATGACACCATACGTGACGACGGTCACGAGCCCCACGGCTGCGGCAGCCATCGAAGATAGCGATACCATCTTCGAGACGAACAGCGTCACGAGGAACGTCCCGACGACGACGACGAAAAACCATGGGAACGCCGCGAGCAGAACGCCCGCACTCGTCGCCACCGATTTTCCGCCTTTGAACTTGGCAAACACCGGATACGAATGACCGATGATGGCCGGGATCCCGGCGAGGAGCAAGCTCATCTCGCTCCCGAAGAGGAGCGGTAATAGCGCTGCGACCAACCCTTTACCCATATCCCCGAGCAGAACGAGCGTGCCGGCTTTTTTGCCGAGCACACGGAACGTGTTCGTCGTGCCCAAATTCCCACTCCCATGCTCCCGGACGTCGACCTTATAGCCGAGTTTTCCGACGATAAGAGCAAACGGAATCGCACCGAGTAAATAGCTGATTAAAATGATGATGATTTCTGTCATGTAAGGCATCGCAATTCCCCTTAATCCATTAATTGCTCGAGATAGTGCTCAAGCGGGACGTTCGCCTTGTGGACGTCAGTCGCATGCTCTACCCCGATATAGCGTAAGTGCCACGGTTCGTACATATAACCGGTTTCGGCCTCATATGCACGTTGATAACGGACGATGAATCCGTACGTGTGGGCATTGTCGGCCAACCACTTGCCCTCTTTCGTCTGTTCTAGACTTTGTGTCAATTGATAGCCGACCGAGGCGCTCGAAACATCGATGGCGAGCCCGGTCTGATGTTCCGAGTGTCCTGGTGGTGCCGAATATTTCATCGCCTGTTCTTTCCCGTCCCGAGCGACATAGTTATTGAACAGTTGCACTTGATAATCGTAGGAACGGAACGCACTCGTCCCTTTTAACTCAATGTCGGCCGCTTTCGCGCCCGTCATGAGCTTCTCGATGGCCTGTGCCGCTTCTTTACGAAGCATCTTCCGCTCCCCGGTCGCCGATTCGACGAAATCGATATTCGCCGTCACGAGATCGGCTGGTTTATAGCCCGCTGGCAAGGCGATTTGCTTATTGACAAGGATGAGTGTGTCGAGCTTCAAATTCGCCGTCCCATTCTGTTCAAGCGGTTCGCTCGGCGCTTCAGTCGGCTCCTCTACAGGAGGCGCCTCGGCAACCGGCACTTCTTCTTCAGGCTGATCCTCGGAAGGCTCTTCCGCTGTCGGTTCCTCCGTTTCCGGAGTCGGTTGTTCTGCTTGCTCGTCTTCTTTATCCGTCGGCGTTTCGGCCGGAGTTTCTGTTTGTTGTTCGGTTTCGGCCGGTTTGTTCTCGGCTTCTTCCGTTTTGCTTTGGTCGCTTGTGGTACAGCCCACTAATGTGAGCGTCAAGGCGCAGCACACCATCAGCATAGATGGTTTTCGCATGCGATCTTCCCCTTTCATTGTACAAAAAATACCGTCAAGATATGATACCATACTGACGGTACAAAAGAACCACTGTTATAAGACGGGACTCATGACGCGCATATACATGTCATGCCACTCAGGAAACTCACGATCGAGTCGAATCGGTTTGAAGTCACCGCGTTTGACGACGACATGTGTCGTCTTCGCCGAACCGACGAGATGACCGTTTTGATCAGTCAACTCATAACCATAGACCGTCCGGACCTTCGAATAACTATCGACCCAAACTCGTACGTGGACTGTATCTCCGTACGTCACGCTCTTCTTATAATCGACCGAGACGTTCGTCACTGGGGAAACAAATCCAGCTTCCTCCATGTCTTTATATTCGACCCCGAGCTGGCGCAACAATTCGGTGCGTGCCATTTCAAGATATACTAAATAGTTTGCATGATAGACGATGCCCATCATGTCGGTCTCCTGATAGCGGACCGGAATCTGAATCGTATGCATTGAATCGTCCTCACTTTCAACTTGATTATATTATAACTTGGTCTTAATATCTACTTCTAAAATCTGATTCAATTCACTGTCTTGTGACGATGCTTCGATCAAACGATACGATTGTCTCGCAATCGCTTCATCGATCAACGATAGGGCCGTCCGTGCATTCGGTCGGTCGATTTCTTTTAGACGGTCAAGGAGTGCCTGACTGACATCTTCATCACACGTATAGCCGAATTTTGCGGCATACTTCTTGGCGATATCGACGATCTGTTCAAGCGAGTAGTCCTCGAAGTGAATCGTCCGCTTGATCCGGCTGTTGAGCCCTGGGTTTGAGTTGATCAGGCGACGCATCGGCGCCTCATAGCCCGCCATCACGACGACGAGGTTGTCTCCATGCTTTGGCATCTCGTCAACGAGCGTATCAATCGCTTCGCGCCCGTAGTCGTTCGGCCCTCCATTCAGGCTGTATGCCTCATCGATCAACAACACGCCACCGAGTGCATCGCGAATCGCGGCTTTCGTTTTTTGTGCCGTTTGCCCGACATAGCCGCTGACGAGATCGGCCCGGCTGACGACTTTCAAATGTCCGCGTTTTAAATATCCTGTCTTCTTCAAAAGCTGGGCGTACAGGTGGGCGAACGTCGTTTTTCCGGTCCCGCTGTTCCCGACGAGGGCGGCATGGAGCTGGACGGGTGCCGTCTTCAACCCGAGTTCACGCCGACGCTTCTGAATCGTGACGAGTGCCTCGATCTCGCGCAGTTGACGTTTCGCCTCATCCATCCCGACCAAATCGTCGAGTGTCGGACCGGACGTATCCTCGGTCGCATCCATATCAAAATCGACTTCTGTCAGGAGGGCCATCTCGTCGAGTGGGGCATCGGCACCAAATCGCGACCCTTTCTTGAACATGGCGTCGAGTAGAATGTTGTGCACCGTCCGCGCGTTGCCGAACGTCGCGTCGACCCGTTCCCGGTCGATTCGCGCAATCAAGGCGCGCTTCGCTTCGACCGTCAGGACGTAGTTGTTCTCCGCCGCCACTTTTTCACCGATGGCGACGAGTTCGTCATCACTGTAATTCGGGAGCTCGTAATGGTTGGATTCCGGGAAGCGGGAACGAAGTCCTGGGTTCGCAAGCAGAAAATGACGCATTTCTTCCGGGTAACCGGCGAGAATCACGACAAATTTTCCCGCATACTCCCCGCTCGTCATCGCGGCGACGAGCGTGTCGATGGCTGCTTGTCCATAGTCACTCCCACTCGCATCTTGACGTTTCAAGGCATACGCCTCGTCGATGAATAAGACACCGCCCTCGGCTTCCTTCACCTTGTTCATGACTTGTTCTTCCGTTTGACCGACGAACGCACCGACGAGACTCGACCGGTCCGCCTCGACGACATCGGGACGTGCGAGCAGACCGAGCTCGAAATAAATCTCGGCCATGAGACGCGCGAGCGTCGTCTTGCCGGTCCCTGGATTGCCGGTGAACACGAGATGGAGTGAAGGTTGGTGTTTGGACGAGAACCCCGCTTTCTCACGCTCTTTCTGGAACAACAAGAACCGATACCATGCTTTGACACGTTGCTTCACGTCAGACAAGCCAATCATCGACTCAAGCGACTCAATCGCACTCGACCGTGTCGCTTCAGTTTGTTCTGGTAACAATGCAACAATCGCGTCGAGTCGTTCCTTGACGAGACCGACTCGTTGGCCGAAGCGGTGAAACGCCTCGCGGCTGAAATAATTCCCTTGCATCGACGCCAAGAGTGAGGCTGTGTCGTCTTCGAGCGCGGCCACTTCTTGCATCGCTTCGATGACGACGATGAACAGACGTTCGAGTTGCCCTTTAAACTCCGAGTCCCGTAAATCAGATTTGGCGCGGTCAATCTCATCGTGAAGCTGCTCGAGATGTTCGAGCAACTCGGATGTCTTCGACTCATATTCGGTCAATATTTGAACTTTCATCGACGCGTAATCCGTCTCACGCAGCTTCGGCCACTCGACATGCAGCTGTTGCTTGTGGCGCCGCAAAAGATCATACAATTGACTGACACGAAGGGCTGGCGGCAAAGCACCGAGCGACTCCAACTCTTTCACCCAACGAGTTAACAGCGGGTCGATCGACTGACGGTGCTGTAACCGTCTCGTCGCGAGTAGTGTCAGTGTGCGAATCAATTCTTGGCGATGCCCGGTCGCGCGTGACCAATGGGCGTAAGACAGGAGAGCCGCTTCATCGACGCGCCCACCTTCTTCCCAAGCCGTCAAATCGGTTTGGACTTGCTCCAAGGTGATCTGTTTCATAATATTCTCCTTTTTAGACGACAAAGGAGCCGACGTCTCAGTCTGCTCCTCGCCGGATTATCGTGATTCAAAAGAAGTCATGCGAATCGAATGGAACAACTTTCCGTTGTTACGCGACTCGGCGGCGAGCAGGATTCGCTCGTTCGCATCGACGTAATAGGTCACCGCTTCTTCATTCTCATCTTCACTGAAAATCGATGGATACTTCTCGACCCATTCCGCTGGGACGGCTTCCGGTGTTTCTTTCTTGACGAACGCTTGTGCCGTACGACCGATGATATCGACATCGCCTTCGCTCGAGCCAAGTGTTCCGTCGTCTAGCCATTTACGAATCTGTTCGTTCGTCGCCCTCGACAAGAACGGGTGCGGGGCGACCGCGCCTGAACTTGTCTCTTGGCTGTTCGTCTCATCGCCGTCCGGATTGAACTCACGATAGACGGTCCCATCCCACTCAGCACGGGCGCCGACGTTCGGTCCCTCTACGACCTCGGACACGAAGTGCCCGTCTTCGTCATATGTCACTTTATATTCACGAACTTCTAGCGTCTCCCCGTCCTCAGGCAACTTTTTTTCTTCATAGCCGATGACCACAGACGTATAGAAAGGCTCGGCCCGATTGGTGCGGCCGTCGTCGTCATTTAAATTGGTGACCAAATAAAAGTTATAGGCGAGCAGGGCGCCGACAATGAGAATACCGGCAAAAATCACCCAACTCAATCGCTTCTTTACGTGTTGTTTCATAGAATGCCCTCCCAATCTTCTTCACTTACTATCCTACACTAGCGAGAGGGTCCTGCAAAACATTAACCACTAAAAAAGGCCTCCGTATGGAGACCTTTCAACTTATCCGAGTTTATCTTCTTCGTCTTTATACGCTTCAATCCACTTGTCCCGCTCGTCCGGTTCGTCGGCCAAGTCCTTGAACAAGGCGACGATCATCAGAATCAAGACAAAGATGAACGGGAAGGCGACGAGAATCGCGACCGCTTGCAGCGCTCCGAGCCCACCTGCATATAAGAGGACGGCAGCGATTGAAGATTGGATAAAGCCCCAAATCAACTTGATGCGCATCGGCGGGATCAGTTTACCGTTTGTCGTCAGCATTCCGAGCACGTAGGTGGCCGAATCCGCCGACGTAATGAAGAACGTCGAGATTAAGAAAATGGCCACGATACTGAGTACCGTCCCAAATCCGCCGAACGTCTCGAACAAGGCGAACAACCCGACTTCCGTCCCGATTTCGTTGACTTGGTCGATCAGTGCTGCGCCGCCGAACAAGTCAGCCCAGATCGCCGATCCACCGAAGACAGAGAACCAAAGTAGACCGAACGATGTCGGAACGAGTAGAATCCCGATGATGAACTCACGAATTGTACGTCCTTTTGAGACGCGGGCGATAAAGGTTCCGACGAATGGTGACCAAGAGATCCACCATGCCCAATAGAAAATCGTCCAACCGTTGATCCATTCCCGTTCGACAGGCTCAAATGCACCCGTACGGAAACTCATCGACGGCAACTGTTGCAAATATGTCCCGATCGTCTGTGTGAACAAATCGAGAATGAACGCGCTCGGTCCGGCCACCAGTGTTGCTCCAAGCAAGACGATGGCAAGGAAGATGTTCGTGTTACTTAAAATCCGAATCCCTTTCTCGAGACCCGTCGAAGCGCTAATCATGTATAGCACTGTCACGACAGCGATGATGATAAATTGTGTCGAGAACGCGTTCGGCACTCCTGGAATCAAGTAATGCAGACCACCAGCGATTTGCTGGGCCCCGAATCCGAGCGAAGTAGCGACACCGAAAGCGGTCGCAATGACGGCCAAAATATCAACGGTCTGTTTGACCGGACGTTCATAGCGGTCATTGACGAGCGATCCGATCGTCTCTCCGATCGTCGCCGGACGACCTTTGCGGAACGTCGAGTAAGCGATGGCGAGCGCGATCATCGCATAAATCGCCCACGGGTGGAAGCCCCAATGGAAGAATGAATAACGCATCGCAGTGCGCGCATCGCCTTCCGGCGTCGGCGACTCAAACGGTGGTGCATGGAAATGCGACAACGGTTCTGCTGCCCCCCAGAAGATGAGGCCAATCCCCATTCCGGCACTGAACAACATGGCGAACCATGTCAAATAGCTGAATTCTGGTCGGTCCGTATCTTTGCCGAGTCGAATCGAACCAAATCTCGAAAAAATTAGAAAGACGGCGACGAGTAAAATCCCAGTCGCGCTGAGCAAATAAAACCAACCCATCCCGTTCGAGAGCCAACCTTGTAACTTCGTCGTCACGTTCAAGAGACTCGCGTTACCGAGGAGGCGCTCAGGGAAGATACCCCAAATCGTGAACAAGACCGTAATGATGGCTGAAACGAGGAAAACGGTCGTCACTTGGCTTTTTCTTTCCATAATCTCACTCCTATTCAATTTTCTTATTTTCATATACGTTTTCCACCGTAACATAGTTTATAAACCCGACTCAACCCCTCGGCGTGTAATCGCGCCGCTGACAAAAAGAGTGACGATTCGGTTTCGTCACTCTTGCGGCTTCGGTTCTAGCGAGACGATCAATGTCTCGTCCACGACGTAATAAGGCCGTTTCGGCAACACTTTTAAATACCCGCCTTCACGTAATCGTGTCAAATCAAGTTGTAACGTCTGTTGGAATTTTCGGAGCGGTAATTTTTTTTCTTGTTCGAAATATAAATCGAGCGCCCGCTGGACTTGATCCATCTCATAGACCACTTCCCGTTCAGTTTCGGGAACGATGTGAAACGTCTCTTTGGACATGTAAAATCGCTGCCTCGGTTTGCCGGGTAAATGTTTCTTCAAACGCGCAAGGTCGATCTCCTGTGCTTCATCGAGGAGCACCGTCCGATTGACGCCTTTCGGCAACGTCTGCTCATACTCGTGGATCGCCTCTCGCAACTGAGGAAGCGTGATGTCGACTTCCTGTTCCGTCACTTCCTCTTTTTGCGTCAGCCGTTGCCACCAGTTTTTGCCTGATTTCGTTTGTCGCTCCATACACTCCCCCCTCTCCCCATTCTCTTCCCGATATCGTGCACCGTCTCACCTTATATTCGCACATTCACTAAAAAAACCTTCCTTTTTTCAAAGGAAGGTCAGTTGGCTTATTTCAATTTGTTACGGAGGACCATTTGCAAGATTCCACCGTGACGGTAGTAATCGATCTCGACTTCAGAATCGAAGCGGGCGACAACTTTGAATTCAGTCACCGTACCGTTCTCATGAGTCGCTTTGACGTTCAGGATATCACGTGGGCGGACCGATTCGTCGACTTGGATGTCGATCGCCTCTTCGCCTGTGAGTCCGAGTGAGTCCGCTGACTCTCCGTCCATGAACTGGAGCGGCAAGACGCCCATCATGACGAGGTTCGAGCGGTGAATCCGTTCGAAGCTTTGCGCGATGACGGCACGGATGCCGAGCAAGTTCGTTCCTTTGGCTGCCCAGTCACGTGACGAGCCCATTCCGTAGTCATTCCCAGCGAAGACGACGAGGCCTGTGCCCTGCTCTTTATACTTCATGGCCGCATCGTACATCGGCATGATTTCGCCCGTCGGCCAGTACGTCGTGAAGCCGCCTTCAGTGCCTGGTGCGACTTGGTTACGAATACGGATGTTCGCGAACGTACCGCGCATCATGACTTCGTGGTTTCCGCGGCGTGAGCCGTACGAGTTGAAGTCGAGCGGTGCGACACCTTTTGATTGAAGGTATTGGCCAGCTGGTGTCGTTTTCGAGAATGCTCCGGCTGGTGAGATGTGGTCGGTCGTGACCGAATCAGCAAACTTCCCGATGACGCGGAGTCCGTTCAACGCATGGACGACGCCCGCTTCCGGCTCGAGGTTTTCGAAGAATGGCGGGTTTTGGATATACGTTGAATCGTCCGAGAAGTCATACAAGTTGCCTTCTGGCACGTCGAGGGCGTTCCAACGCTCGTTCCCTGTGAACACCGTGTCGTACTCTTTACGGAACGCTTCCGGTGAGACGACGTCTTGAACGACCATCTTGATTTCATCGTTTGATGGCCAGATGTCTTTGAAGAAGACCTCGTTGCCATCTTTGTCCGTTCCGAACGACTCGTTCATGATGTCGAAGTTGACCGATCCGGCGAGCGCGTACGCGACGACGAGTGGCGGTGACGCCAAGAAGTTCGCTTTCACGAGCGGGTGGACACGGCCTTCGAAGTTACGGTTCCCCGAGAGGACCGACGAGACGAGCAAATCGTTCGATGTGATCGCTTCTTCGACTTCTCGGTCGAGTGGACCCGAGTTTCCGATACAAGTCGTACATCCGTAACCGACGGTGTTGAAACCGAGTTGGTCGAGATACGGCGTGAGACCGGCTTTATCGAGGTAATCGGTAACGACTTTCGAGCCTGGTGCGAGCGACGTCTTCACGAATTTCGGAACCGTGAGACCGCGTTCGACGGCTTTCTTCGCGACAAGTCCTGCTCCGACCATGACGTATGGGTTCGACGTGTTCGTACAACTTGTGATCGCTGCGATTGCCACGTCACCTGTACGCATGTCGACAGCGCCGTCCGTGTAGTTGACAGCTGCCGTCTTCTCAAGCTCGGCTTTTTCAAGACCAAAACCGCTGTGTCCGGCTGGTGCTGTCACGCTGTCGACGAACGCCGTCTGAAGGTCTGACAAGTTGATCCGGTCTTGTGGACGTTTCGGTCCAGCGAGCGACGGCTCTACTTTCGACAAGTCGAGCGTGAGCGTTTTCGTGAACGACGGGTCGGCCTGGTCTGGCGTATAGAACAAGTCGTTCGCTTTCGAGTAGGCTTCGACGAGGTCGATCAATTCTTCTGGGCGACCTGTCGTGCGCATGTAGTTGAGCGTCTCTGTATCGACTGGGAAGAAGCCACATGTCGCACCATATTCAGGTGCCATGTTGGCGATTGTCGCCCGGTCCGAGAGCGGCATCGTGTGAAGCGACGGTCCGAAGAACTCGACGAACTTGCCGACGACTTTCTCGTTACGGAGCATCTCTGTGACGACGAGCGCGACGTCAGTCGCTGTGACACCCGGGTTGACTTCACCGACGATTTTGACGCCGACGACGTCTGGTACCGGGAAGTAAGACGGTTGTCCGAGCATGCTCGCTTCAGCTTCGATTCCACCGACACCCCAGCCGAGGACACCGAGTCCGTTGATCATCGTCGTGTGCGAGTCCGTTCCGACGAGCGAGTCTGGATAGGCGACATTGCCCGTTCCATCGTTCTTTTCGAGCACGACCGAAGCCAAGTATTCCAAGTTGACTTGGTGGACGATCCCTGTTGCTGGCGGGACGGCACGATAGTTGTCGAACGCCGTCTGGGCCCAACGTAAGAACTTGTAGCGCTCTTCGTTACGCTCGAACTCGATGTCCATGTTTTTCATGAGTGCGCCGGCGAAACCGTACGCATCGACTTGGACCGAGTGGTCGACGACGAGGTCGACCGGGATTTCCGGGTTGATCTTGTTCGGGTCTCCGCCGAGGTCGGCCATCGCTTTACGAAGTGAAGCGAGGTCAACGACCGTCGGTACACCCGTGAAGTCCTGAAGGACGACGCGAGCCGGTTTGAACGGAACATCGATGTCTTTCGAGACTTCGGCAGTACCCCATTTAGCCAAGTTCTCGACATGTTCTTTCGTGATGGCGCGGCCATCCTGCTGGCGAAGTACAGATTCGAGCAACACACGAATCGAGTACGGAAGTCGACTAAGTTCCGTCACCCCTTCTTCTTCAAGCTTTTTGAGCCGGTAATAATCGTACGCTTTGCCATTGACCTCGAACTGCGTCCGAGATTTGAAAGCGTCTAATACGTTCGTCTGTTCCATACGATATCCCCCTTTTTGAAAGCGGCGACTTCGGCATGTGCCGTAATCGCTTACTTATCACATGTTTATCATAATACAACTATAGCGTGACGTAAAATACATTCCGTCACAAATTAGTCATAAGTAAAACTTATCAAAATCAACCAAGTCACTGAAACAAAAAAAGACGGCCCTATGAAGAGCCGTCCATCCATTATTCTGCGCCAATCTCGACGTTGACGTCGAGGGCGTCGACGAGCGTGAGCTCATCTTCATACCGTTCTTTGAAGCGATCGAACGTGAACTCGTTGGCGAACAAGAACACGGGACGCTCCCAGCGGTCCGTCACGAGCATGTTGCGTGAGTCCTGGAACGGCTTGAGCGCCTTCAATTCCTTGTCCTTCACCCAACGGGCGACGCTGTATGAGACCGGCTCCATGCGGATGTCGACGCCGTACTCATTGTTCAAGCGATACTCGAACACTTCGAATTGGAGTTGACCGACCGCACCGAGATAAATCTCGTTATACTCGTTACGGTACACTTGGATGGCTCCTTCTTGGGCGAGCTGCTCGACACCTTTGTGGAAATGTTTCGACTTGAGCGAGTTGACCGGCGAGACGCGCATAAAGAGTTCTGGTGGGAACGTCGGCAACGCCTCGAACGCGATTTTTTGTTTCGATGTCGTGATCGTATCACCGATTTGATACGTGCCCGAATCATAAATCCCGATCACGTCTCCAGCGAACGCCTTGTCGACCGTCTCCCGGTCGTTGGCCATGAGCTGTGTCGACTGGCTCAACTTGATCTTTTTGCCCGTCCGTGTGAGCGTGACGTCCATGCCGCGCTCAAAGACGCCCGAACAGATGCGAACGAAAGCGATGCGGTCGCGGTGGGCCGGGTTCATGTTCGCTTGAATCTTGAAGACGAAGCCGCTGAAGTCCTCTGACGTCGGGTCGATTGGACCGACGTTCGACTTACGTGCCTCAGGCGCCGGTGACATATCAAGGTAGTGATTCAAGAATGACGTCACCCCGAAGTCGACGAGCGCCGTCCCGAAGAAGACCGGCGTCAATTTCCCGTGCTGGATTGCATCGACGTCGATTTCATTGCCGGCACCGTCGAGAAGATCGATTTCATCTCGAAGGTTCGTCAAGTTCTCTTCCGTCAAGTGATCGGCGAGGATTGGATCATTGACCCCATCCTCGTTCAACGTGAGCGTCGCTTTGTCACCACGGAACAAGTGCACTTCGTTTTTTAAGCGATCGTATACCCCTTCGAACTGCATTCCGCTCCCGATCGGCCAAGTCACGGCGACCGAAGGCATGCCGAGCACTTCTTCAAGTTCTTCCATGAGCTCGAGCGGATCTTTCGCTTGTCGGTCAAGCTTGTTCATGAACGTGAAAATCGGAATCCCGCGCATCCGACAGACTTGGAACAATTTCTTCGTCTGCGTCTCGATCCCTTTGGCCGCATCGATGACCATGACGGCACTGTCGACCGAAGTCAAGACGCGATACGTATCTTCCCCGAAATCGTTGTGTCCTGGTGTGTCCATGATCGAGACGACCTTGTCTTGATAGACGAACTGCATGACCGATGACGTGACCGAAATTCCACGTTGTTTCTCGATCTCCATCCAGTCAGATTTGGCGTGTTTAGAGTTTTTACGGGCTTTGACCGTCCCCGCTTCACGGATGGCTCCCCCGTGAAGGAGCAATTTCTCGGTGAGCGTCGTCTTACCGGCATCCGGGTGCGAGATGATGCCGAAAATACGCCGCTTCTCAACTTCTTGTTTTAATTGGTTCATGTATGGCTCTTTCCTTTCTGAACATTACGATTTACACTGGCTCTTGCTCATTGCAACGCTATCTATTCTAACGAAGCCCGCGCGTTTCGTCCATCTTTATAGTAAGGAACGGATAGCTGTAGCTTTTGTATCGCGCCCCTTTTTTGTATACTTAGCTTGAATGATCGTGAAATGACAGAACGGGGGAAAGACGATGCCAGAAAACTTGGTGATGTATTTCATTGTCTTCTGGGGATTCGTGATGATCGGGTTGATGTCGATCGGCGGCTACTTCATGTTCCGCAAATTTTTAAAACGAATGCCGAAAGAAGACGGGCGCTCACTCCTCGACATCGAGGATGATTACATCGACAAGACACGCCACTTATGGACACCGGAGACGCGTACATTGCTTGATCGTCTCGTCACACCGGTACCGGAGCTGTTCCGCGACGTCGCCATCCGAAAGATTGCGGGCAAAATCGGACAGTTCGCTCTCGAGACGCGGGCCCGTGAAATGACGACTGAGCTCGTCGTCAAAGGCTATATCGCCGCGACACCGAAACGGGACCATAAATTTTTAAAAAAGGCGCTTGAAGAAGAACAAATCGACTGGAAAATGTATCAACATTATTTCCAACAATGATGAAACGAGATGCCGGCCTTGGGCTTGGCATCTTTTTTTGTCTTCACCAGTTCAACTAAGTTATACGAAACGGAAATTGTGCCATACGAATACTAAGTCCAAAGTACCTTTTTTGGACGGATTAATTATTCTTAAATACCGTTCATAATATAGACAATATTAAAAACGATTACAATAAAGTGGTATGACCAATATTAGTATAACATGCATGGGTTTTAGCAATAAAAATGGATAGCTTTTCCTTTATTTACATTTCTATAATGTACGTATCTTGATTCCAAAAGGAGGTTTTCCGATGCATGATGTCACGCACGTCACGCGAACTGACAGCACTCGCTCCGCCGAAACAATCGTCGAGAGCCCTTCATTCCACAAGTTGATGCAAGAAAAGAACCGGTTCATTGTTCCGTCCATCATCTTCTCACTCATCTTTTATTTTACGTTACCAATCTCCACGAGCTACTTCACGTTCTTGAACATCGCTGTCGCCGGTGAGATCACTTGGGCCTGGGTGCTCGCCTTAGCTCAATTCTTCATGACCTGGACGTTTTGTGTCATGTATAGCCGCCGGGCCCGCCGCTTCGACGAGCTCGTCGCAGCCATCAAACAAGAGGAGGAGGGACGATGAACTGGACAGCTATTCTTCTATTCGTCGCGATTGTTGGACTCACGCTCGTCATCACATTTTTCGCCGCCCAAAAGACAAAGACCGCAAGCGACTTTTATACGGCCGACGGTGGTTTGACCGGATTCCAAAATGGTCTGGCCATCGCCGGTGATTATATGTCGGCCGCTTCATTCCTCGGGATTGCCGGGATGATTGCCCTCGCCGGGTTCGATGGGTTCTTTTACTCGATTGGTTTCCTCGTTGCCTACCTCGTCGTCCTATATTTGGTCGCCGAGCCGCTCCGTAACCTTGGAAAGTATACGATGGCCGATATGATTGCGGCACGCTTCAACAAGCCGCGCGTGCGAGGGGTTGCCGCCATGAATGCTATCGTCATCTCCATCTTTTATATGATCGCCCAACTCGTCGGCGCCGGGGCACTCATCGAGCTCTTGCTCGGCATCCCCTACACGACGAGCGTCATCGTCGTCGGAATCTTAATGACCGTCTATGTCGTTTTCGGGGGGATGACCGCGACATCATGGGTACAGATCACAAAAGCCGTCTTGTTGATGATCGGGACCGCCATCATTTCATTCCTCGTGTTCGCCCGCTTTGACTTCTCCGTCTTCACCATGTTTTCCGAGGTCAGTAAGGCGACACCGCTCGGGGAGAGCTTCTTGAACCCTGGCAACAAGTTCAAGCTCCCGCTCGATACGATTTCACTCAATTTGGCACTCGTCCTTGGGACGGCCGGTCTACCGCACATTCTCATCCGCTTCTTCACGGTCAAGGATGCACCGACGGCACGACAATCCGTCGTCTATGCGACATGGGTCATCGGTGCGTTCTACATACTGACGATCTTCCTCGGATTTGGGGCCGCCGCGTTCGTCGGATCGGACGCCATCGTCGCCGCCAACCCGGCCGGGAACATGGCCGCGCCTCTCCTCGCCCAAGTGCTCGGCGGTGACTTATTGTTCGCTTTCGTGGCCGCCATCGCCTTCGCCACGATTCTTGCCGTCGTCGCAGGACTCGTCTTATCGGCGGCCTCGGCGTTCGCCCACGACTTTTATGGTCATTTCATCCGGAAGGGCGAAGCGACCGAAAAAGAACAAGTCACAGCGGCCCGGATCGCTTCAATCGCGGTCGCACTCGTCTCGATGGGACTCGCCTTCTTCGCCCAATCGATGAACGTCGCATTTCTCGTCTCTCTCGCATTCGCTGTCGCTGCCAGCGCGAACTTGCCGGTCATTTTGTTCACGATTTATTGGAGACGGTTCAATACGGACGGAGCCGTGTTCGGCATGGTCGTCGGATTATTCTCGTCGCTTTTCCTCGTCGCCATCAGCCCGAACGTGTGGGCACCGGATGGCTCGGCAATCTTTATCGGTGAGGCGTTATTCCCGCTCACGAACCCGGGAATCGTCTCGATCCCGCTCGGCTTCCTGGCCGCCATCGTCGGGACGTACGTGACGAAGTCGGACGAAGTCGCCGGAAACTTCGAACGCATCCTCGTCAAAGCGAACACCGGGATCGATGCCGAGACGGAAGCTGCCATGACGAAAAAATCTTCATAATCGACAAAACGGCGTCCCTCGCGAGGGACGCCGTTCATGTTGAAGCGATTTGTTTATATTTTTGGTACATGGCGATGCGCCATGGGACGATCATGCCCCAGGCAATCAAATAGAACAGTCCGCCCGTCGCGAAAATATTGACTTCGTCTCCGAGAAACGCCTTCATGACCGTCCGAATCGCCAATAAGACGAAGACGACGATAAAGAACGCTTTCGAGCGGGATAAGTACACCTCACCATCACGTTTCTCGAAGTTCGATGTCTTGATGAGAAATACGCTGAAAATCAATCCGACGATTAAAGCTTCTCCGACCTCGAGCCAAGTCAATCGAAACGCCGGGACGAGAAATTGCAACATCCCGGTCGACATCGCCAAGGGCGGAATCAAGATCTTTTTAGCATTCGTCGGACGTGCTGATGCTTTGACGCGAACGAAGCTCGCAATCAGGCCCATCATTAGTGCGACGAGGGTCGATCCCCAAAATATCGACATTCGGTCAACCCCTTTTAAAATCCGGTGAATCCTACTAATTCGCTCATCCAAGCAGCGAAGCGATTCATGCCATCAAAATATAATACGACGCCGAAGGCCATCATCAAATAACCTCCGAATTTTGCCACCTTGGCACTGTTGCGCGCCAAGTATTTGATTTTCCCGACAAATCTCGCCATGATGAGGAATGGGATGGCGAAGCCGATGACGTACGCCAACATATAGCCCATCCCTTGACTCGGGTTCGAGGCCGCGAGCGCGATGACACCGGCAAGAATCGGTCCGGTACACGGGGTCCATCCCGCCGCGAATCCAATTCCAATCAATGCCGTTCCAAAGTAGCCGCTTTTACGCTCCCCTAAAGCGAGCTTTTTCTCGCGCATCATGAAACTAGGTTGCCAAAGTCCCGCCAAAAAGACGCCGAATACGAAGATGAGGATGGCACCGAACATGCGCAAACTATCCTTATATTGAATGAACACGTCGGCAATGAGCGAGGTCGACAGACCGAGCACGAGGAAGACGATCGAGAAACCAATCAAGAATGAGAACGTGTGAAACCAGGCCGTGCGTTGTCGCAGTCCCTCGCTCTTTAAATCAGAGACTGAGACCCCAGTGATATACGATAAAAAGACTGGATACAACGGTAGCGTGCACGGCGATAAAAATGATAAGACGCCCGCCCCAAATGCGAGCCAAAGTGTGACTTCCATGCGATCTTCCACCTTTCAGCCCCATTATAGCGAAAACCTTTTCAAAATGCTCGCATCTTTTTCCGAGCACCTTACATGATTGAATTTGTAATCTTTGAAATGGAAATGAAACTTGTAAACGGTAGTGTTAGATGCTAAGATTTGGATATTCTTATTAGTCAGTATCGATCTTACAACGATGGGGGAAACACCGTGGCGGTCATCACAGCTGAAAACTTACATTATGCCATTGAACAGAAACGCGATGAACTGTATGAAATCGCCTCGCAGCACAGTTGGACGTCTCCAGAAGTGATTCATGTCAGCCAAGAATTGGACAAGCTGATTACACGTCACGTCCTAGCCATACACGCTTCAGACCACATAAATTAATCGAACCAAACGGCCCGTCCTTCCTTGAAGTGGCGGGCTTTTTCCATGGAAAAAAGACACCTTGACGGTGTCTTTTTTGTAATTTATGACATCAGACGTTGGCCAGATTGAAGTTCGTACATCTTTTTGTACAGCCCATCCTGTTTTAAAAGCGCCTGATGGTTACCTCGTTCGACGATCTCACCCCGATGAAGGACGAGAATCAAGTCGGCATCTTGAATCGTCGACAGACGGTGAGCGATGGCAATCGTCGTCCGTCCCCGTCTCATCCGATCGAGGGCGAGCTGGACACGCTCCTCGGTCTCGGTGTCAATCGAACTCGTCGCCTCATCTAAAATCAAAATCTTCGGGTCACGGGCGACCGTCCGGGCGAAGGCGAGCAGTTGCCGTTCCCCGCTCGAGAATGTCGCGCCGCGCTCACCGACCGTATGTCCGTAACCGGCCTCAAGCTTCTCGACGAACGTATGAGCTTGCACGAACTCGGCCGCTTCCCGGACTTTGTCCGAGTCGATCGTCGGATTGAACAGTTTCAAGTTATCCTCGATCGTCCCTGTGAACAAAAATGGATCTTGGAGCACAAGCCCGACTTTGGCTCGGAGCTCGGCTTCCTCGAACTGCTCGATCGGATACCCGTCGATCGTGATTTGGCCTGATTGATACGGATAGAACCGGGTCAACAGGTTGATGATTGAACTCTTTCCGCTACCCGTGTGACCGACGAGGGCGACCGTCTCGCCTGGTTTGGCGACGAATGATATCTGTTTCAATACATCGACTTCCCCATCGTAGCTGAACGTGACGTTCTCGAACCGGACTTCCCCGGAGCCGATTTCGGCAGGACCGGCAAGACTCTTTCCTGGAGCCGGTTCATCCGTGTCCAAGACTTTGAAGACACGGTCCGCCGAGACGACCGCCTGTTGAAACTCGCTCAAGCGTTGCATGATGTCGAGCACCGGACGGAAGATGCGCTCGATGTAGCTGATGAAGGCATAGACGACCCCGACCTGCACTTGCTCGGTCGTCGACAAGACGCCGTAATAGCCGAGCAGTCCAATGATGGAGAAGGCGAGCAACAGCTCGATGATCGGTCGCAGCAACATGCTGTCGAGCTTCAAGTTTCGATAGCGTGCCTCTTGGTGGGCCTTGTTCGTTTCTTCGAACTGGCGGACGAGCCGCTCTTCTTGTCGGAACTGTTGAACGATTCCCATCCCGTTGATCGATTCATTCAATTGCCCGTTCAGTTGTGACAACAAGTCACGCACTTGGGCAAAATATTTTGTCGAATAGCGGCGATACGCCCAGATGATGAGCCAGAACAGCGGAACAAGGACGAGCCCCATCGTCGCGAGCGTCGGTTCGAGGATATAAAGGAACACGTACGTCCCGACCAATTGAACCGCTGACTGTACGAACGTGCTCATTACCCCGACGTACAGTTCCTTGACGGCCTCGGTGTCGTTCGTGATTCGAGAGACAAGCACTCCCGCCGGAGTTCGGTCAAAGTAGGCGAGCCGCATCCCCATCACGTGACGGAAGATATCCATCCGGATGTTTTGCACGATCTTTAAGGCAATCTTTTGGAACGAGATCGACTGCAAGTAGTCGAAGATGATCGCCGACACATGCAAGACCAAATAAACAACGAGCAAGGTGACGACCCAGTTTGTCGGATAGACGCCAGGCGTCACGAACTCATCGATGAACACTTTGATTAAGAACGGTCCTGCGAGTTTTGCGCCGGTGGCGAGCAGCAAGAACACAAAAGCGAGTACGAGCGGACGTGCGTAGCGGTTCGTGTAGGCCAATAGGCGTTTAATGACCGCCCATTCCTGAACGTCATGCTTCATGGTGGCCACCTCCTTCGACAATCGCCTCGAGTTGTTGGCGATCGTACGTGTCTTTGTACCAACCGGGCTCGCGAATCAAGTCCTGATGACGCCCGCGTTGGATGATTCGACCGTCCTCAAGGACGAGAATTTCGTCGGCATGCTCGACCGCAGACAGTCGATGCGCCACGATCAAGCGGGACTGGTCAGGGTTCCCGGTCCGGAAATGCTCGATGATCGCCTCCTCCGTCTTCGCATCGACAGCCGAGAGGGCATCGTCGAGGATCAACACGTCCGCCTCAATCATGAGGGCACGTGCGATTGAAATCCGTTGCTTCTGACCACCCGACAACGTCACACCTCGTTCCCCGACGAGCGTGGCGTATCCTTCCGGCAGCCGCATGATGTCATCATGAACCTCGGCGATTTTTGCCACCTCCATGATTTCGTCGAGTTTCGCTTCCGGTTTGCCGAATGCGATATTGTTCGCAATCGAATCGCTGAACAAGAAATGATCTTGCGGGACGACGGCAACTTTATCGAGCAGGAGTGATTTTTTCACTTGGCGAATGTTGACACCACCGATTTTGATCGTCCCATCATGTACGTCATACTCTCGTGTCAACAAGCGTACAATCGTCGTCTTACCAGAACCGGTACGGCCGACGAGTCCGAGCGTCCGTCCGCGTTCGAGGCGGAATGTGACGTCTTGCAGGACGGGCGTCTCGTCATAACGGAACGCACGAATATCCGCTTCAATCTCCGAATGGGCGAGTTTCGTCGCCGCCATCGGATCATCCTGAATCTCAGGTTTGACGGCGAGCATCCGCTCAATCCGGTCGTAAGACGCCCGCCCTCGTTCGACGATATTGAACAGCCAGCCGAACGCGAGCATCGGCCATGTGAGCAAGCCGAGATAGGCGGTGAAACTAACGATCTGTCCGATGGTCAGCTCTCCTTGTTCAATCAAATACGCGCCATAACCAATCGACAAGATATACGAGAGGCCTACAATCCCGAAGATGGTCGGGTCGTACAAGGCGTCGATTTTCGCGACACGTACGTTTTTCGCCATGACTTCGTCGGATAGCTTCTCGAACGAGTCAACGTCGCGGCCGACTTCCCCGGTCGACTTCAACACCCGGACACCGCTGACGCTCTCTTGGACTTTATCGTTCAGTTCAGAGAACGCCGCTTGGGCGACCCCGAACCGATTATGTAAGAGTTTGCCGTATCGCGTCGTCAACGCGACCATGATCGGCAGCGGCAACAATGCCACGACCGTCAACTTCCAACTGATGGTCGTCACCATGGTGATGATGACGAACGTTCCCATGGTGATGCTATCGACGAGTGTCAAAATCCCCGCACCCGCCGTCGTCGAGACGGCCTGGACATCGTTTGTCGCATGGGCCATCAAATCCCCGACCCGCGACTTCTTATAAAACCGTTGATCTAAATCGGTGAAATGACGATAGAGCTGACTCCGCAACATCCGACCGAGGCGAATCGAAGCCCCGAAGATGAAGTATCGCCAGAAGAAACGGGCCACATAGTTCCCGATCCCGACGGCCGCGAGCCCGCCGAGCAACATCCATAATAAATCTGTTCCAAGCGTTCCCCGGTTGATTTCATCGACGATTCGCCCGATGATGCGCGGCGGTATAAGTTCGAGCGCCGCGACGAACATGAGTAAGACGATGCCGAGCGCATACGTCCGCCACTCGAGCTTGAAGAACCAAGCTAGTTGTTTGAATACACGAATTGGAAACACCCCCTATGTTGTCTTGAATTCAGACTATTCTATTAGATTAGCGAAAGTTTGTTAGATTGTCTAACAAAAACTGGATGAAAAAAGCACTTTGCGGGCGCAAAGTGCTTCGGTCGATCGAGTTTATTTCTTTTCGTTCTTCATTTGAACGTTCATGGCGCGCATCACTTGGTTGACTTTCTTCTGTGACGGCTTTTGACCCATTTGCATCATCAATGTACGAATCATATCTTCGTTGATCGGTGGGTTCTGTTCGAGGTAGTTCATCATGTATTTACGAGCGATAAAGAAACCGATCGCAATACCCCCGATTAGTGCTGCCACGATAAGAAGAATCCAGAATAATGTACTCAAGGCTTAACCTCCTCTACCATATGAAACATCGTTTTTTACTATACACTATATTACGCTAATTCGCTAGTCGTCTGAAAAAAAAGTGGTGACCCAAACCTCCGGGCCACCACTGACAACATGCGATTAAAGTGATTTGACAGCTGCGACGACGTTGTCGACAGACATGCCGTATTCTTTCATGAGGAGATCCCCAGGGGCAGAGGCGCCGAACTTGTCGATGCCGAGTACTTTTCCGCCGAAACCGACGTATTTGTACCAGCCGAGCGTCGCGCCCGCTTCGAGCGAGACACGTTTCGTGATCGACGACGGAAGGACCGACTCTTTGTATTCTGCTGACTGCGCTTCGAACAATTCCCACGAAGGCATCGAGACGACAGCCGCGTTCACGCCTTCAGCCGCGAGTGCTTCGCGAGCTTCGACGAGGACGTGTACTTCAGAACCTGTACCGAGAAGGAGGACGTCTGCCTCGCTTGAGTTGCCGGCGACGACATAGCCACCTTTAGCTGCGTCTTCAACCGACGTGCCCTCGAGTTCTGGCAACGCTTGACGCGTCAAGACGAGAAGCGATGGTGATGTTTTCGTCGTGATTGCTTGCTTCCAAGCCGCAATCGTCTCTTTTCCGTCAGCCGGACGGAGAACAGACAAGTTTGGCATCGCACGGAAGCTCATCAAGTGCTCGACCGGTTCGTGCGTCGGGCCGTCTTCGCCGACCGCGATTGAATCGTGTGTCAAGACGAACGTTGATGGGATTCCCATGAGAGCAGCAAGTCGAACTGCCGGGCGAAGGTAATCCGAGAAGACGAAGAACGTCGCGCCGTATGGGAGGACCCCACCGTGGAGCGCCATCCCGTTGACGGCTGCTGCCATCGCGAATTCACGGACTCCGAACCAGATGTTGCGGCCGGCTGGATCTTCATCGAAGTCCGCAGCGCCTTTGATCATCGTGTTGTTCGAACCAGCGAGGTCAGCCGAGCCTCCGAAGAGAGTCGGAACCGCTTTGGCGATCGCGTTCAATACTTCACCGCTCGTTTGACGAGTCGCTTTTTTCGAACCGATTTCGAACGTCGGCAATTCGCTGTCCCAACCTTCTGGGAGCTCGTTGTTCATCGCACGCTCGAACTGGGCACCAAGTTCAGGGTGTGCTGACTTGTAAGCTTCAACGAGTTCGTTCCAGTCCGCTTCATGCTTCGCGCCTGGCTCAACGACTTTATCGTTGAACAAGTCGTATACTTCGTTCGGTACGTAGAAGTTCTCGCCTTCCCACTTGTAGAACTGCTTCGTGAGCTCAATTTCAGCTTCGCCGAGCGGTGCACCGTGTGATGCCGATTTGCCTGACTTGTTCGGTGAACCGAAGCCGATAACCGTCTTCACTTCGATGAGGGTCGGTTTCGACGTTTCTGCTTTCGCTTCGTCGATTGCTTTCGCGATTGTATCGATATCCGTACCATCTTCGACACGGATCACTTGCCAACCGTAGGCGTTGAAACGATCTTCAACGCTTTCCGAGAACGATTTGTGAAGGTCGCCGTCAAGCGAGATATCATTTGAATCGTAAAGGACGACGAGTTTGCCAAGTTTCAAGTGACCAGCGAGCGAAGCAGCTTCTGCCGATACGCCTTCCATCAAGTCACCGTCTCCGCAAATCCCGTATGTGAAGTGGTCAACCACTTTGAACTCATCGCGGTTGTACGTCGCTTCCAAATGTTTCTCTGCCATTGCCATCCCGACAGCCATGGCGATCCCTTGTCCGAGCGGTCCAGTCGTCGCGTCGACACCTGCCGTGTGACGGTACTCTGGATGCCCAGGCGTTTTCGAATCCATTTGGCGGAACGATTTGAGATCGTCCATTGAGAGATCGTAACCAGATAAGTGAAGAAGCGAGTACAAGAGCATCGAACCGTGTCCCGCTGAAAGGACGAACCGATCACGGTTGAACCAGTTCGGGTTTTTCGGGTTGTGACGCATTTTGTCCGTCCAAAGTGTGAACGCCATCGGAGCCGCACCCATCGGCATACCCGGGTGACCTGAGTTCGCTTTTTGGACCGCATCGATTGAGAGCGTCCGAATCGAGTTAATCGCTAATAATTCTTTAGTAGTTGTTTCCACTAATTTCATCCTCTCTGTTGTTAACAAAGTTTCTACCCGTCATATTTTAGCACACTCATTCGTGTGTCACAACTAATTAATTAGTATAACACATTAAATGGAATCGTTTACTTCCTTTCGTTTGAAAACGCATCAATGAGTCCCCCTGATCAACGTTCGCGTATAACAAACATGCACATCCTATATGAAATAGGATGTGCATTCATGGTCATTCTGAGCGGTAACGTTCCTGCTCATCTTTTAATTTTTCTGGCGTTACGTCGTTTCCTTCCGGATCGACGACCTTCATTCCCATCATCTGTGATTTGAATGATTGGCGGAACGCTTGCAAATATTGTTGGCGCAGCGCTTGCTGCTCGTCCATCTCTTGTGGTGACAGACCATCTGTCTTTGCTTTGTTGGCGAGGAAATTGATTCGCTCCAACTGTTCAGGTGCTAGCATCGGGCTCGCCCCCTCTCTACTGAATTTGTCCTTCTACTGTACAAAATCAGCGAGCAGGAATCAAGTTTCTGGTACCGACACGTGTTCCAAGTAGCGCCGGTTCACGGTCGCTTTCGATACCTCATAACCAAAACCGCGGAGGGTGGCGGCAATTTCAGCGAACGTGAGTCCACGTTCACGCAATTGGACGATTTCTTCAATCGGAACTTCGATTCGGCTCCGGCCTCCCTGGTCATGGTGCTGGATATTCCGATGCGGATTAAATCCGTTCGCGACCGCCCGACGCATTCCGCGTGAAATTTTAGCGTTATGGATCTTTCGTTGATACTCTTCGACGACACTGACGATCTCGAGTACCATCTTCTCGGCGTCGGAGACGATATATTCATCGGACGACTGCATCGTCAACAAGCGCACGTTATGTTTCATGAGCGTATGCAAGATAGCGATTTTTGCATTTCCCCGTCCGAGACGGCTGTCATCGCTCACGAGCACGGCATCGAGATCGGACGTCGAGACGTGCTCCAATAGATCGAGCAGTCCCGCCCGATTGACCTCATACCCGCTCTCTTGTTCACTGATCACATCGACCACCTCAGCATCAAGACGTCTCGCCATCTGCTTCAATTCGTCCGCCTGACGACTGAGCGACGTCTCTTGGGTGGACTTGTTCGTCGATACGCGACAATAAATGACGACTCGCATCGCGTCACTTCCTTTCTTTCCATTCGCCCTCTACGATACACAGGATGAAGGGATGTTCGCAATCAGAAACGATTATTCGGCGGCGAACCACGTCGTCTTGTCGTCTTTTTCCTCATCCCGTTTAGCGAGAATGTGCGCTTCGAGCGTCTCCGCCTCTTTCAAGGCGACTTCTTCTTCAATACTGTGTTCGACTTTTTGTTCGGTCACGACGACCGCTTCGTTGTCACGAAGCTCTCCGACCGCGAAAAATACGAACATACCGAGTGCCAACATGCCGACTAAGATGATTCCATTGATTGTGTCTCTCATAATCATTGCCTCCTGGGAATAAGAATACACGTTCTCGAGAACGTCTGTTCGTTTATCTGTTCTCATCATAAAACAAGAACTTCTGTTCGGTCAAGCAGAAAAAAAACGAACGAATGTTTGTGCGCTCATGTGTTCTTGTGTTAAACTAAACCCATAAAGAATAGGATGCGTTCGCAGGTTATTCGACATAATCGAGGTGAAATCCATTGAAAAAAATGTCAGCAAGACAACAACAGATTCTTGATTTTATAAAAGCCGAGGTCCGGGCGAAAGGGTATCCCCCTTCGGTCCGCGAAATTGGCGAGGCTGTCGGGCTCGCATCGAGCTCGACTGTACACGGTCACTTGGACCGTCTTGAGAAGCGTGGATTGATTCGACGTGATAAGACGAAGCCACGCGCCATCGAGATTTTGGATGAAGAGATGTCCGTCGTCGAAGACCACGATGCCGTCATGTACGTGCCGGTCATCGGGAAAGTCACAGCCGGTACGCCGATCACGGCCATCGAGAACGTGGAAGAACACTTCCCGCTCCCGGCTCACGTCGTCGGTTCCGACAACGTCTACATGCTCTCTGTCTCAGGGGACTCGATGATTAACGCGGGGATCTTGGATGGGGACCGCGTCCTCGTCCGTCAACAGAACACGGCCGACAATGGAGAGATTGTCGTCGCCATGACGGATGAAGGTGAAGCGACCGTGAAGCGGATTTATAAAGAAGCTTCGAAAGTTCGCCTCCAGCCGGAGAACGACGAGCTCGAAGCGATGTATTTCGATAACGTGTCGATTTTAGGGAAGGTCATCGGTGTATACCGCACGATTCACTAATGGCTAGTGGCAAGACACATACCCGTACGAATCTCGTGGCAATCGGTGCTCTTGCGATTGCCACGCCTTTTATTGACATCGATGTTCCGACCGTGTTCCTGCTTGGCGCCCTCATCGGGACGTTCTGGCTCTCCCCGGATCTCGATTTGAAGTCGGACGCCTATTATCGATGGGGACCGCTTCGGGGCTTTTGGCTCCCTTATGTGAAGATTATGCCCCATCGGTCGTTATTCTCGCATTTTCCGCTCTTGAGCGATCTGATCCGGGTCATCTATCTCGGTTTCCCGCTCACGCTTCTGCTCACGGTCACGCCGTATGAGGAAGCTGTCAAATCGTGGCTCGACCTGAACGGGGCAGCATGCTTCTTCGGACTCGTTTTCGCGACGACGCTACATACGACGCTCGACTATGCGTCCACGTTCTTCAAACGTGCGTTTTAACCAGATCGTTATGCTACACACCCAAAAAGGGCAACCCGTCTAAATAGACAGGGTTGCCCTTTTTTGAACCGTTTATTATATAGAAGTTCAATAACTTTTATGCAACATGACACGATGTTCAGCCACTTCTCGTCCATTTACCAACAAGACGACACGATGCTTCCCTGGATAATGCCGACGGGTCGTCAAATCTGACCAGTCGTGCACTCTGGTCGCTGCAAGTCGCGCGCCCCCAGCGACGGTTCTATTCGCTAGCAAGAATGCTTTACGACTCGCTTTCCCGTTGGCCTTTATAAACTCAATCGCGTATTCGATACGAACATAAGCAGCATCCCCTGGACGAATGGACACATCGTACTGAATCTCGCACGCCTCCCCTATGCGGATCACGTTCGGATGTATAGAAATCGATGAGTCGACGGTTAAATTTGTTTCCTGCGTATAACCGAACATCGTTAACGCGTCAGGATGGGCTGACTTGATCAGTGTCCGGCATCCGTGTCTAATGATCCAATCGGTATGAGGATGCTCGCCCTGCCATCGTCGCGAGACTGCGAGTACAGCTTCTGGGTGATCTTTCGAGATATCGTTGAGGTTGTTAGCGACACTTTTTCTCACATATAATGATGGATCGTCTTTTAACAACTCTAAAATCTCCAACACTGGAGCTGGGTCTTCTTTGAACATCGGTAACGATTCCGCCCACGGAAGGCGAGGACGACAACCCTCACTCGCCAAACGCCGAACATGTTCGTTCGGATGAACGGCCCAAGCTGTCATTTGGTGCATCACACGCGTTGGTTCCCGCAATAAAAAAGACCTGATCGCAAATTCAGAAGACGACTTCTGTGTGAAGCGTTCGAGCGCTGACATCGAGCGCTCCCAATGCTCTTCCGCCTGTCCATACACCGCTACAAAGTCCGGAAAAAATAAGTATGGAAAACCGATACAATCATCTGCAATTTCAACCAATACGTCCAAAGCTGATTCGTAATCCTGTGGCAAATACTGACCGAGTTTTATCGAAATACGTCGAGTACGCCCTTTGAGTGCCAACTCTTCCCACGATTCATCTATGATTGATGCGATAAAAGCCTGTACGTCAAATGACGGATACACGGTTTGGATACGTCTTCCGAATCCCAACAAAAAGGTCTCATCATACACGTCTTTTAATGGTGTTGCCACTTCTCGTCCCCCTATCCCATTCCATTACATTTATAGTGATATACATTCTCCCTCATTATATTGATTAGTTGAAGCGAATTATAGAAAAAGAGTCCTGAATGAGCACTTCATATGAAGACTCGTTCAGGACTCTGATTTTAAAGGGAATATCCCTTATTAGTCGACTTAGTAGAGCGTCATGTACTGATCGCGTTCCCACTCTGTCACTTGCGTACGGAACATATCCCACTC
Organism: Exiguobacterium sp. s7; assembly: GCF_018618195.1. Lineage (NCBI taxonomy): Bacteria > Bacillati > Bacillota > Bacilli > Caryophanales > Exiguobacterium > Exiguobacterium sp. s7. The sequence goes on along the minus strand of NZ_JACSLO010000002.1, from coordinate 411,241 downwards.
GATTTCTTTCAACTCGAGGAAGTGCTCACCGATATGTTCACCGAGTGATTCCATGACGACTTTGTCGGTACGGAGTACTTCGAGCGCGTCGAAGAGCGTAGCCGGAAGGTCGTCAATCCCGTTAGCAACACGTTCTGGCTTGTCCATGACGTAGATGTTGCTATCGATCGGCTTCGGAGCCGCCATTTCTTTCTCGATTCCATCAAGACCTGCAGCCAAAAGCGTGGCCAAAGCGAGGTACGGGTTCGCCGCTGGGTCGACCGAACGTACTTCGATACGTGTCGAGAGGCCACGGGCCGCTGGTACACGAACGAGTGGTGAACGGTTGCGCGCGCTCCATGCTACGTAGCAAGGTGCTTCGTAACCAGGAACGAGGCGCTTGTATGAGTTGACAGTCGGGTTACAGACAGCCGTGAACGCACGAGCGTGCTCGAGAATCCCTGCCGTGAAGGCGCGAGCCGTGTCAGAGAGTTCCATTTCGCCGTTTGGATCGTAGAAGACGTTCGTGTCACCTTTGAAGAGCGACATGTTGGCGTGCATCCCTGAACCGTTGACACCGAAGAGTGGCTTCGGCATAAACGTCGCGTGAAGACCGTATTTCGCTGCGATCGTCTTGACGACGAGTTTGAACGTTTGGATGTTATCGGCCGTCGTGACCGCATCTGCGTATTTGAAGTCGATCTCGTGCTGACCTGGTGCGACTTCGTGGTGTGATGCTTCGATTTCGAAGCCCATGTTTTCGAGCTCGATGACGATCTCTTTACGGCAGTTCTCGCCGAGGTCGACCGGTGCCAAGTCGAAGTAACCGCCTTGGTCGTTGAGTTCGAGTGTCGGTTGGCCGTTCAAGTCTTTCTTGAAGAGGAAGAACTCAGGCTCTGGTCCGACGTTGAACGCTGTGAAGCCGAGCTTCTGCATGCGCTCGAGGTTACGCTTCAAATTGCCGCGCGGGTCACCGCTGAACGGTTTGCCGTCCGGCGTATAAATATCACAAATCAAGCGAGCGACTTTACCGCTGCCGTCTGTCCACGGGAAGACAACCCATGTGTCAAGGTCTGGATAGAGGTTCATGTCTGATTCCTCGATGCGTACGAACCCTTCGATTGAAGAGCCATCGAACATCATCTTGTTATCAAGTGCTTTGTCCAATTGGCTGATCGGTACCTCGACGTTTTTGATCGTACCGAGGATATCCGTGAATTGAAGACGAATAAAGCGTACGTCCTCTTCTTGTGCGATGCGTTTGATGTCTTCTTTCGTGAACGTTTTTCTGGCCATGGTGAAATGTCCCCTCTCACATTGTGTAATGGTTAGTGTACTGGCGTCATCGATAAAAACGTGACAGCTCACCTTGAATGAGCGACGTCTTATTGAAACGGCCAGCTTCTTGAAGCTGTGTTTTCAATAATTTGTGTAACTCTTGTTCAGAGATCTTCGGTGCTTCATCGACCGGCGGCTTTGGTGATTCCGCATCTTTGGCGTCCGTGTTGTCGAGCATATGACGAATCGCCGCCAAGTTGAAGCCTTGGTCGATAAAATCCTTGATCGTGAGTAGACGTTCGACATCATTAAAGGAATAGAGCCGTCGTTTCGATTCCGTCCGACTAGGCGAAATTAGACCCTGTTCTTCATAGTACCGAATCTGTCTACCTGTCAGCTGTGTCAAATCTTGAACGATTCCAATCGGAAACAACGGGTTGGAGCGACGAAATTGATCGGCCATCTCTTACCCCTCCTTTTCTGTCTCACACTGTGAGAATAATATATGACAACTTACCTGTCAATAGATGTTAAGAAAGTTAACATGACATTTCGGTTACAACTTCTGTGAGATATTGTCACGGTCAAATGTGACGAGCTCTTTCGTCCGCAATTGGCTCAAGGCGAGCATGAGCGCGACCTTGACGTGGGCGTAAGTCAATCCGCCTTGGACGTATGCCGTGTATGGAGCCCGGAGTGGTCCATCGGCCGACAGTTCAATCGATGAGCCTTGAATGAACGTCCCGGCCGCCATGATGACGTCATCCTCATAGCCCGGCATATAGGCTGGTACCGGCAACGCGTGGGCATTGACCGGTGACGCCATTTGGATGCTCTGACAGAAGGCGATCATCTTGTCACGGTCGCGGAACGTCACCGATTGAATCAAATCGGTCCGGGGCGTCGTATAATGCGGGTCGGTCTCGAAACCGAGCAATCCGAGCAGGCTCGCCGTCAAGTGTGCCCCTTTCAACGCTTGGGCGACTGTATGTGGCGCCATGTAAAACCCTTGGTACATCTCTTGAAGCGAGTAGAGTGACGGACCGGCCTCGCTCCCGATGCCTGGCGTCGTCATGCGGAACGAACAGCGTTCGACGAGTTCTTTCGTCCCGGCGATATAGCCGCCCGTCTTCGCCAAGCCGCCACCCGGGTTCTTGATGAGCGAGCCGGCCATGAGATCGGCCCCGACATGGGTCGGTTCGATCGTCTCGACGAACTCGCCGTAGCAGTTGTCGACGAAGATGAAGACGTGCGGATGTGCCGCTTTGATCTTCCTGATCGCCTCACCGATTTCTTGGACCGGGATGCTGCGACGATTGGCGTAACCTTTCGAGCGCTGGATGCCGACGAGCTTTGTCTCAGGACGAATCCGTCCGATGACGGTCTCGACGTCGATTCGGTCCTCTTTCAGCTCGACAGTGTCGTAGCCGACACCGAGCTCTTTGAGCGACCCACGGCCGTCTCCCCGAATCCCGACGATCTCTTCGAGCGTATCGTACGGCTTGCCGGTGATATAGAGCAGCTCATCTCCTGGCAACAACACACCGAACAAGGCAATCCCGATGGCGTGTGTCCCGGAGATGATTTGCGGACGGCATAGGGCGAGGTCCGCCCCGAACACGTCGGCGTAGATCGACTCGAGCGTGTCGCGCCCGATATCGTCATAGCCGTACCCGGTCGTCGGATTGAAATGGAAATCCGACACTTTGTGTTTCTTGAACGACTCGAGGACACGGTATTGGTTGAACTCCGCCGTCGCCTCGATCGTTTCAAAATATGGTTTTACCCGTTCTTCCGCCTCGGTCACGAACGGGGCCAATTCATCATAGTACGCAATCTTTTCTTGCCACATCATTGTTTCACACCTCAAATGGTTTCAGCGTCGCATATAGACGCGTGTCTTCTCTCATATATCCGACGAGTTCGACCGAACCGTCATCGAGGAACTTCTCCTCGAGACGATACATCGAATCTTTGGCCGGATGGTAATGCTCGAACGAGCGGACCGGCAAGACGACGTGTACTTTCGTCAACACATCCGCAATCTTATCTTCAATCGCGCCGATGAGCGTCTCGATATCGGTCGAATCGAGCGCCGAGATGACGAGCGGTCCGCCGACGAAGTCTTCGGTCAACCGGTCTTTCTTATTGTATACCTCGAGCTGCGGTACCTCACTCGCCCCGAGTTCCGACAAGACCGAATTCGTCGTGTCGATTTGGTTCATGTAATGCGGATTCGATGCGTCGATGACGTGCAAGACGAGGTCGGCCCCGAGCACTTCCTCGAGCGTCGAGCGGAACGCGGCGACGAGTTTCGTCGGCAAGTCCCGGATGAATCCGACCGTGTCCGTGATCAACACTCTACCGCCCCGCGGCAACTCGAGCTCGCGCGTGAGCGGGTCGAGCGTCGCGAACAGTTCGTCCTGTTCGTACGTATCCGCATCCGTCAAGCGGTTAAAGATTGTCGACTTCCCGGCGTTCGTGTAACCGACGAGCGCGACTTGGAACACACGGTTTTCTTTCCGACGCTCCCGGTAACGGTCACGGTGCGCGACCGTGCCTTCGAGATTTTTCTTGATTTCATCGATGCGGCGCTTGATGTGACGACGGTCGGACTCGAGTTTCGTCTCACCCGGTCCCCGAGTCCCGATTCCGCCACCGAGACGTGACAACTGCGTGCCTTGTCCGATCAAACGTGGGAGCAGGTAGTTCATCTGAGCGAGCTCGACTTGGAGCTTCCCTTCTTTCGATTGGGCCCGTCCGGCAAAGATGTCTAAAATCAATTGCGTCCGGTCAATCAGTTTCATCTCGTCCGGGTCGTTCAGCGAGATGCGGATATTCTTCGATTGGGCCGGCGACAGCTCGGCGTTGAAGATGACGATGTCCGGCTCGAACTGTTCGATGAGCACCGCGAGCTCCTCGACCTTCCCTTTCCCGATGAATGTGCGGCGGTCGACTTGTTGCCGTTTCTGATCGAGACGGGCGACGACCTCACCTCGTGCCGTATCGACCAATTCGACGAGTTCCCCCATCGATTGTTCATATGTCCAATCGTCGACGGTCGGTAATTGACACCCGACGATAATGACTTTCTCTCGTTGCATAAAAATCCCTCATTCCTATAAGTCTCATCCTCCATCTTACCACGAAACGACGAATGGAGAACGTCCGTTTGTGGTACGATATGAGGAGAAGGAGGAACGTCCATGACGAAACGTAGAAAAGAGTATCCATTGCCTGAATATATCGAGGCGTACTTGTTCCATCTCGGCGCGAGCGGCCGTCAACCGTCGACGCTGAAACGCTATCGGTACGATTTGATCGATGTGCACAAATACTTTCATGACCATAACGTCGAGCTCGATGCCCCGGAGGCGTGGCTCGCCGTCCCGCTCGAATCGTGGAAGACGTTCGTCAACGACTTCCTCATCGAGGAGAAGCAATATCAACAGGCGACGGTCGCCCGGATTGTCACCGTCATCAATAGCCTGACCGTCTTCTTGAACCCGCTCCGTAAGAAGATGCTGACGTATGCGCAACCGGCCCACACGCTCACCGTCGACCAGATCGCCTTGCCTGCCGAGTTCAACAAGCTCGTCCGGACGATCCGCTCAACAAGCGGTCTGAGCGAGAATCAGCTCCAGGCGCACCCATATCTCGTCAACCGAAACGAGTTGATTGTCACGCTGTTCTATAAATACGGTCTCCGGGTCCACCATATCATTCGTCTCCGGATGAACGACCTGCATCTCGCGAGCCATGAGTTCGACGTCTATGACCGGCTCGGCAACCGGTTCACGTTGAAACTCAGTCAAGAAGACCAAACGCTCCTCATGAACTACTTGGCCGACATCCCGACGCCCGTCCGTCCGCGCTGGTACTCGGACGACCCCGTCTTCGTCTCGTTCGACTTCGCCCGAATGACATTCCGCTGGGTGTATGCGAAGAACCAGCCGAAACAGTTGACGATCGTCATGATCACGAAGATGATGCGCCAATTGAACGAACGGAGCGGTCTCACCCGCTCGGTCACACCATCGATGCTCCGGAACGCCCACGTCTTGAAGACGTACGCGACCGACATGACGTCACTCGAGCGGATGAATGTGACATGTATGCATAAAGAGTCATCACTCCGGCGCTACGAACAGGCGTACGCGGAGTTCGGTAGCGAACTCTACGGCGAACAAATCCCAAACGAAAACCCCGCCTTGTAACAGGACGGGGTTTTGTATGTTAATGGGCCCATTCATCTCGCAACAGCCCGTACACGACGTGGTCGACGTAGCGGTCATAGAGCCACTCCGCATTGCGAAGCACCCCTTCTTCGAGGAAACCGAATCGCTCGGGCAGCGCCCGGCTCTTCACGTTCCCAGTTGCGACCCGAATCTCGATTTTATCGAGTTTCAAATCACGGAACCCATAATCGATGACCGTCTCGAGCGCTTGACTCATGATGCCCTTGCCTTGAAAGTCTTGGCCGAGCCAATAGCCGACCGTCCCGCATTTGATGCCCCGGTCGATGTCATTGAAGCCGATCGTCCCGGCGAGCTCGTCCTGATACACAATCGCGAACGATTTCGGATAGCCGCCCGTCTCCATCAATCCTTTGATTCGTCCTTCGATGTTTTGCCGCGAATCTTCGACCGTCTCGGTGTAATCGAGCCACCCGAGCCACTCGCGAAGGTATGGCTTCGATGCCATCGTCAATTGGAACAACGCCTCCGCGTCGTCAATGGTGAACATTCGTAGTTGAAGCTGATCATTGATGTCATAGCGTAACATGTCATTTCCCCCGTTAAGTTACCAATTATTGTGTTCTTCATCATTTCATCGTAAACTATTTGTAAATAATTTGAAAGCGGTGAAAGTATGTAATTCGACCTCATGTCATCCACCCAAAATTGAATAGTTCCGGAGGAGAGTCATGATGAAGTCGTTTTACCTGATGCTGGTCAGTCAATGGCTGGCCAATATTGGTGACGTGCTTTATATCGTCGCCTTAATCGCTTTGTTATATCAACAGACCGGTTCCGCCCTGGCTGCGGCCAGTTTCCCGATTGCCGTCACGCTCGGCATGACCGTGAGCGGTCTGTTCTTTGCCCGCATCTTATCTCGGTTCACCTTCGGTCAGATGTTGCTCGTCACACAACTGTTGAAGACAGTCTTGCTCGGGGCCGTCATTTGGTCGGAGTCGATTCTCGTCCTCGGCCTCGTCGTGCTCATCGCCTTCTTGGATGGGTTCGCCCGTCCGGTCCAGGCGTCGTTCATCCCCAGGCTGACGACGAATCGCCAACAAGCGAACAGTCTCGTCCAAGGGTCGAACCAGTTCATTCAGCTGGCGATGTGGCCTCTCGGCACGATGGTCGTCGCTTCCTTCTCAAGCGAGCTCGCTCTGATGATCGCGTTGATGTTGTTCATGCTCTCGACGCTCGTCACGCTTCGCTTCGTCCGTTCACTCGACCGCGACGTGACGGTAGAAGATGGCGAATCAGACATATCGCTTAAGGACAGCCTCGCCTTCGTGCGCACTGCTCCTTTCGCCAGGTTAATCACGGTGTTCGTCACGTTCGAGTCGTTCGTCAGCACACTCTGGATCTCGGCGCTCTTGCTCGTCTATTTGGAACGCCACCTCCACATCGATACGGGCTGGTGGGGAACGATGAACGCGAGCTTCTTGATTAGCATGATTCTGGCCAGCGCTTACCTGTATCGCGCAAAGCGCAACAGCTCGCTCGCCGTCAGCTCCATCTTGTCTGTCTTAGCGGCCCTATTGTTCGGCATGACATCTCATATCGCGTTCGCGCTCATCGCGCTCGCGGTTCAAGGATACGCCACCCAGCTCCGCATCATCCAGACGAACACGGTGCTCCAAGAAATGACACCTGCCTCGCAACTTCCGTACGTGTATAGCGTCCAACAGACGGCCTACACCCTCGCCTTCAGCATCGGCAGCCTGACGTTCGGACTACTCGCGGACGGATTGCCGATTGCCATCGTCTATTTGATTGGCGCAGCGTTGACCGTTCCGCTCGTCTGGGTCGGTCGACAAATCGACCAGATGGGAGATGTGGTCCAATCTTCATAACAAAAAGGCGCCCCCTTATATGATTTACAATTCCTTTGGTTACAACAGATTCATTCCGCATCACGTATACTAAAAGAAAATACTAGTTAGGAGGAATCTAAATATGAACACGTTATCAAACCAGGAAAAGGACGAGATATTGCAAACTCTACATGTACGATTTAACGCCCATCCCGAACGACATCCTGATCTCACTTGGCCCGACGTCTTGACTCGCCTTCAAGAGGACGACCAGAAACTCGTCGTGCTTGCCGAGATGGAACGAACCGGCGGCGAACCTGATGTGATTCGACTTCCGAATGGCGCCTTAGCTTTTTGCGACTGCTCTCCAGAAAGTCCGAGTGGTCGACGCAGCCTATGCTATGACGCTTCGGCGTTGGCGGCACGGAAGAAGAACAAACCGGATGGGAGCGCCGTCGCATTGGCTGAGGAGATGGGAATCGAGCTACTCGACGAAGCAACGTATCGTCATCTACAGACGCTCGGTTCGTTCGATTTGAAAACATCGAGCTGGATTGTCACTCCAGAAACGATTCGTCAAAAAGGCGGCGCCTTATTCTGCGACCGCCGCTACGACCATATCTTCCTCTATCATAATGGTGCCGATTCGTATTATGCGGCCCGTGGATTCCGCGGGATGTTGATTCTTTGAGCAGGGCCACGGGCCTTGCTTTTTGATGTGGATAGCCAAAAGAAAATGACTGGGAACTATATCACCCATCAGCGTTGGCTCCTCTAAATCTTGAAACAATATTTGTTCCCCAGATGCACACGGACCCCAGCCAAGAAAAAAATATGTTCAGACAATCAAAAGAAGGTTAGCCTACTCCGAATATCTTTCTTAAGATTTTTTGATCAAAATACGGTGTTTGAAATAAACGATAACCATTCATCATGTCTTAACTGTTCAAATTTTAAAGCCTACCTCCTATATGCCTACCAAAAATTTCAAATGAATGAACGGATGGGCATGATGGTTTATCTCACGTCCACATCACCCCACCAAAAAAAACTGCAGACGGTTCGTCTGCAGTTCAACCTTACGCGTGGAGCGTGACGTTCAATTCTTCTGCGACCGCCTTGAAGGCAGCGAGCGCACGTTCGAGGTCGTCACGGGTATGTTCCGCCGTCACGATCGTCCGAATCCGGGCCTTGCCTTTCTCGACCGTCGGGAAGGCGATGCTCTGTGCGAACACGCCGTGGTCTTTCAGCTTGTCCGAGAACGTGTGTGCGAGTGTCTCTTCACCGAGCATGACCGGCGTGATCGGTGTCGTCGCATGCCCGATATCGAAGCCGAGATCGCGAAGTCCTGTCTTAAAGAACTCGGTGTTCGCCCATAACTTATCGAACAGTTCCTCTTCTTCCTTCATGACACGAATCGCTTCACGGTTCGCCGCAACGACCGCTGGCGGGTGTGACGTCGAGAACAAGAACGGACGTCCTTTTTGAATCAAGAAGTCGCGCACGTCGTTCGAGCAGGCGACGTACCCGCCGAGGACGCCGATCGCTTTTGATAGCGTCCCGACTTGGAGCGCGACCCGTCCGTCGAGACCGAAGTGGTTGACCGTACCGCGACCATTCTTCCCGAGCACGCCCGAAGCGTGGGCGTCGTCGACCATGACCGCCGCGTCATACTTCTCGGCGAGCTCGACGATTTCCGGGAGCGGCGCGATATTGCCGTCCATCGAGAAGACGCCGTCCGTGACGATGAGACGTGTCCGGTAATCTTGCGTCTCTTTCAAGGCCGCTTCTAAGTCCTCGAGATCGACGTGTTTATAGATGCGGCGGGCCGCTTTCGTCAACCGGATGCCGTCGATGATCGAGGCGTGGTTGAGCGCGTCGCTGATGACGACGTCCTCTGGGCCGAGTAGCGCCGACAAGACGCCGAGGTTCGTCGCGAAGCCCGACTGGAACACGAGCGCCGCTTCCGTATGCTTGAACTCGGCGAGCTCGCGTTCGAACGCCTCATGCATCTCGAACGTCCCGGCGATCGTCCGCACCGACCCAGTGCCGGCACCGAACTGTTCGACCGCTTCGATTGCCGCTTGCTTCAAGCGCGGATGGTTGGCGAGACCGAGATAGTTGTTCGACGATAGCTGGACGAGCGACTTGCCACCGATCGTGACCTCGTTCCCTTGTGCTGATTCGAGCGGCACGAGCGAACGGAACGTGCCCGCTTGTTTCATTTCATTGACTGCTTCTGTAATATGTTCAAATGCCATATTGATTCCCCCTGTTTATGGTAATAAGACGACCTTTCCACATTTCCCGGCCCGCATGAGCTCGAAACCTTGCTCGAACTCCTCGAGCTTGAACACGTGCGTGATAATCGGTTCGACGTTCAGCTGACCCGTCGCGAGAAGCGTCGACACTTGGCCCCACGTCTCATACATCTTGCGTCCGGTGATGCCTTGGACACGTACCCCTTTAAAGACGACGTCACGCGTCAGGTCGATCGCGACCGGTTTTGCCGGGAGTGACAACACGTTGACATCGCCGCCGGCCGTGACCATCTTGAACGCCTGGTCGATGGCGACCGGATGCCCGCTCATCTCACAGACGACATCGATGCCGTCCCCCTCCGTCTGATCCATGATCAGCTCGAGCGGATTTTGCTCAAGGCTATTGATGACGACGTCCGCCCCCATGTCTTCGGCGAGCTTCAACCGATACGGGTTGACATCGATTGCATAGACCCGGCTCGCGCCCGCTGCTTTGGCGACACCGACGGCCATGAGCCCGATCGGTCCACAACCGACGATGGCGACCGACTTGGCCGACACGTCACTGGCGAGCACCGTATGGACAGCGTTACCGAGCGGTTCTTGAATCGAGGCGAGCTTCGACGGCATCGACTCGGGATTGACCCACAAGTTCTCTTCCGGCATGACGACGTACTCGGCGAAACAGCCTTGCGTGTCGACACCGATGATTTTCGTGTTCTTACAGATGTGATATTGCCCGCGCAAACATTGTTTGCATTGATGACAAACGATATGCGTCTCGGCCGATACGGTCTGTCCGATTTGGATGCGTTTCGTACCTTCCCCGAGCGCCACGACTTCCCCCGCGAACTCGTGACCGAACACGTATGGCGGTTTGACTCGGCTCTTCGCCCAGTCGTCCCACTCATAGATGTGGACATCGGTCCCGCAAATCGATGTCGCCTTCACTTTGATCAACACTTGCCCGGCTCCTGGTGTCGGGATTGGCACTTCGACCAACTTCGCCCCGAATCCGGCCGTATGTTTTTGAATCGCTTTCATCACAGGTGTCGTTGCTTCCTTCTCTGTCATAGACACGAGCTGTTCCATTGAAAACGTCCCCCTCTTCATCTCTTGATCGAACTTCACGTTCCCTTTCATCTTGTCATAAAATGACGAACCTGAGAAGATAGAACGTCATATTTTCAGACAAAAAAGAGAAGCCATCCGCGCCGATGGCTTCTCTTACAAGAATAGGACCTATGTCCCGACCGCAAGCTCATCGTGGTTCGATGATGAGCTTGATTGCCGTTCGTTCTTCTCCGTCAATCATAATATCGGTGAACGCAGGGATGCAAATCAAATCCAATCCGCTCGGCGCGACGAAACCACGCGCGATCGCGACCGCTTTAATGGATTGATTGAGCGCCCCGGCGCCGATTGCTTGAATCTCACACGTTCCTTTTTCACGAAGTACGCCAGCGAGTGCACCCGCCACGGAGTTAGGATTCGATTTTGCCGAAACTTTGAGTACGTCCATTCTTGTTTCCCCCTCGGGTAGGTTGTTCAATCAAACCAAACGGTCTGATCATCTAGGTGTATGCGTTCGATTTTTGTGGCTCGTTTCGATTGGTCATCGATAGTGATTAAAACTCCATTAAGTTGTTCCCGTCCCTCGGCAACTTCAAACCGGACCGGGAGTTGTGTCATGAATTTTCTCAAGACGACCTCGGCATCCATGCCGAGCACCCCATCGAGCGGTCCCGTCATCCCGACGTCGGTGATGTATGCCGTGCCGTTGTTCAATACGCGGTTGTCAGCGGTCTGGACGTGCGTATGGGTCCCGACGACGGCTTGAACGCGTCCATCGAGATGATAGCCCATCGCAATCTTCTCACTCGTCGCTTCAGCGTGCATATCGACGAAGATGGCATCGACCTCACCACGGATTTCTTCGACGAGGGCATCGACCGTGCGGAACGGACAGTCGAGCGATGGCAGGAACACCGTCCCCATCGCATTGATGACGGCGAGCTTCTTCCCACCTTGTTTCAACACCATCATGCCGACACCAGGTGTGCCTTCCGGATAGTTGGCCGGACGGACGATACGGTCGGCATCATCGATCCAGTCGAAGATGTCACGGTTGTCCCAAGTATGATTCCCCATCGTCACGCCATGGAACCCAAGCTCAAGGAACTGTTGGTAGATTTTTTTTGTGATACCGCGTCCGTTGGCTGCGTTTTCACCGTTGACGAGCATGAACGTCGGGCTATACTTGCTCTTCAAGCGTCCGATTTGGGCACTCAGGATGTCGCGACCCGGTTTTCCGACCACGTCGCCGATAAATAAAATTTTCATAGTTTTGTCCTCCTCCAATAGAAAAAGCGGAGAATGTCTCCGCTCTTGTTACTTCGCATAATCGACGGCACGCGTTTCGCGAATGACCGTCACTTTGATTTGGCCTGGATAATCAAGCTCATCTTCGATCCGTTTACAGATGTCGCGGGCCATCTTGTTCGCCACGACGTCGTCGACGACGTCTGGGCGGACGATGATCCGGACTTCACGTCCCGCTTGGATGGCATATGATTTCTCGACTCCTTCGAACGACTCACAAATCGCTTCGAGGCGCTCAAGGCGTCGGATATAGCTTTCGAGCGTCTCTTGACGGGCTCCTGGACGCGCCGCTGACAAGGCGTCAGCCGCTGCGACGAGAACCGCGATCGTCGAGGTCGCTTCGACGTCCCCGTGGTGCGAGGCGATCGAGTTGATGACGACCGGATGCTCTTTGTACTTCGTGGCGAGCTCGACACCGATCTCGACGTGGCTGCCTTCGACTTCATGGTCGATGGCTTTCCCGATATCGTGGAGGAGACCCGCTCGTTTGGCGAGCGTGACGTCTTCCCCGAGCTCGGCGGCCATCATGCCGGCGAGATGGGCCACTTCGACCGAGTGAGCGAGCACGTTTTGACCGTAACTCGTCCGGTAACGCATTCGACCGAGCGTCTTGACGAGGTCCGGGTGGACACCGTGGATGCCGGCTGAGAATGTCGCTTCTTCTCCGTATTCACGGATGCGCTCATCGACTTCTCGACGCGACTTCTCGACCATCTCTTCGATGCGGGCCGGGTGAATCCGACCGTCTTGAACGAGTTTCTCGAGCGTCATCTTGGCGATTTCACGACGGACCGGGTCGAATCCAGACAGGATGACCGCTTCCGGCGTGTCATCGATGATGAGGTCGATGCCGGTGAGCGTCTCGAGCGTGCGGATGTTACGTCCTTCACGTCCGATGATGCGTCCTTTCATCTCATCACTCGGCAAGTTGACGACTGATACGGTCGTCTCGGCGACGTGTTCGGCCGCGTAACGTTGCATCGTGAGAGACAAGAGGTGTTTCGCTTTTTTATCAGCTTCTAATTTTGCTTTTTGCTCGATTTCTTTTTGAAGGAGAGCAGCATCGTGAAGCGCTTCCTGCTTCGCTTCGTCCATGATGATGGTCCGTGCTTCTTCTTTCGACAAGGCTGCCACGCGTACTAGTTCTTGGCGTGCCTCCTCATATAATTCCTCCACTTTGCTCTCGAGCGTTTCCGCTTCACGCTTCCGTTTCGCGAGTGCAGCCTCACGTTCATCCAAGGCGTCTTCTTTCCGTTCAAGCATGTCTGCTTTCCGGTCGAGAAGCTCTTCCTTTTGGACGAAACGATTTTCTTTCACTTTCTGCTCTTCACGTCGTTCGCGCAATTCTTGTTCGGTTTCATTGCGAAGTTGAATCATCTCTTCTTTTACTTCAAGCCGTGCTTCTTTTTGCATCGCTTCCGATTGTTGGCGCGCTTGCTCCACAATCTTGGTCGCTTCCGTCTCGGCACCTTGAATCTTCGCTTCGGCGATCGATTTACGCACAAAAAAACCTGCAACAAAAGCTATCGGCAAAAGGAGGATCAGAATAAGCTCTAATAGCCATTCCATCATGTTCACCTCCCTTTCGCAAGGTTATTTTATTTTTTCATGAATGAAAACGCGAGCGAGCCCGCGTATAGCTTTATTGTACTTATTTACCTGTTAGAATGCAATGCACGGACAGGATAGAACTACCAATTCATCAAAAAAATTATACTAAAAAAATCTCGCCTGAACCGTGTCAGGCGAGAAACGTTGCTTATTCTTCGTCTAGAAGCGAGAGGACGTCATCGTTGTCAGCTTCGACTGTGACCGTCTTTTCACCGTTGAGACCGTAGTGGTCGCGGATTCGTTCTTCGACCGATGCGGCCACCGACGGGTTCTCTTTCATATACTGCTTCGCGTTCTCACGGCCTTGACCGAGACGCTCTTCGTTGTACGAGTACCACGCGCCGCTCTTTTGAACGATATCGAGGTCGGCCCCGATGTCGATGAGCTCGCCTTCACGCGAGATGCCTTCGCCGTACATGATATCGACTTCCGCCGTCTTGAACGGAGGCGCAATCTTGTTTTTGACGACTTTGATTTTCGTCCGGTTCCCGACCATGTCTTGGCCTTGTTTGAGCGTTTCAGCACGACGGACTTCGAGACGGACCGACGAGTAGAACTTGAGGGCACGACCACCAGGTGTCGTTTCCGGGTTACCGAACATGATTCCGATTTTCTCACGGATTTGGTTGATGAAGATGACGATCGTCTTCGATTTGTTCGTCGCACCTGACAATTTACGGAGCGCTTGGCTCATGAGGCGGGCTTGAAGACCGACGTGTGAGTCTCCCATCTCCCCTTCAATCTCGGCTTTCGGAACGAGTGCCGCAACCGAGTCGACGACGAGGATATCGACCGCACCAGAGCGGACGAGGGCTTCCGCGATCTCAAGGGCTTGTTCCCCTGTATCCGGTTGAGACAAGAGCAACTCATCGATGTTGACGCCAAGGTTTTGGGCGTATTTCGGGTCGAGCGCGTGCTCGGCGTCGACGAAGGCTGCTTGCCCGCCGCGCTTTTGAACTTCAGCGATGGCATGAAGCGCCACCGTCGTCTTACCTGACGATTCAGGTCCGTACACTTCGATGACACGACCACGTGGGTAGCCACCGGCACCGAGAGCGATGTCAAGGGCGATTGAGCCTGATGGGGTAACGGAAACTTGCTGATCTGTATTTTCACCAAGGCGCATGATTGAGCCTTTACCGAATTGTTTCTCAATTTGGCGTAATGCCATTTCTAACGCTTGTTTACGATCACTCATAGATTAATGAGCCTCCTTTGATTGATACTTTCATTATAAGCGAACCGAGAACGATACACAAGTTTTTTGCGAACGTTTATTCGCCTTTTTTCATTTGTTGAAGGAGCGCCCATATTCCGTCTTTTGTCGCTCGGGCTTGAATGACGTGCCGCTCTTGATGTGGATAGTTGCGTTCAATCACGTCAATCCCGGCCGGTGACCGGATACCGATAAATACTTTGCCGACCGGTTGACCCGAACTTGACATGGGTCCGGCTTCTCCAGTGAACGCCAGTCCATAATCCGTCTCGGTCTGACGAATCAAACCGAGGATCATTTCAAAGGCGACTTCTGTTGAGACGACCGAGTGTGACTCAATTGTATCAAGGGACACCCCTAAAAACCTATTTTTTAGCTCGTCCGAATACGTGACGACTCCACCTTTGAACACCGAGGATGCCCCCGGCACGGCCGTGAGCATTGCTTGGGCCTGACCGCCGGTGAGCGACTCGGCAATCGACAGTGTGGCATTGCGCGCTTGCAACTCTCGAATCAAATGGGTAGCGAGCGTCTCCTCATCGGAACCAAAGTAATACCGGCCGACCCGATTTAAAATGTCCCGTTTGACCCGGTCGACCATTTGCCGCGCCTCGGATTCCGTTTCGGCCCGAGCACTGATTCGAAGCCGTGACTCGCCCGACTCGGCATATGGGGCGACCGTCGGATTGGCACTGGTCGTTAAATCGACGACCGCCTCATCTAACGCGGACTCGCCGATTTCATAAAACCGAAGCGACTCGGAATGAATCGTCGCACCCGTGAACTTGTTCGGGAACGTAGACTCGACAATCGCTTTCATTTCCCACGGTACGCCAGGCAGTAAGAGCCATGTCGTCTCCCCTTCAATCCACATGCCGGGCGCAAGACCGACCGGGTTGTCAAGTACTTCGGACCCGGATAAGACGTCGGCCTGACGAGCGTCTCCTTCATTCATCGTCCGTCCGCGCGAGGCGACAAAACGACGAATCGTCTCGAGCGAGGCCTCGTCGCGGACGAGTGGACGGTCGAGCACGTCGGCAAGCATCGTCTTCGTGATATCATCGGCCGTCGGGCCAAGTCCGCCAGTGACGATAACGAGTTCGCTCCGGGCTTTCGCTTCTTCGAGCGTTGCTTTCAGGCGCTCCCGGTTATCCCCGACGACTACATGATACAGGACGGACAGTCCGTATTTCGACAGCTGTTCTGACAAGTAACGGGCGTTCGTGTTGGTAATTTCCCCTAAGAGCAGTTCAGAGCCTACCGCAATGATTTCGGTCCGTTTCATCCGAATTCCTCCCCCCAAATAAAAAAACGAGCTGTTCGGCCAAGCTGAACAACTCGTCTGTGCCGACGGTTACATCGACTTTACAATGATCTTGTAATTTTGTGCAAAATATTCGGCCCCTGAGTAAATCGTCAAGACGAGCGCGAGCCACATGGCCCATTCACCGAACGGGATGCCGACATAGCTGAAAATCGGGTTGCCGAACAACAGGAAGATGATGGCAAAGAGTTGGACCCATGTCTTCGCTTTGCCCGACTTTCCGGCCGCGACGACGATGCCTTCATCGGCAGCCACGAGACGCAGCCCCGTCACCGCGAATTCACGCGATAGGATGACGACGACGACCCAAGCCGCGACGAGGTCCATCTCGACGAGCAGGACGAGTGCCGCCGTGACGAGTAGTTTGTCAGCGAGCGGATCCATGAACTTCCCGAAGTTGGTGACCAAGTTGTGCTTGCGGGCGAGATGTCCGTCCAACCAGTCAGTGATAGCGGCAATCGTAAAGATGACCGCGGCGATGAATTGATGGAGCGGTACGTCCGCCCCGAGGAAAGCGATGTCTCCCCAATCAAAATCTACGGCGAGTAAGACGACGAACACGGGGATGAGCAACACCCGTAACATCGTCAAACGGTTAGGTAGGTTCATCGAGAACTCCTCCTCTAGAAGGAGAGTCAACTTATTCTGCGTCGACTCTCTTTACAAATATATTTTGTGTGACCGGCGAGTCGGCTAATTCAAGCTCCCGGCCATTGACAACAATTTTCTCGACCCCACCGATCAAGCCGATTCGGATGCGAAGCGTATCCGTCTCCGCGTCCTCGATGACAATCGGGTTTTGTTTCGATTGGTTCGGATATTCCGGCGCGAGGAACGGTCCTTCGAGTGATGTGTCTCGGACGCCGACATACGTCGCCGGCGATTCTTTCACATGGATCTCCGTCGTCAACTTATCGGCTGTCGCAATCTCGTACGTGAGATCAGCTCCGCTCGTCGACGCGACCGCAATCGGCCCCGTCTCTTCAGCAGGCTCTTCTTCGACCGGCTCTTCCTCGACCGGTTCTTCTTCAACCGGTTCCTCTTTCGGGACATCCTTATTTTGGTCAATCGTCACACCCGAGTTCGACGGCTCGGCCGGTGACGCGTTTTGATCACCAAAATCAAGGTTTCGGACGACGTAATAGACGGCCGTCATCAAGAGGAAGGCGACGAGCACGAGCATGACTTTCGGTACCCAACGCGACACACGGCTCGACGTTTCCGAGGCTTTCGAGTAGGTTTGTTTTCGCGACAATTGAACGGTCGGCTGCGGCTCGATTTTCGGCAAGTCTTTCGCATACGTCTCGTACAGTTCATCGACATCAAGCCCTAACGATTCCGCGTACGTTTTGATGAACGCCCGTGCATAGAACGAGCCAGGGAGATTTTTGTAATCACCTTCCTCGATCGCGATGATATAGCGTTTTTGAATCTTCGTCGTCTGCTGGATTTGGTCGAGCGTCAAACCGCTCGCCTCACGCCTTTGTTTCAAAAAAGTCCCTAGTTCTGTCACAGGGGTCCACACCTTCCATTCAAGTAGTTATTCAAACCATTCTGCCTCACGATGTGTCTCTTGAGGAATAATGATCTCCTCATCTTGTGAGTTCCGTAGTTCGATGATGTAATCAAAATCCTCGAACACACAGTCGGTGTTGCGCACATAAAGATCTGGGTGCTCGATGACTTTGACAGACGGAAGTCGCATGACTTCGCGAATCAATTGCCGATGGCGTTCATCCATCGTCCGCGTCGAGACGGCACCGTCGATGATGTAGACGTGGTCTCCTTCGCGTTCTTCCTCGAACAGCGAAGTCCGCACCGTCTGCTTCATGAGCGTCGAGGACAGGAATAGCCAGCGCTTGTTCGCACAGACGCTCGCTGCCACAATCGACTCGGTCTTTCCGACACGCGGGTTGCCGCGCACGCCGATCAACAAATGCCGCTCTTCTTTCATCAGTTCGGCGACGAAATCGACGAGGACACCCAGGTCCTCACGCACGAAACGAAACGTCTTCTTGTCATCGTTATCGTGCTCGATGTAACGTCCGTGTCGAATTGCGATCCGGTCCCGGAGTTTCGGGCGCCGGAGCTTGATGACGACGATGGCTTCCATCTTGCGCAAAATATGTTCCAAACGATGGACGTGATCGGCCGCCGGTGCCTTTAACAGCATGCCGCGGCGCTGTAGATCGACGCCGTTGATCGTCACGATTGAGATTTGAAGCATCCCCATCAGTGAGGCGATATCCCCGAGGATACCGGGTCGATTTTGGCAAAGTTCATATTCGAGATACCATTCTTCGAACTTATGATCCATCTCGTCCACCCTTTCTGATGTGTGCTCGCTACCTTGTTCATTCTAAATTATTTTAGAAGAATTGAAAAGAACTCGTTTCAACCGAGCCAACAAAGTTTCACACCCAACCGCCGTCGATCCGAAGCACGGTGCCGGTCATGTATGCGGCTGCCGGAGAGCAGAGGAAGCGTATTGTCTCCGCTACTTCCCCTGGGCCTCCTAACCGGCCGAGCGGAATCTCATCCCGAACGTCTTGTTTCGTCTCTTCTACCGTATCATTCATCGGGGTGTCAATCCACCCCGGCGTGACCGCGTTGATGCGGACGTGAAACGGTCCGGCCTCACGCGCGAACGCCTTGACGAATCCAAGCTGGGCGGCCTTGACCGTTGAATAGAGGACTTCTCCGGCCGCACCGACCTCGCCCCAGACACTCGAGACGACGACGATGTCGAGCGGGCGGTCATACGGTTTCAGCCCGACAACGTGCTGGACGAGACGGACCATCGAGCGGACATGTATGCGATACAGCCGGTCGAGCTCGAAGAGTGACTGATCGACGAGCAGACCGTAGGCATGATTACCGGCGACATGGATGAGGCGGTCGACCGGTCCGAGCGTCTCGAGCCAAGCTTCGAGTCCGGCTTCATCGTCGAGGTCACACGTGACGACGTCGGCCGTCAACTGTTCGTGTGAAACGAACGCACGAAGCGACTCCGTTTGCGAATGCGCCTGCAAAATGAGTGCATCGTCTCGAAACGCTAGCGCGACGGCACGGCCAATCGCTCCGCTCGCTCCCGTGATGAGCGTCGTCACGGTTTCTTGACGACACAGACCGTCCGATGATCGGCTTGGAACAGACGGTCGTACGCCGCATACAGGTCGTCAAGCGTAATCGCATCGAGCAAGTCCGGGATGTCGAACATGTTGCCGCCGCTGAGTGCGTAGCGTGAGAACTGGTTGGCGATAAACTCTGGTGAGTTGAGCGCCTTCAAAAACTGTCCTTTCATCATGCGCTTCTTGCGATCGAGTGTCTCGCCGCCGAGTTCGAGCGGACGCTCGAGAGCGGACGTGATCCGGTCGACGAACGTCTCGACGTGTGGCGTCTCCATTGACAGGACGGCGAAGGCGAACGTCTCTTCTGACGTATAGTCGAACGAGAACGCGTCATCAATCAATCCTTCGGCGTACAGTTCCGCATAGAGCGGTGCCGTCGTGTCGAACAAGGCGTGCATGAGGAGCTCGACGATGAGCTCTTGCTTCATGCCCTCTTTGCCGGGGCGTGGCGTATCTTTATAGCCGATCATCACTTTCGGGACCGAGACGTCCATCTCGATGACCCGTTCCGTCATATGGACCGTCTCGGGCTCCTCGACCACCTCACGCGCCGTCAATAGCGGCGCATCAAACGTCTTCGCCGCCTGATTGGCGGTAATCTCGGCAAGGACAGCGTCAGGGTCGATATTGCCGACGACGAACAGCACCATATTGCTCGGATGGTAAAACGCCTCGTGACAGCGATATAAATCGTCGGCCGTGATGGCGCTAATCGATTCGATCGTGCCGGCGATATCGATTTTGACCGGATGTTCGGCATACATCGCCTCAATCAAACCGAAGTAGAGGCGCCAGCCCGGATTGTCCTGATACATTTGAATCTCTTGGCCGATGATCCCTTTCTCTTTCTCGACCGAGGCCTCCGTGAAGTACGGCGCTTGGACAAAGTCGATCAACGTCTTCAAGTTCTCACTGACGTTCGACGTCGCACCGAACAAGTATGCCGTCCGGGTGAACGACGTGAACGCGTTCGCCGACGCGCCGAGGCGTCCGAACTGTTGGAACACGTCGCCGTCTTCTTTCTCGAACATCTTATGCTCAAGGAAATGGGCGATCCCGTCCGGCACGTCGACCCAATCTTCCGTTTTAAAGCGACGGTCGATCGAACCATATTTCGTCGTGAACGTGGCATACGTCTTCTCATAACCGGTCTTCTTCAATAAATAGACCGTCAATCCGTTCTCGAGGACGGTGTGATGGAGCGTTTCTCCGACGTTTGGAAAATCGAGTTTCATACAGTTCCCCCCTTTAAACAATAGACAGCCTGTAAATCCAGGCCCTTGGCGAGCGCGGCCACATCATCCCGCGAGGTCCGCTCGATGATGGCCATCTCTTCCTCGAGCGAGAACGGACGGATGTCCGAGCCGCTCATCCAAGCGATCAATTGGCGCGGGTTATCCCCGAGTTGACGACGTTGATGGTACAGCATCGCTTTCGTCTGTTCGAGTGTCTCGTCCTCGAACGTCCCGGCCTGGAGGTCGGCGAGTTGGTCGGCGATGATCGCCTCGGTCTTCGCCTGGTTCGAGGCATCGATCCCGGCATAGACGAATAACATCCGGCTGAGTGAGCTGTACTGCGAGGCGGCATAGTAGGCCAAACTCTCTTTCTCCCGGACGTTCATGAACAGTTTCGAGTGCGGGAAGCCGCCGAACAGTCCATTGACGACTTGCATCCGGACAGCGTCTTCACTGCGCGGGTCGACGTCGACTTGATAGGCGAGGTGCAATTTGCTCTGATTGATCGTTTGATGTTCCTCGAGACGCTGAAACTCACGGTCGACCGGCTGTGGATACTCACGGACGAGTCGTTCCCCGAGCCCTTCGAGCGGCGCGAACGCGGCAGTCACTTGCTCACGACTCACGTCGCCGACGACGTAGACGTCGACACGATCGTGACGGATCATCGAGGTATAGGCATCAAAGAGCGTCTTAGGCGTCACGTGCTCCAACTGTTCGAGTGTACCGAGCGACTGGATGGCGAGTTCGCCGCCGAGCAGTTCTTGAAGACGTTGCTGGGCGAAGCGCATCTTGTCATCGTATACCGATTCGATGCGCTGACGCTGGAGACGGGCCTCCTGTTCGACGATGAGCGGTTGGAACGCCCCGTCATAGGCGTTCGGACGTAGGAGTACTTCTTCGAGCAGCTTGATCGCCTCACTGAGCACCGGTTCGCCGACGAGCGCATCGCTCACGACTTCGAGCTGGAACTGGATGACATGTTCTTTGCCGACTTTCGACGCTCCGGCGTAAAGGCTCGCGTCATATAATTGTTCGAGCGGCGTATGAAACAATTCGATCGACGGATAGGCTTCTGTCGCTTTCTCCATCACATACGGCAGTAAAGCCCGGTCGGCAATCGTCTCAGCCGACAGTGGGGCCGCAAATGAGACGAGGCATGTCGTCGTTTTAAATTTTTGGGTCGGGTAGACCGAATAATGCAGTCGTTGTTGGAATTGTTCGATTCCTTTCATAAGTTGATCTACTCCTTTTTCTTTTTCGTTTTGAACACGTCCGCACCGCGGGCGTATTCTTGATCGGGAACTCCGGCCACGACATTGGCGTAACGGGCCGCGGTGAACAAATAGTCGCTCAGCCGGTTATAGTACGGGAGCTGACGAGCGGCGGCGTCGACGTTGACGAGCTCTCGTTCGACACGGCGACAGACGGTACGTGCCACGTGCAGGCTCGCCGCACCGACACTGCCACCCGGCAAGATGAAGCGGACGAGCTCCGGACATTTCGGTTCAAGTTCGTCAATCCACGTCTCGAGCTCGGTGACGATTGTCAAATCGACTTGTTGTGGCGGCGTCTCAGTATACATGAGCTCGGAACCGAGATCGAATAGATCATGTTGAATCTTCGTCAGCTGGGACCGGAGCGTCTCGTCTGTCTGATGGGCGAGCGCGAGACCGATCTGACTGTTCAATTCATCTAACAGCCCCATCGCCTGGATGTGCGGATGAATCTTTAAGACACGTCCGCCGATGAGTGATGTTTCCCCTTTGTCCCCGCCTCGTGTGTACAGTTTCATGTCATTTCCTCCTTGATGCCACAAATGGTGACCCATAGGAGTCACCATTGTCGTTATGCGTGCGGTTGTGTGTACGGAAGATGAATCGTGAACGTTGTCCCTTCCCCGTGCGTGCTCGAGACGTCGACCGTGCCTTGATGGGCATCGATGACGTTTTTGACGATGGCGAGACCGATGCCGGTACCCGTCTTGCCGCCGCTCGTCCGCGCTTTATCCGCTTTGTAGAACCGTTCGAACACGAACGGCAAATCTTCTTTCGGGATGCCGCTGCCCGTATCCGACAAACGGATCACGAAGCCGGCCTCCTCTTCACTCGCCTCGAGCCGGATTGATCCCGACTCGGTATGGGCGATGGCATTGCCGATCAAGTTCGTGAACACTTGTTCCAATCGGTCCCCGTCCGCCTCGATGGCATGACGCGGGGCCTCCGTTGACAGCGTGATGCCTTTTTCGTTCGCCATTTGGTTGAATTTGCGCATGACGCGCGGAAGAAATTCACCGAGGTCGAACGTCGTGAACTGCATCGTCTCTTTGCCTGACTCGATTCGTGCCAGGTCGAGCAAATCGTTGACGAGACGGGCCAATCGAAGCGATTCATCGTAGATGATGGAAGCGAACTCTTTCGTCGCGTCATCACTTTCGGTCATGCCGTCGATAATCGCCTCGGAATACCCTTGAAGCGTCACGAGCGGTGTCCGTAGCTCGTGGCTGACGTTGGCAACAAAATCGGTTCGCATCTTGTCAAGACGATGGCTCTCGGTCGTGTCACGGATGACGACGACCGCGCCTTCAAAATCATCCTCGCCGAGAAGCGGTGTCACCGTCAACGTATAATAATGTTCGTCTTGTTTCACTTCGATCGTCTTCTCCGGTGCCCCGGCAACGACGTCCTCATAGAGAGACAGGACGACTTCATGCGGCTGTTCGTCGATGAGGAGCGGTTGGGCTTGCGGGTTCGTGACAATGACGTTCGCATGACGATCGAGCGTGATGACCCCATCGGCCATCGACCGTAAAATCGAGGCGAGTTGGAGCCGTTCTCGATCGAGCGCATTCACGTATGTCGACAGTTGGCTACTCATCGCATTGAACGACCCGGCCAACTCCCCGATCTCATCGTTCGACTTCTGGACGAGACGGAGGTCGAATTGCCCTTCTCCCGTCTTATTGACCGCGTCACGCATCTCGCGGAGCGGTGCCGTGATCCGGGTCGATAAAAAGAAGGCAAATACGGTCGTGACGATGATCGCCGACGCGACCGTCCAAAAGATGATCGTCCGAGCCCCTTCGTTCGCACTCGAGATCGCGTCGAGCGGTTCGATCAAATAGAGCGTATATTCGCCTGTCTCGAGTGAGAATGTCGTCCGATACGCGAGTGCCGCCTGATCGTCAAATGACGAAAAGTTTCCAATCGCCGTCTCCCCGACCGCCTGATACGTTTCCCAATCCTGACGGCCGAGCTCCGTCATGAGACCGTCGACTTCCGTTCCAAAGTTCGAACGGACCGTCCCGTTCTCTAATATATAGTTCGCACCGTACACTTCAATGATTTGGTCGACCGTCCGTGACGCGTCCCCTTCTTGAAGCAACACCGACTGGACCTGCCCGCCGAGCTTGGCCAAGTGGCCGCGTTCCTGGTCGATATGGAACGAGTTGAAAAACTCGAGCATCAACACAGAGACGATGAACAAGATGAGACTGACCAATACGAGAATCGTCAACCATAGTTTTGTGACGATGCTATTCCGGCGAATCATCACTCACTGATGACTTCGAACTTGTACCCGACACCCCATACCGTCGTGATCATTTGCGCGGCTTCTGGAGAGACACGGTTCAACTTCTCCCGGAGTCGTTTCACGTGTGTGTCGACCGTTCGAAGGTCTCCAAAGAATTCATAGTTCCAAACTTCTTTCAAGAGCTGCTCTCGTGAAAACACTTTGTCGACTTGTTTGGCCAAGAAGAACAAGAGCTCATACTCTTTCGGCGTGAGCGCGATTTCTTCTCCGTCGACCGTGACGCGGTGCGCATCGTTGTCGATCGTCAAATGCGCGAAGACGATCAAGTCTTTTGATTTTTCGGCCGTACGCAAATATTTCGTCGAGCCCGAGCGGCGAAGGAGTGCCTTGACGCGCAAGACGACCTCACGCGGACTGAACGGTTTGACGATATAATCGTCCGCTCCGACTTCGAAACCTTGGACACGATCGACTTCTTCGCCTTTCGCCGTCAGCATGATGACCGGTGTCGCCTTCGATTTCCGAAGCTCGGTACATACTTCGACCCCGTCCATTTTCGGCATCATCAAATCAAGCAGGATGACATCAAAATTGTGCTCAAGGGCGAGCTGAAGCGCCTCTTCCCCGTTCGTCGCTTCGACGATCACATATTGTTCCCGTTCCAAATACATTTTTAATAGGCGGCGAATTCTTTCCTCGTCGTCGACCACTAAAATTTTAGTTTTATTAGCCATCCACTAAACCTCCTAAAGAACCATTACAAGATGTAGCGAATGTTGCACAATTGTGAACATTTCGCTCTCTTTCATAACTATACCACTCTATTATTTGGCTTCACAACGGTCAGTTGACAGCGGCGTAAAAAAAGAAGCCACCGAAGTGACTTCTTTTTTTACGCATATGAGTGCAAACCTGCGATGACGAGGTTGACGAACACCAAGTTGAACATGATGACGGCGAAGCCGCCGACACATAACCAAGCGGCTTTTGTTCCCGTCCAACCACGTTGGATGCGCATATGCAAATAGTAGATATAGATGAGCATCGTGATGAGCGCCCACACTTCTTTCGGGTCCCAGCCCCAGAAACGGTTCCAGGCGATTTGTGCCCAAATCATCGCGAAGATGAGTCCACCGAGGATGAACACCGGCAAGCCGATGGCGATCGACCGGTAACTGATCTCGTCGGCGAGATCGAGATCGACTTTTTTCGCGAGCGGTTGAAGCGCCTCGGCAATCCGTTTTCGCAAGATGACGAAACGAAGCAGTACATAAATCACGACGCCGGCGATGACCGACCAAATGAGCGTGTTCAACTTCAATGTATTGATGAACGTCGGTAACTCAAGTGACAGTCCGCCCGAACCAGAGAGAAGCTGAGCCCCTTCCGGCACGAACAACATCGGCATGAAGTATTCATACGACTCTTGTGTCCCGCGGTCGTTCGTGAACTCGACCACGCCACCGGCACCGATCGCCTTGAAGAGCATCGAGACGAGAATGAAGCCGAGCGTGCACATGAGGACGAACATCGTAATCTCAAGCCACGTTCGTGACTTCGACTGTTCCCGCATCGACGTCTCATTCAATAAGAAAATGAGACCTGAGGCGAAGCTGATGGCGAGAATTCCTTGGCCGAGCGCGGCCGTCGTGACGTGAATTTTCAACCAGACACTGTTCAAGGCCGGGATAAGCGGTGCCACTTCGCTCGAGAACATCGAAGCGAAAGCGATGACGAGAAGCGCCACCGGCATGGCGAACAAGCCAAGCACGTCATTTTTATAAATCCCGTACACGACGAGGAACCCGAACACCATCATCATGCCGAAGAACGTCGTGTATTCGTACAGGTTCGATACCGGTGCATAACCGACCCCGACCCAACGTAAAATAAAATATGTCATTTGAGCGATGAAGCCGATGACGGCCAAAATGAACGCATATTTGCCGTAGGCGATACGGTTGACGTTTCGGCCTTTGCGCATCCCGCTGACCGCGATCGTGAATAACACGGTCGCGACAGCGTAAAGGATGAACGCGATAAAGAGCAAACGACTGCTCCACTGAATCCACTCCATTATGATTCCCCTCTTTCATTGGTTGAGTTGTCGTCCGTCTTTTTTTCAAACCGTGCCTGATCTTCCCAGATCGGCAGGCCATTTTTCTCTAGGAGCGGTGTGATTTCGCGATTGAGCGAGGACGGGTTCTTGTTGGTGAAACCAGCGACGAGCACGTCCGTCTCATTGTGTCGGCGAATCCAGATACGACGGTGCGGCCAATACATCCCCATGACAATTCCAATCATGAAGATGACTCCACCGACAATCAAAATCGGATACGTCGAGTCACTCTTGACGCGTAGACCACTCGTACTTGCCATCTCCGTACCAGCGAACTGGAACACATAGCGATTATCTTCATCGGCCACGTTTAAACGAATTCCAATCAAATTTGATTCCGTCGTGCCGTCTGGTGTGTCAATCGCCATGAAGAAGGCCGGGTTGAGTGCCCGTGGCGATTTCGTGTTCGGTTGGCCGTCCTTGACCTCAAAGTCAGGATACAGGTCGTTCAGTTTGACCGTGACGTCTCCGAGGTCATACGTCGTCTCCGGGTTCGTCAAATCGACCGTGAACGGTCCATACACATCACCTGTCTCTTTATCGGCAACGTTAAAGGACATCGACAAGAATTCCAGGCGACTCGAATACTGTTCTTGATACACTTCGTACTTTTCAAACTTGAACGGGTGGTTCACTTTCGTCGAACCGGTATCGACTTCCTCGAGTTGCGGCGATCCGTCCTCGTTCGTCCCGGTCTTCTTGAACAGCGTCAATTCCGTCTCATAGTTTTTCGGGACTGCGCCCGCTTTCTCGATCGCCTTGGCAAATTTCGCATCTTCCGCGTTATTTTCCGGATCATACATCTCTAAGATGAACTGATCGTTGCGAAGATAATATTCATCATCCGTCGCTTCGAGCGGAACCGTATCGCCTTCGCGCACCCATTCGAGCGTATCCGTATGGAATGCCGGGAAAACGCGAAGCATCGCCCCGATGAAGAAGATGACGAGCCCAATGTGATTGACGTATGGACCCCAGCGACCGAATCGATATTTCTCGGCGAGTAAGGCATCCCCATCACGCTTCACTTGATAACGCTTGGCTTTTAAAGCCTCTCCGAACGCATCGATTTGCTCGTCCGTCCCTTTTCCCTCACCAATCAAACGTTGTCCGCGCATGAAGCGATCGGTACGTCGGACCGGTTGAAATTTCAACGCTTTATACAGCGGGAAAAATCGATCAATCGATACAACGATGAGCGATAACGTCAGCATCACGATCAACGTGATGTACCACCACGATGTATAGAGGTTGTGGAATCCTAGCGTGTAGTAAATCGTACCCGGTGTCCCGTACTCGTCCGTGTAATACTGGTTCGCCGGCAACTGTTGCGGAATATACATCTCTTGCGGGAAAATCGTTCCGATCGCCGACCCGACGATGATAAGCCCGATGAGCCATAGACCGACCTTGACCGATGCAAAAAAGCTCCACACCCGGTCAATCCATGACCGTGGACGACGCTTCGATCGTAAATCGGCGCCGTCGTATTTCATATCTAGCATTTGTGCGCCCCCCGTTCGCTTACAATGACTTCTCGGCCAACTCCATCAGTTTCTCTTTCGTGAGTTCACCTTCGTACTTTTCAATCACTTTGCCGTCGGCATCGATGACGAACGTGACCGGCAAGTTATAAATCCCGTACGCCTTCTCGACTTCGCTGCGCGTGTCCATCAAAATCGGATAGTCGAGCTTGACGCCGAGGCCGTTCACGAAATTATCGACCCGAAGCGGTGTCTCGCCGACGTTGACCGCCCAAAAATCGACGCCCATGTCTTGGAGTGCGGCATAGTTATCCTGGACGACCGGCATCTCTTTCTCACACGGTTCACAGAATGTGCCCCAGAAGTTCAAGAGCAACCCTTTACCGTCGTATGTGTCACGCTCGACCATCGTCGTCCCGTCAAGACTGACGAGCTTGAAGTTCGGCGCATCGTCACCGGCCTCGATACGTCCGTCGTTGCCGGCTTGTTCAAACAATTGCATGATAACGACCGCTCCTGCGAACAGGACCATCGTCATAATCATGAGCCGCCAAAATGACCGTTTTTTCTTATGGGCCATCGCCTGGTTCATGCGATCACCCGACTTTGTTTCTTTCGTCATGAGTTCACACCATCCTTTAGTTGTTATTGTACTGAAAAAACACCAAAAACGCACATTAACAGACTTTTTTCATCTTTTTGTCACACAATCTCCACAAAATAAAAAATCATCCTATCTCAGGACGATTTTTTAGTTGTTATTTTTTCTTTTTCTTGCCCCGTTGTACGGGTGGTACGGTCGGGTTGGCAAGCTCACGTAGCTTCGATACTTCCTTGCGTGACAGTTCACGCCATTCGCCCGTCGTGAGACCGTCGAGCGTCAAGAAACCGAACTGTTCGCGTTTCAGTTTGATGACTTCTGAACCGACTGCTTCGAGCATGCGACGGATTTGACGGTTATGGCCTTCCGAGATGACGATTTCTAAGATGGCCGAGTTTTTCTTATGGTCGACCGTCTTCATCTTCACTTGGGCGCTACCCGTCTTGTAGCCGTCATCGAGTTCGACACCCGACTCGAGTTGTTTAATCGCGATATACGAAGGAATGTTCTTCACTTTCGCGACATAACGTTTTGGGATCTTGAACTTCGGATGGGTCATCATGTTCGAGAACTCACCGTCATTCGTTAAAATGATGAGTCCCGTCGTGTTATAGTCGAGACGTCCGACCGGGAAGACACGCGATCCAGGTGGTACGAGATCGGTGATGACTTTCCGTCCTTTATCATCTTCGACCGTCGAGACGTAACCGCTCGGCTTATAGAGCACATAATAAACATGCTCTTCTTGTTCGATTTTCACACCGTCGACCTCGACTTCAGACTTTGGACCGACTTTCGTACCGAGTTCGCGCACGACTTTCCCGTTGACGCGCACCCGTCCATCTAAAATCATTTCTTCGGCTTTACGCCGTGAGGCGACACCTGCTTGGGCAATCACTTTTTGTAAACGTTCCATTTATTCATTCTCCAATCTATCTTGCGTAATCGCAGACGGCTGGCCGAAGAACAAATCGCCTTCGTCCGAGAGCTCGTCTTCAAACGTTAATGGGGGCAATTCATCGAGTGAATTGAATCCAAAATGGTCCAGGAAATGTTCGGTCGTCCGGTATAACTTGGCCCGGCCAATCGTCTTGGCCCGGCCGGCCGCTTCAATCAATCCTTTAGACAACAGCGTATGGATGACACGCTCGACTTTGACGCCCCGGACTTCCTCGATATCGGCCCGGGTGACCGGTTGCTTGTACGCGATGATGACGAGCGTCTCCATCGCGGCACGTGATAACGCCTGTTCGGCCATCGTGCCGACGTAACGTTGAATGTACTCCGACACTTCAGGAATCGTCACGAGCTTATACACGCCCGCGGATTCAATCAGTTGGAACGGACGACCCGAATCTTTGAACGATGCTTCTAGTTTGCTCAACTGTTCGCGTGCAGCGGCTTCCGAAATGTCGAGCGTGTCCGCGAGGGCCCGCACTTCCATTCCTTCTTCGCCGACGACGAACAATAGACTCTCAATAATCGTTTCATAAGACAGCAACGGCTTCATCCCTTTCCTTTGACGATTCGACGAACGAGATTTGAATGTCTCGCTCTTCCTGTTTGGTCGTAACGACGCGCAACTTGATCAATTCGAGTAGCGCCATGAACGTGACGACAAGGTCCGACACATCGGGACGTTCCTCAAAAAACGAGAAGAACGATGTTGTCCGCTTTGCCGAGACGTGATCGTGCAACCGTGTCATCTGTTCTTCAAGCGTCCGTTCTTCACGTTTGATCGTCTTTTTGCGACGCTCTTTCCACCGCTTGCGTTCGACCATTTTCGAATAGGCGTGTAATAAGTCCGCAAAGTTGAGTGGACCGTCATACGGCTGGACGAGGTCGGACATGTAGCGCGTCAAATCCTCACCGGGACGGCTATACAGTTCGAGGCGAGACTCTTCTTGCTCGCGCATGAATACGACCGCTTCTTTATACGCCTTATATTCAATCAACTGTCGAATCAACCCTTCTCGGGTCGGTTCTTCCCCAAAGTCGGGAATGTCATCTTCTTCAACTGGAACCGGTGGCAACAGTTGCTTGCTCTTCAATTGGAGCAACGTCGCCGCCATGACCAAATATTCACTGGCCACATCGAGTTCAAATTTTTGCATCGTCCGGATATAGGCGACATACTGATCCGTGACCTCGGAGACAGAGATGTCTGCGATGTCGAGCTCCATTTTTCCAATCAAGTGGAGCAACAGGTCAAGCGGGCCTTCGAACGTATCGATTTTGACGTTGTACGCTTCCATAGAGACACCTGCCATTTACATTTTTGCGCTTTAGTATAACATGTTTTGTAGTACCGTGACCACGAAAGGAGAAATTTGATGTCGACGCCTTTTATCCAGTATACGCTCTTATTTGAATGTCATGCCGATTATTTCGAGTGCCACGAAGTGCTTGAAGAAGCATGGCAGGACGGGGGGCGAGAGGATCTCGGTTACGCTGCCTTGATTCAATACGCCGTTGCCCACTACCATGCCCGTCGCGGTAACACGCCCGGTGCAAAAAAGAGTATCGCAGCGTTACAGCAGAAGCTCACGTTGGCCGTGACCGAACTCGAAGCCCTCGGAATCGATACCGCGACGTTTGCCCGTGACTTGGAGCGTTGGCCGCTCCCGGAGGCGCTTCCGCTCAATGAAGCGACACGACAACGCATCGAGCGTTTGAAGCCCGCCTTCGAACCGACCACTTTGACGTTTGACGAGCTCGTCCATAAACATATGTATCGAGACCGGACACCCGTCGTCACCGAACGGCTCCGGGCGCTTGAGGCACGTAAAAAAGCTAGGCGCTGAGCCTAGCTTTTTTTAAATGACGACTTGGTTCCATTTATCGAGCAAGTCACCGGTTTTGCCTTGACCGACAAGCGTCAAGTCGAGCGGCAATAAGTTCCGGGTCTCATCGAGCAATTCGTAAGAACGCTTCTCGCCGCGGAACGACGGAGACAGCGCGATATGATGGATGAACATCGTCGTCTCTTGTTGCTCCATCCCGATGATCCCGACGAAGTCTTCCCCGACTCTCCACAGATAGAGGAATTTGGCAGGGTCTTCTTCGTAGGACCGGACGAGTTCGAGCAAGGCGAGCGGAGATTTGTCGCTACATGAGAACGCGAGCAAGCCCATCGCCGTCTTTTCGTACGATTGTTTGTATTTCACCAGCATTGCTGGTTTCACCACCTTTAGTCATTCATGTTTCACTAAGTGAACACGTGAGAGACATGGCTCATTGTGCCATAACGTTCAGGCAGAAATCAATTCTCGTCCCAAACTTTAACTTCGGCCATCTTCGTGCCTTGACGAAGTTTGACCGCGTGCTCAAGGCCAGACGTCACTTTTCCGAAGACCGTGTGGACACCGTCGAGATGTGGTTGTGGCTCATGGACGATGAAGAACTGTGACGAGCCCGTGTTGCGTCCGGCGTGTGCCATTGAAAGCGAACCCGCTTCATGTTTGTATGGGAACGATGTCGATGTCTCACATGGGATCGTCTTGCCTGAACCACCCATGCCTGTCCCGTCTGGGCAGCCGCCTTGGCTGACGAAACCTGGGATGACCCGGTGGAACGTCAAACCGTTATAGAAGCCGCTGTTCGCGAGCTCCTCGAAGTTGTCGACCGTGATCGGTGCCGCATCGTGGAACAAGTCGAATTCGATCATTTCGCCGTTCTCTAATTTCATAGATCCTTTTTTCATGAAAAGTTACCCCTTTATGTTCATATTGTCATTCTCACTCACACATTGCCCATTCTATCAAAAAAAACCGTCTGTCTCCACTATTTTGTGGAAACAGACGTTCTGACTTGCCGCTTACTGGATGACAGCGTGGACGAGTGGACGCGCCGTCGGCTCTGTCGCACCGATCGTGTACGCGTGGTCCATCCGCTCGAGCGCAGATGTCATGTCTTCTTTGTTCGAACGGAGCACGGCGATCACGTCACCGGCCTCGACCTTGTCACCGACTTTCTTCTCGAGCGTGATACCGGCCGCGAAGTCGAGCTGATCATCTTTTGTCGCCCGACCTGCGCCGAGGAGCATCGCTGCCACACCGACTTCGTCAGCGATAATCGACTCGACGTAACCTGCTTGTTTCGCGACGAACGTCGTCTCATACTTCGCTTGCGGAAGTTTCGACAAGTCATCGACGAGCGACGCGTCGCCACCTTGTGCCGCTACGAACTGACGGAACACTTCGAGGGCATGACCGTCGGCCATCCGTTTCTCAAGGTCAGCGTACGCTTCCTCGAACGTCTGATAGAACTCGCCGAGTACTGCCATATGGCCGGCAATCGTGAGGGCAATCGTCTTCAAGTCGGTCACGTCTTTGCCCGAGAGGACTTCAATCGCTTCTTTCACTTCATTGGCGTTCCCGATTTCGAAACCGAGCGGCTGGTCCATATCCGTGATGACGGCGACCGTCTTACGGCCGACGTTCTTACCGATGGCGACCATCTCTTCAGCGAGCGCTTTCGCGTCGTCGAACGACTTCATGAACGCGCCTGAACCCGTCTTGACGTCAAGGACGATGCTGTCGGCACCGGCCGCGATCTTCTTCGACATGATCGAGCTCGCGATGAGCGGGATTGAATCGACCGTCGCCGTCACGTCACGGAGTGCGTAAAGACGTTTGTCGGCAGGCGTCAAGTTGCCCGTCTGACCGATGATTGACATCTTGATATCGTTTACTTGCTTCGTGAACTGTTCTTCCGTCAACTCGACGTTGAAGCCAGGGAACGATTCAAGCTTATCGATCGTCCCGCCCGTGTGGCCGAGACCGCGACCGCTCATCTTCGCGACCGGAATCCCGATTGACGCGACGAGCGGAGCGACGATTAAGCTGATTTTGTCACCGACGCCGCCAGTCGAGTGTTTATCAACTTTTTTACCTTGAATGTTCGACAAATCGATGACGTCACCAGACTTGACCATCTCCATCGTCAAGGCCGCCGTCTCTTTCTCTGTCATGCCGTTAAAGTAAATCGCCATCGAAAGGGCCGACATCTGATAATCAGGAATCGTCTCGTTCGTGAAGCCTTCGATGATGAAGCGAATCTCCTCTTCGTTCAATTCGCCACCGTTACGTTTTTTCAAAATCAAATCGACCATGCGCATAAGTTTCGTCCTCCTAATTGGGTAGTGGTTACATGCTTTGAATCGTGCCGCGTACGAGTGAAAGGAAGTCTTGGCGGACGCGTTCTGTCGTCTCGATGACTTCTTCATGGTTGAGCGGTTGATCTAAAATCCCGGCTGCCATGTTCGATACGCACGAGATGCCGAGCACTCGCATATCTGAGTGACGGGCCACGATGACTTCAGGCACCGTCGACATGCCGACAACGTCGCCTCCGAGCAGGCGAGCCATCTTCACTTCGGCCGGTGTCTCATACGTCGGACCCGTGTTCCCGAAGTAGACGCCTTTTTGAACAGAAAGTCCAAGTTTTGTGGCGACGCCTTCCGTCAATGTGACGAGCTCCTTATCGTACGCTTCTGACATGTCCGGGAAACGTGTTCCGAAGTCGCTCGCGTTCTTACCGATGAGTGGGCTCGTACCGAAGAAGTTGATGTGATCCGTAATGATCATCAAGTCCCCCGGGTTGAACGACTCGTTGCAAGCACCAGCCGCATTCGTGACGATGAGCGTTTCGACACCGATCAATTTGAGGACGCGGACCGGGAACGTCACTTGTTCCATTGAGTAGCCTTCATAGAAGTGGAACCGTCCTTGCATCGCGACGACGCGTTTTCCTTCGAGGTCCCCGAAGACGAGTTGGCCGGCGTGGCCTTCGACGGTCGATACCGGGAAGTGCGGGATATCCTCATAAGGGATTTTCACCGCGTTCTCGATTTCATCCGCGAGGACGCCGAGACCTGAGCCGAGAATGAGTCCGATTTCTGGTGTTCCGTTCATGCGTTCCTGTAAAAATGCCTTTGTTTCGTTCCAATTTACCATGAGTAATGCCTCCTCAAATTTCGTTTAAGAAACTCTTTCCGTGTGCTGGTGCATCGACGTCGAAGTTATCGGCCACTGTGGCGCCGATATCGGCGAACGTTCCGCGGATGCCGAGGTCGACCGCTGTCGAACCGTGATGATGGACGATGAGCGGC
The DNA here is from genome assembly GCF_018618195.1 of Exiguobacterium sp. s7. Taxonomy (NCBI): domain Bacteria; kingdom Bacillati; phylum Bacillota; class Bacilli; order Caryophanales; genus Exiguobacterium; species Exiguobacterium sp. s7. The sequence goes on along the minus strand of NZ_JACSLO010000002.1, from coordinate 376,925 downwards.
ACATATTCACGCGTATGGTCCGTTCCCGGTGCCGTCGGGTCGTTCCCGTGGTCGGCCGTAATGATGAGCAAGTCGTCTTCACGCAACTTCTCCATTACTTCCGGTAGACGGGCGTCATACTCTTCAAGCGCGATCGCATAGCCTTCTGGGTCACGGCGGTGACCGAAGAGCGCATCGAAGTCGACGAGGTTCAAGAAGCAGAGACCTTCGAACTCTTCATCGAGCGATTCGACGAGTTTGTCCATGCCATCCATGTTCGATTTTGTCCGAATCGCTTTCGTGACACCTTCGCCGTCATAGATGTCGCTGATTTTCCCAAGAGCGATCACATCTTTCCCTGCCGTCTCGAGCGTGTTCATGACCGTCTTGCCGAACGGCTTGAGCGCATAGTCGTGACGATTAGATGTCCGGACCCACGCGCCAGGCGTTCCGAGGAACGGTCGGGCGATGATGCGGCCGAGCATGTACGGGTCTTCGCGCGTGATTTCACGGGCGTATTCGCAGATGCGGTACAACTCGTCGAGCGGGACGACTTCTTCGTGCGCCGCGATTTGGAGCACCGAGTCAGCTGATGTATAGACGATCAAGGCACCTGTTTTGACATGCTCTTCGCCGAGCTCATCCAAGATCTCTGTCCCTGATGCCGGCTTGTTGCCGATGATGTCACGGCCGCTGAACTCTTTGAGCCGGTCGATCAAATCGTCCGGGAATTCTTCGAACACGCGGAAAGGCGTATCGATATGAAGGCCCATGATCTCCCAGTGGCCAGTCATCGTGTCTTTCCCGGCCGAGATTTCTTCCATGCGTCCGTAGGCGCTCGGTGTCGTCGACACTTCGATGCCGTCAATCGGCTTGATGTTCGACAGCCCGAGGCGGCCCATGTTCGGCATGTTCAACCCACCGTGTTCACGAGCGATATGCCCGAGCGTGTCTGAACCGACGTCTCCGAACTGGTCGGCATCTGGGGCTTCCCCAATCCCGACCGAGTCCATGACGACCAAGAAAATACGTTTAAATTTCTTCACAAAAAGTTCCTCCTTTAGTGTCTTTACGCACGCGGATGATGTTTTCGATAGACATCGTGGAGTCGTGCCTTATTGACATGTGTGTAGATTTGAGTCGTGGAGAGATCGGCATGCCCAAGCATCTGTTGGATGGCCCGAAGATCGGCCCCGTTCTCGAGCAAGTGTGTCGCGAACGAATGACGGAGCACGTGTGGCGTGATCTCTTTTTGGATGCCGGCCTCTTTGGCCCGTCGTTTGATCATCTTCCAGAACCCTTGACGGCTGAGCCTTCCGCCGCGCCCGTTCAAGAACAACGCCTCGGTCTCCCGACCGCCGAGCCCGTTACGGGCCTGTTGGATATAGCGTTCGACAAAACCTTGGGCGACAGACGACACCGGGATGATCCGGGCGCTCTCGCCTTTGCCTTCACACTGTAGATACCCCAATTCGAACTGTAAATCATCCAAATCAAGCCCAAGAAGTTCGCTGACGCGCATGCCCGTTCCGTAGAGCAGTTCGAGCATGGCCCGATCGCGGAGCGCGAGCGGGTCTGACGTCGGCACACTGTCGAGCAACCGTTCAACTTCATCTTGAGACCACGTGTCTGGCAGATGCCGTTCCGCTTTCGGCGTCTCCAAATAAAGTGCCGGGTCAGTCGTTGCACCACCTGTCATCTTCAAATGATGATGGAACGTCCGAATCGAACTGACGGCCCGTCGGAGTGATGAAGCAGCCCGACCGGCTTGCGATAACTCTTCCATATGTTTGACGATGTGTGCCCGCGTGACTTCATTCCATTCTGTCACCCCGAGTTGGGTAAGTGTCGATAAGTACTGGGTCAAATCGCTCGCATAGGCTTGTCTCGTGTTCGTGGACATTCGTTTCTCAACCGTCATATACTGCAAAAATAACTCGACTTGCGAACGCATGACATCCCCCTCCTTCCTCGCTACACCTGAATACGCTTACATCATATCACTTATGTAAACCGTTGTGAAGACGTCTGACCTCATTTTTTTTAAAGCTTTTTTGTGACAGGAATTGGTGAGGTTTTCACGCCGCTTTTCTCATGTCGAGTTTACCAAGCCTGTCCGGATTTGATACACTCCACACGACGAATGCTCGAATTCCAGGCAGCGGTCATGAAGCTGACCACCCAGCATACGACAACAATTCCAAGGGGGGTATTCCATGAAGATTGAACACGTCGCCCTCTGGGTGAACGAGCTTGAACAGATGCGCCGTTTTTATGAGACGTATCTCGGGGCAACCGCGAACGAGAAGTATATCAACGAACGCAAACAGTTCGAATCCTATTTTCTGACGTTCCCAAACAGTTCATGCCGCTTCGAGTTGATGCGCCGTCCGGACATTGAAGACGCTTCGCGTGAGACGCTCGGCTATGCGCATATCGCGTTCGCACTCGGCAGCAAAGAAGCGGTCGACAGCTTGACGCGACGACTCGAGACCGACGGCTACCCACTCGTCGATGGCCCACGCACGACTGGGGACGGTTATTAAGAGAGCGTCCTGCTCGACCCCGAACAAAACAAACTCGAATTGACGATTTAAGGAGACGCGACGATGATCCAAGCGATTCTACTAGACCTTGACGGGACGTTGTTGAACGATCAAAAAATGATCTCGCCGCGCACGAAACAGATACTTCTCGATTTGCAGGCGAACGGCGTCAAAGTGGTGCTCACTTCCGGACGTCCGAAGCGAGGAATCGACCCTTTCGCCGAAGAGCTCATGCTCCATAAAAATGGGGGACTCATCGTCTCCTCGAACGGGGCATGTGTGACCGATGCCAGAACGAACGAGACGCTGTTCGAACAGGCCATCAATCAGGACGACGCGATTGCCATCTTGGATCATTTGACCGGATTCGACGTCATCCCGATGATCAATGACGAGACGTATATGTACGTTAATGACGTCTTCAGCGGCATGCTCGAGTTAAATGGTAAGCCGTTCAATATCATCGAGTATGAGTCGCGCGGCGGACGATTCCAATTGCGGGAAGAGCCGCGACTCGCCGACGCCATCACCTTCCCGATCTATAAAATCCTCGTCGCCGGACAGCCGGACTATCTACAGGCCCATGCCGCCTCGCTCGCCGGACCGTTCACGGACCGCGTGACGGGCATGTTCACGGCAGCCATGTACTATGAGTTCACGGATCTCGGAATCGACAAGGCCCGGGCACTCGATCACGTGTTCCGGGAGATTGGGATTGACCGCGAGCACGTCATCGCGTTCGGGGACGGCCATAACGACCGCTCCATCATCGAGTATGCCGGCATCGGGGTCGCGATGGACAACGCCGTCGAAGACATCAAGGCTATTGCGAACGAAATCACGCTGTCGAACAATCACGATGGCATCGCCACCGGCTTGTCCCGTTATTTGACGATGTGACGACATACAAAAGACAGGCAGCCTTTAAGAGGCTGCCTGTCTTGCTTTATCCGTTGATGACTGCTTTATGACCCTCAAGCGTGACGCCTTTAGCTTGGCACACTTTACAGATGCCGTGAAACGTCAAGCGATGGTCTTTGATTAAAAATTCGTATTTGCTTTCGACTTTCTTCTCAACGTCGACGAGCAAGTCTTCCATGATCTCCTCGACCGAACCGCACTCGACACAGACGAGATGATGGTGCGAATGGTTCGCGCCTTCTGGTCTGAGGTCGAAACGGGCAACGCCGTCACCGAAGTTGACTTTGTCGACGACACCGAGCTCGGTCAAAAGCTCGAGCGTCCGGTAAACCGTCGCGAGCCCGATTTCCGGAGCGATGCCTTTGACGAGCATGAAGACGTTCTCCGCACTCAAATGATCCGTTTCATTCTCAAGTAAGATGCGGACCGTCGATTCTCGTTGCGGTGTCAATTTATATCCTTTGGCGCTCAATTGCTGTTTGATCCGTTCAATTCGCGTTTCCATAAGGCGCCCCCTCTTTGCATAATTCACTATTCAAAGCATACCGAAGTTCGTTCGGTTTTTCAAATTAAAATGATTCCTATGTAAGTGTAACATATGTCACTCTAGTTTAGAATCATTTCAATTTAGATAATTGCCACCATTGAATCGCCATGATCGTCTTCGCGTCGGTGATTCGTCCGCTCGCTAACAAGTCGACCGCCTCGTCGAACGTAAAGCGTTGGACTTGTAAAAATTCATCTTCATCGAGGTTCATCACACCGGCCGTCAAGCCGCGTGCGACGTAGACGTCGACCCGTTCGCTACAAAAGCCGGGTGCCCCGTAAAACGAGAAGATTTTTTCAAGATTCTCGGCCGTATAACCGGTCTCTTCTTCGAGCTCGCGCTTCGCGCTCGCAAGCGGTTCCTCACCAACTTCCAATTTTCCGGCCGGAATTTCGAGCGACATCGATTCGAACGCTTTCCGGTACTGCTCGACGAGGACGATGCGGTCGTCTTCATCGACGACGAGGACGGCGACGGCCCCGTTGTGATAGACGAGTTCGCGGACCGACGTCCCTCCGTTCGGGAGTGACACGACGTGCTTCTCCACGTTAAAGATCTTTCCTTCGTAAATGACTTCCCGTTCAATCGTTTTCTCTTCCATTGTATGTACCCCTCACCTTTTCCTATATACTGTAATTATGATTCATATTGACAGACGGAACAAGGAGGAATTATCAATGGCAGAGTTAGGATTAGGAACTATGTCGATTTTGAAACATGGCGAGGCGGAAGCGCGACAGATTTTAGAGGCCGCCTATGCGGCTGGCATCCGCCACTTTGATACGGCCGACGTCTATGACCACTTCGAAGTCGAAAAACTCGTCGGCTCGACGTTCGCCGGTCGCCGGAACGAACTGTTCTTGACCAGTAAAGGCGGGAATCAATGGACAGGGGACGGAATGCGTTGGAATCCAGCCCCCTCCTATTTAGAACAGGCCCTACACGATTCTCTCGAACGCTTACAGACAGATTACTTGGATTTATATTACGTTCATGGCGGCACGATGGAAGACGACCTGGACGCGACAATCGATTTCATGCGTCGACAGAAACAAGCTGGCGCCATCCGCCAAATCGGACTGTCCTCGATTCGCCCGAACTTCATCCGCTACTGGCTCGAACACGGAGAGCTCGATGTCTTGATGACCCCGTACTCCCTGCTCGACCGCCGCATCGAAACGCTCGAACTCGACATCCCGATCGTCGGGCGCGGTCCGCTCGCCAAAGGCATACTGACCGACGAATGGTCTGCCCGCTTGTCGGAGAAGGGCTTTGAATCTTGGACTGAAGCGGAGTTGCGCGACTTGATGCCGACGATTCCCGAACCGATTCAAGCGTACGCCCTCGCAGCCGCGGAGCGGACATGTGCCGTCGTCCTACCGGGCGCGTCCTCGGTCGACCAATTGAACGACTTGATCGCCGCTCATCAATACGCCGTCGATTCGCACAAACTCGACGATCTGTTGAACCGGCTGCCGGTCCAACCCTACACAAAACATGCGACCTGAACGTCAGGTCGCATGTTTGTCTCGCTGTTTCATCTGTTCGATGGCCCAATCAGCCCAACCGGCGTAATTTTCCATCATCCGGATGGCGTACTCGCTCGTCAGTAAATAACCGAGCGTGTCAGCCTCGGACTGGTGCGCCGCTTGAAACGCCCGAATCTGATGAGCGACTTGTTCATGATGCGCTTTCGTCTCCTCGACGTAACGGATCGCCTCGTCGAGCGGGAGTAGTTGCAGGAGGCTGACCCGTAGCAAGTTCTCATCTTTCATCTTCGGTTGGTACGAGGTCGGTTGCCGGAGCCAGTCGATTAGCTCTTGACGTCCCGCCTCGGTGATTGAATAAATCTTTTTATCCGGTAAGTCATGTTGAGCGACGTGCTCAGAGGAGACGAGTGATTCGTCTTCCATCTTTAACAGTTCGCGATAAATCTGTGTATGATGGGCGTGCCAAAAATGAATCATTTGTGCTTTGAACGTCGCGTTCAAGGCATAGCCGGTAGCGGGTTGATGGGTCAATAACCCGAGTAGTGCATGACGTAACGCCATAACCATCACCTATCCCTTGCGGTTCTATTTTTATAAGTGTATCACATATTGCGATACGACCGAGAATGCCAATCGGTTGACGCCCGTTACGAATACACAGACAATATATGTGAAGGGAGAGATTTTTATGAAACCGATCCAATCTGATCAACAATTCCAAGAGGCCATCCAAAATAAAGGTATGGTCATCTTTACGACATCATGGTGTCCCGACTGCCGTCGTCTTGATATGTACGTCGACGAACTAGTCAAAGATTATCCGCAGTTCAACTGGTACGTCGTCGACCGCGACGAGTTGCCTGAACTGTCGGACGCGCAAGAAGTCCGAGGCATCCCCTCACTTCTTTTCTATCAAGAAGGCGTCAAACAAGAACACCTCCACTCGGCGAACGCCAAGACGGAGATGCAAATCCGCTCGTTCCTCGATACGTTGAACGCGTAAACAAAAAGACGGCCGTCGTGGTCGTCTTTTTTTGTTCACTTGAAGCGCTCGAGATAACGCCGGTCGATGCGCCGCTTTAGCCAAAACGGCAGACGACCGTGCCATGTCAGCTTCCCGAACGTCAAGAGTGCCCGTCCTGGGGTCGTCAACAAAATATTGAGCGACGTCCGCGATTTGAACCGGCGTGGCGTACCGAGCAGTTGACGGGCGACATGCCGACCCGAACGGACGGCATCGACACCACCGTTCAATCGGGCCGCCATATCCCCGGTGATATAAATCTCGCGGTAGACCGGGTGTCGCAAATCGTCTTCCGTGTCGATGAACGCCCCATCGTCCGCAAGTCCAGCCTCAGACCAAAACTCATCAGGAACGACACCGGTCGCGTCTAAGACGAGTCCCTCTGTCTGAGTCCCTGGTTGGAACGACGTCAGAATGAGCATCACGCCGCTGCGGACGAGACGTCGCGCCATCTGTCGCCCGACATGACGGGGAAGTTCGGGTAAGATGTCACGAGCATAGAGCGTCACGCGTTGCTTCTGTCTGAGGCAAGCGAAGGCGAGTTCGACTCCGGCTTTGCCCCCGCCGACGATCGTGATTGCATCACTCTGTAAAATCTCGTCCAGCATGTTTGTCGTCATCGGTTTTAACCGGTTCCCGATCCCACGACTCTTCGCACCGGTCGCGAGCACGAGGATGTCATATGCGACGTGGCCGCGATCGGTTTCGACGAGGCGCGCATCCGGATCGAGACCGATCAGGCGCTCGGCGACGGGAGAGACGTCACGACGCAACCGCGTCGTCGCCGATTCCATCTCGCCAGCGATCACTTGAGGAAACGCACCCGTATAAATCGCCTCTCGTCCACCGATATACGACACTTCGTAGTTTTCGTTAAGCGCATCGAGGTGTTCTAGAATCTCGAGCTGCCCATGACCGAGCCCGACCAAGACAAGGCGCGGCTTCATCTTAGAATCCGCCTTGCTTCAAACAAACGTTGGAGGATTGTGAACACTTCAAGCACGAGGAAAATCGTCGCGATGACGCCGATCCATGTCGGGAAAAGAATCATGAGCGTGAACAAGATGAAACATTCCGTCCGCTCCAAAATACCAGGCTGATAATAAAATGATTTCTCTGAACGGCGTGAGCTGCTCGCCCCGACGGCGAGGAATAACGTCATCGCCACGACGAACGACCCGAGCAAGAGCAGGAAGATCGGCATATGTTCAGGATGTCGTAGAGCGAGCGCGATGACGACGGCAATCTCGACGATACGGTCGAAGACGAGGTCGAGCACCGTGCCGAACCCCGTCTTTTGGGAGCGCCGGGCCATCGTCCCATCGAGGACGTCGAAGAGACCCGACACCCATAACAGCAACACGGCCGTCCACAACATATCGTTATAAATGAACAGACCGACCGAGACACCGATGATGCCTCCGAGGATCGTCACCTCGTTCGGGGTAAAGTTCCATTTCAAAAGCCGATCGGCCCCGCGCTCGATGACGGGACGGACGAAGCGGCTACCGTATGTGTCTAACATCAAATTCCTCCTTGTTTCTGTCGCAAATAATACGTCTCTCCGACTTTGAACGATTCGCTCCGCGGTAAGATGACATATTCCCCGGTCGGGCGCCGGTACTCGCCGAAATGATGCCCGAAGCGAATGAACGTCCGGACGAGCACGATCGAATCGGACGTCGCCTCTGTCGACACGTCGATATCGGTCGACGGAAGCAGCGTACCGCTCACTTCGACAAAGTCACCGAACGTCGACTCCGTCTCGGATAAACGTCCCGGCGTACCGGTCACCAGAACCCGACCCGTCTCGAGTAATGTCACCCGGTCGGCGACGAGCATCGCTTCTTCCCGGTCGTGGGTCACAAGGAGCGCCGTCAACTCGAGTTCACGGACGAGGTCACGAATCAGTCGTTGCAACTCGGATTTGAGACCGGGGTCGAGGTTCGTGAACGGCTCATCGAGCAGAATGAGTCGAGGCGCGGCAGCGAGCGCCCGGGCGAAGCTCGCGCGTTGCTGTTCCCCTCCAGACAATTCATGAATTTCAGCGTCGTAGCGGCCAGGAAGCTTGACCCGGGTGAGCCACGCTTCCGCTTCTTCCCGTGACCGGTTCGGCGTGGCGAGCGTCACGTTCTCGCCGACTGTCAGATGCGGAAACAAGAGCGGGGATTGGGACAACATCGTAATCCGGCGCAAGTGAGGCGGTACCCCATCGAGCGGCATCTCCTCCCACGTCACCGACCCGGCATCAAGCGTCTCAAGTCCGGCGACGATGCGGAGCAGTGTCGACTTCCCGGAACCGCTCACACCCACGAGGGCATGGATTTCTCCGTTCGGGATAGTGAGATCGATGCCGCGTAACACGTCGCGGTCTTTAAAACGTTTTCGTATTCCTGACAATACCAAGCTCATTGCAAACGCCCCTTCACCAATCTAATCCAGATGCCGAACATCGCACCGAGCCCGATATAAAATAAGACCGGCAACGAGACGAGCACCCATGTATTTTGTAACGCCAATGAGACGTCATTGCCTGCGTAGGCCTGATACAGCCGCGTTGTGACCGTCGGGACGAGTCCGGCCCCGATCAATTGGACGAGCACGAATTGACTCAACACGATGACGGTCGAAAACAATACGATCGTCCGCACCGACTCTTTCATGAGCGGGAATAGGACGAACCCGATCCGGGTGAGCGGCGCGAGCGTCAGTGACTGTTCGAGGAGCGGTCTCCCGATCACGTACATGGCGTTGTATGCCAATCGAATCGAATACGGCAACGTCGTGACGAGTAGGACGAGCCCGACCCCCGTGTACGTCCCGATGAGTCCGACTTGGGCGAGGGCGATATACATGCCGAACATGCTCGCCAAGACGGGGATAAACAATGGCAGAAACGTGAGCCATTCGACCCACGCCTTCCATTTTGACTCGGTGAACAAGAGCCACCAGGCCGTCCCGATGCCGAGCCAAACGTTGATGAGCGCCACGGCGACCACGTAGGCGACCGTATTCAAAATCGCCTCGTCCCACGTGAGCGACCTCGGAAACGTCAAAAACAACCCGACGAACGGAAAGACGACGAAACAAGCGACGAGAAGTCGACTCATCGTCTCACCCCCCGTTCGATTCGGCGTCTCCGCTTGGCCGTCAAAGCGTAGGATGCGATGACGCCGCTGAAGATGAACAATGTCCAAGCGAGCGCGACCGCATACGACTCGAATGCATTTAAAAATAGACCAGTCGTCAATCGCTCGTAGGCGAGTACCCCGAGCAGCTCGGGGTACGTGACACCTAGCAAAGCCGGCACTTCATAAGCGAACGAGATGAACGCCACGAGCACCCAGAACGAGTCGAGGAGCGGTTTGATGAGAAATGGCCATTCGGCCACTCTGAACTGTTCGAGCGGTTTGAGCTGGAGCGTCTTGGCCATATCCAAGTACCCTGGATTCAGTTGGCCGTATGTGCCGACCACCATCAAAAAAACGAACGGTACTTCTTTCCAGACGTACGTCAAGATGACGACGAGATGATGGCGCTCATTTGCCTCAATGAGGCCATATACCGGAAAGCCACCTGAGAACAACAGATAAAACAAATAGGCTGCCGCGACGTGCGGCACGAACATCGGCCATTTGAGGAATGATGCGAGCCACATCGAACGCCTCATATAGATCGTCCGGGCAAGCCACGTCCCAATCACGAGTGAGAGGAACGTCGATGTAAGCGTCACGTACAACGTCACCGCCAGGCTCGCACGCCACGCCGCCTCGTTCAACTCAGACCAGTCAAATCCGACGGTCTCGTAGAGCAGGAAGGCAACGCCGGTGAATGGCAATGCCAAAACGATTAAACTAAGCCATAGACTACTTCGCGACACGATCCCACTCCTCACGAATCGCATCAATCACGGCGGGCCCATAGTCGGGAATCGATCGTTCGGCGAGACGTTCCGGATCAGGATAGGTGACACCGTCATCGAGCTTCAAGAAGGCGTCACGGTCGGCCGCATCGAGTTTCGTCAAATCGAGCGATGTCCCGTCCCCCCAATACGTCGCGTCTTGTTTGGCGAGCTGGGCTTCCGGTGACAGTAACTCATTGATGACGACGAGCGCACCGTTCGGATTTTTGGCGTTAAACGGAACGGCGAGAAAATGCGTCGAGGCAATCGAATGCTCGAGCACGAGTGCCCGTGTCCCCTTCGGGAACACGCCGTCGTTGCGTTCCGCCTCGGCGCGTCGTTCATTGAAGCCCATCGTCATCCAGACGTCACCCGCGGCGTACAACTGGTCGAGTTGGGCGAGTGACTTCGGATATGTTGACCCTTGTTTCCAAAGGGTCGGCGACCACGTCGCAAGCTTCTCCCAGAACGCGTCTGGAATCTCTCCGTCACCGGCCGCAGCCCCATACTCGGCGTAGAGCAGATGGCGGACGAACGCGTTGCCCGTGAAGTCTGTCACTTCAGGATACGTGAAACGGCCCGGATTTTCTTCGGTCCAACGATGTAATTCGTCGAACGTCGTCGGCGGATTTTTGACTTTGTCCGCATCATAGTGCATGACGAACTGCACGTTCCCCCAGGCGACCTCGAGCCCGTCGGTCGGGGTGCCCGCATCAGTTGCCTGGGCTTCTTCGTTCAACAGCGCGGCGTTCGGGATTTTGTCGAGCAGGTCGCCTTGGAGCAACTCCGCCTCGGCGGCGTTACGGAAATTGTCTCCGTTGATCCACATGAGGTCGATTGTCCCTTCTTCTCGATTTGCCCGCTTGTCGAGCGACAATTGGCGCACGAACTCGGCCGTGTCCATCGGGACGCGGTTCAACTCCACGTCATACGTCTGTTTCAGGCGGGGCGCGACATACTCATCGATGTAGCGATTGATGCCGTCATCGCCTCCCCACATATAAAAATTGACCGTCGACTGTTTCGCTTCTTCGGCTGCCTGTTCGAACGTCGGTGTGATCTCGGCGCGCGTCGTCCCGCAGGCAGCGAGGAAGATGAGTGACAGCATCAAGCCAAATTGTTTCAATCGGCGCATCGTGTCTCCCCCTTTTTTCTCTATGTTGGCGCATTTACTTTCTGTCAAATCCCCGTTTTGCGAGCCGTTCGAACATGACCGGGCACATTGCGTACAGTTTCGCGCCAAGTTCCATCCACCACGGGGCATTCACTTCACGTTTCGACGCCTCACACGCCGCGACGACACGTTTCGCGAGACGATCGGGATTGAGCATAATCGATTTCACGCTCGCCTCGTAACGTCCGCTCTTGTCGGCCCGGAGAAAAAACGGTGTCGCGATCGGACCCGGATTGACCGTCAACACATGAATCCCTTCCGGCTTCAGTTCCAACCGAAGCGCGTTCGAGAACTGAAGTAACGCCGCCTTTGAACCGGCATAGACGGCCGACTTCGGCGTCGGTACTTTCGCCGCTTGCGAGCAGACGTTGATGATCGTGCTGCCGCGGCGCATCGACCGGGCACAGTCACGTGCGAGCACCATCGGGGCGATCGCGTTCAAGCGTATCGTCTCCTCGATGACGTCGGTCGATTGATCGACGACCCGGTCGAACTCACCGATACCGGCATTGTTCACCCAGACGTCGATTGGCCCGTATGTTCGTTCGACGTTTGCCACGAGCGTCTCATATTCGGTACAGACGTCGGCGACGAGCCAATCGGCCGATAGTTTCGTGCCGAGTTCACGCAATCGGTCCTCACTTCGTGCAATCAATGTCAAGCGGGCACCCGCCTCATAAAAAGAATGCGCCAGCGCGGCCCCAAAGCCGCTCGACGCACCCGTGATCACAATATGTCTCATTCCACAAATTCCTCCGCTCTCATATAGATCCATTTCCCGTCCGTCAACCGTTTGACGACGCGGCCACGTTCCTCGAGCAACGTCAAGCGCGCGAACACCTCACTGAAGACGAGCGGCATCGCCCGACGCATCTTGCGGCCATAGAGGCGCATCGACCAATCGAACACGCTCAACCCGTCGACCCAATCGGCGAGCAGCAACTCACTCCGTTCATAACGCTGGGCGATGCGCGCCTCGATCAACGGTCGCGGTTTTTGAATCGGTTCCCCGTGCCCGCTCACGACGAGCTTCAAATCGACGTCTTGAAGTTTTCGGAGCGAATCGAGATACAGGACGACCGGTGAGGCAAACCCTTCCTCCTCGTACGGTTGTTCAATGAGCGGGTTCGGTTCGACCGTATCAATCAAATGATCACCCGCGATCAAAACACCGCCAGGACCAAGGAGACCGAGCTGGTCACTCGCATGACCAGGCAGATGGATCGTCTTCCATGCCCCGTCACTCGTCACATCTTGACCGTCCTCGAACGTCATCGTGACGGTCGTCGGACCGATCCAACGCAACGCTTCCCGATAATCAGGCAGTTTGTTCACAATCGACTCGGGTGTACCAAACCAGTGCGCCAGGTCGTGTAAGAACTGATTGCCCCGTTTGATGAAGTTCGGTGTCTGTTCCAAATAGCGAACGAGCTTCTCGTGTCCATATACAGGAATCGAGGCGTCACGCAAACGCCAGGCTTGCCCCGCATGGTCGGCATGATGGTGCGTCAAAAATAAAAAATCAATATCCGCGAGATTCAGTTCGAGCTCGGCCAATTGTGTCGTCAATGAAGTCCACGCCTCTTCCGTGTCTGGTCCGCAATCGACCATGAAGAAACGGTTCATATGTTCGACGACATAGACGTTCACGTTGCCGACCTCGAACGGCGTCGGTATATCGAGTCTTGCCAGTTGGCTTGAAATCCAGTTCGCCACGTCCCCACAACCCCTTCCACCTATCTTCACTCATTATACCTGTCGATTAGAACGGATTTCAATCACACAAAAAAAGGAGAGGATTTCTCCTCTCCAATCACTTATAAGTTGATGACGGTAACTTTATCGCGTGTCATCGTCTCGAGGCTGCGTCCAATCCCTTGGACCCCGAGGCCTGATTGCTTCACGCCGATGAACGGGAAGTGGTCAGGGCCGCGTTCTGTGCGACCGTTCACTTGGACTGTACCGACTTCGAGCTTGTCGGCGACCGTGAAGGCGTTGTTCACGTTTTGTGTGAACACGCTCGCTTGAAGACCGAACTCTGATTCGTTCGTAAGTTCAATCATCTCGTCGAGCGACTTGACGCGGATGACCGGCAACACCGGTCCGAACGGCTCTTCCCAAGCGACGCGCATCTCACGCGTGACGTGGTCGAGGAGTGTCGGATGAAGGAGGTTGCCGTCGCGTTCGTTTCCGTGGACGACCGTCGCTTGTTTGTTGACGGCGTCGTCAATCAAACCTTGGACGTAATCTGCCGACTTCTTGTCGATGAGTGGGACGATAAAGCTGTTATCGACCGGTGAGCCGACCGTGAGCTTCTCGACACGTTCTTTCAACATACCGACGAGTTCGTCTGCTTGGTGCTCGAGCACGAATACGCGCTTGATCGCCGTACAGCGTTGTCCTGAATACGAGAACGCCCCGCTGATGATTTGATCAGCCGCCAGGGTGAGGTCCGCGTCTTCAAGGACGAGGGCCGGATCTTTCCCGCCGAGTTCGAGCACGACAGGTACCATCGATGCCTGTTGCGACAAGTGTTGACCTGTCCCGGTACCACCTGTGAATGTGATCATGTCGATGCCAGGGTGTGACGTCAAGTAGTCACCGATAACGGACCCGCGTCCTGTGACGAGGTTCAATAGACCGCTCGGAAGACCTGCATCTTGAAGCGCCTCGACCATTTTCACACCGCTGATAGCGCCTTGTGTCGCTGGTTTAAATACGACCGCGTTACCAGTGATAAGCGCCGGTGCGATTTTGGCTGCTGCCAAGTTGACCGGATAGTTGAACGGCGAGATTGCGAGGACGACACCGAGTGCTTCTTTCTTGATGATCGCCATCTTGTTCTTCGAACCGCCCGGGAATGAGTCGCCTTGCATGAATCCGCCTGTGAAGCGAAGTCCTTCTTCCGCCGTATAGCGAATGATTTCTGCTGTCCGGACGACTTCTTTCTTCGCATCGCTCAAGTTTTTCCCGACTTCGCGCATGATGATTTGACCGATCTCATCTACGCGCTCTTCGAGTTTGTCCGCCCAAGCGTACAACAGTTCGGCACGCTTGTTGACCGGAAGCGCCGCCCATTCCTGTTGTGCGCTTTTCGCGCCGTGAATTGCCTCATCGACTTCATCACGAGACATCGCCTGGACATGTCCGACGACTTCTTCTGTATAAGGTGAAACGAGTTCGATTGTTTCGTTCGTTGTTGATTCCTGCCATTGTCCATTAATTAAATATGGATACGTGTTCATACTCATAATCTCTATCTGCCTCCTGAGTAAGCTTTGATATCTCGTTGCCACCCCCATTGTATGCAAAATCAAATCGGTAGAACAACTATAAAGATTCAGTTTATGTAATGTAAACGGTTACTCGTCAATTTTTTGTCAATTCCGCCTCGACTTTGCCACTTTCAACTGTAGATGTTCATCAAATCGACCGATAGAAAGGAAGAGAGTACGTGAACTAGGAGGGACCACCAGTGAGCATGGATCATAATATTTTACTTGAGGCAGGCACGAACGAATTAGAAATCGTCATTTTCCAATCTGGCCCGTTCATTTTCGGGATCAACGTCATGAAAGTACGTGAAATCATCACGATGCTTCCCCTCACCCCGCTACCGGGTACCCCGGAAGCGATCATGGGGCTCATCGAGCTTCGCGGCGAGGTCATGACCGTCATCGATTTACCAATGGTCATCGGTCACCCGCGTGACGTTGGAGAGAACGACCGCTTGATCGTCTGTGAGTTCAACGGAGAAAAGTCGGTGCTCCGCGTCGACCAAGTGACCGAAATTAAACGAATCTCATGGGAACAGATCGACACGCCGTCCGATCTCGCGCGCGGCATGCAAGGCATCACGAACGGGGTCGTCAAAACGGGAGACCAGATGATTATCCTTCTCGATTACGAGCGGATTGCGCTCGAATTGTCACGAAAGGATATCATGGCCCGCGAATCGGTCAAACGACTCGGTGCCCGGGAACGGTCGAACAAACAAGTGTGGATCGCGGAAGATTCAGAGATGTTACGGACGCTCATCATCGACACGCTCGACGATGCCGGCTACTTCAACACGACGATCTTCAACAACGGAAAGGAAGCGCTCGATGCGTTCGAACAGAGCGACGTTCATTGCGACCTGCTCATCACCGACATCGAGATGCCGCAAATGGACGGTTTGCATTTGACGAAACGACTCCGTGAGATGGACCAATTCGCCGACCTGCCAATCGTCATCTTCTCTTCACTCATCTCGGATGATTTGAAGCATAAAGGCGACGCGGTCGGGGCGAACGCCCAGATCACAAAACCAGAGATTGGCATGCTGATCGCCACACTCGACGAATTTTTAGCTTGATTTGAAAAACGGGATTTCGCCTCGCGGCGGAATCCCGTTTTTCCTATGGCAACTCGTTCAAGTGGGCGTCCCATTCTTGATCGAAGCGATGCATATCGGCTTCAATCTCATCGAGAATCGGTTCGAGGTTCGACGTCTCGTTCGTCTCCCCAGCCATTTCAAGCTGATGGAATCGAGCGGCCGTCTCGTCGAGCCCGACAGAATAAGAGGCCCCTTTCAACAAGTGGGCAAGTTGTTCGATTTGTTCGTGATTTTGTTCACGCACCATCTGTTTCAATTCAGGGAACTTCGCCTCGAATTGACGTACGTACGTATCGGCAATCTTTTTCAAGAATTCTTTATTTCCGCTAGCGATTTGATGGAGCTCCGCCAACTTTTCTTCGTTAAACAGAGCATTTTGGGGCGTTTGTGACAACTCCATCCCTCCTTTGACTCAATCCTACTGCCATTCTTTCCCACTGTAGCATGTTTTCGAGAAAAAACAAAAAAACTCCTCCTTTTCCGATTGCACTCTCTCAATCGCCTACCTATAATTAGGTTGAGCTAAGGTAGGAGGAACATTATGCTAACGATTTACCGTACCGACGCATCTGGGCGTGTCGACGAAATCGACGACTTTGATAAAGGAAGCTGGATCCAACTCGTCAATCCGACGAAAGACGAGGCTGATCAAGTCATCGCCGCCTCCGGCATTCCTGAAGACTTCGTCTACGACCCGCTTGATATTGAAGAAAAACCACGATTTGAAAAAGATGATGAGGGGCTCCTCATGATCATCGACGTCCCGTACGTGGAAGAAGATGATACGGGACGCGCCTACAACACGATTCCACTCGGTATCATCGTCACCGGCCGACATTTCATCACCGTCTGCTCACGAGACCTCGACGTGCTCAACCTGTTCGCCAACGGAAAAGCCCGGCTGTTCCGAACGAACTATCGGAGCCGGTTCGTCTTCCAGATTTTGCACCGAGTCAGCATGACGTACTTGCGTTTCCTTCGCCAAATCGACCGGCGCATGGACGAGCTCGAGCAAGAGTTGCAACGTTCGATGCGAAATCAGGAAATCTTTCAATTGATGAACTTACAGAAGTCGCTCGTCTATTTCATGACCTCACTTAAAGCGAACGACAGCGTCCTCGACCGCATCGTCAAGACACCGAGCCTCGAGAAGCACGAGGAAGACGAGGAATTGCTCGAAGACGTGTTCGTCGAGCACCGCCAGGCGATGGAGATGGCGTCGATCTATAACGACATCATCAGCATTAAAATGGACGCCTTCGGTTCAATCATCTCGAACAACGTCAACTTCGTCATGAAATTCTTGGCCTCGATCACAATCGTGCTGAGCATCCCGACGATGATTTCTGGGATATTCGGGATGAACGTTCAAGTCCCATGGGAAGGCCAATCGATCGGTTTCGTGTTCGCGCTCGCGATGATGGTCGGCTTCTCAAGCCTCGCCTTTTATATTTTGTGGCGTAAGCGTTATTTCTAAAGAAAAGGAGGGTGTCGCCGGCTACGGTGACACCCTCTTATTTACATCAATTTGACCGTGACGAGACAAAGGTCATCGTCGATCTCGATTTTAGGAACGAGCTGTTCGGCGACATGGCGTGCGTAGTCGAGCCCGTAGGACGCGATGTCCTTCTCGAGCCAACGGATGCCGTCATCGATGTCTTTGCTGTAACATTCCATCAGCCCATCCGTATACATATGCATCGTCATACCCGGCTCGATGTCAATCACATTTGACTCATAGTTCGGCTCCTCGAACATACCGACCGGCACTCCGGTCGTCTCGAGGCGAGTTACGCCTGTATCAGACGTCACGATGACCGGCGGATGTCCGGCGTTGACGTACTCGATTTGACGCTTCGTCGTATCGATATAGCAGTATACGGCCGTGAAGTAGCTCTGCATGTCCTCTCCCGAGAACAAGAACGTCATCTGGCGGTTCAACTCGCTCATCACATCGACCGGATATTGGACGTTGCCGACGAGGCCCGGTAAAATCGAACGAATGCCCATCGTAATCAACGCAGACGACACGCCATGCCCCATCACATCAAAGATGATGACGCCGTAGCGATCAGGTGCGACCTGGAACCAGGCATACATGTCACCGGCCAGTTTTTTAGACGGCAAATACAAGGCCCGGACGTCAATCTCATCGTTACTGATCGGTGGGGTCAAGGCACTCTGTTGAATCTTTTGCGCGAGATCGAGGTCATATTGAAGACGTGCCTCATATTTCTTCCGTTCATCCACGGCTGCTTTATAGCGAAGCGCCGAACGGATCCGTGCGAGCAGTTCCGTGATTTTAATCGGTTTCGTCGTATAATCGGACGCCTCAGCGTCAAGTCCTTCCGCAATCTGCTTTTCTTCGGTGCGGCCCGAGACCATGATCACGGGCAATTCCTCGTAACCGGTCATCTGTCGAATCCGTTTGCATGTCTCAATCCCAGAAATCCCTGGCATCTCGACATCGAGCAGGACAAGGTCGTATAGCGACGGGGCTTGCGGATCCATCAGGAGCGCGAGCGCATCTTCACCACTTGAGACCGAAATCGTCTCATAATCATGTTGATGCAATAATTGTTCGAGAACCATCGTATTGACCGGTTCGTCGTCCACAATCAAAATCGCCATAGTCATCCCTACTTTCTCTGTCAGTGTTCTTCTGCATATTATTGTATCATATCTAATCGCCTCATTAGGTATTTCAATGCTGTGACAGTTCGAAGTACCCGAAAGATGGAGAATCTCTTTCGTTTTTGGCATACTAGAAGTACGAAAGCGAGGAATGGCCCATGGGATGGATTTTTGCAGTGAGCGGTTTGATTATCTTGCTCGTCTTGATTGCCTCGATCGTCGTCATTCAAAAAGGATACGCCTACAAGGACAACAAAGACGACATCGTGCTCGATTACGAGGAAATTAACCGCCGCATCACCGAAGATGAGCAGCAGAAAAAATAAGAGCCATCCACGACGGATGGCTCTTATTTTTTATTTAAATTCGAATCGGAGCGCCCCTTTTTCAAGATAGAGCGCAGCGTCGAACGTCTTGTCCCCTTTTTTGAACGTATGCACGTTCGACTGGCCGCCGTTGATCATCTGTTTCAGCTCATCCTTGGCAATCCCGACGCCGAGCACTTGTTTCGACATCGTGAACTTGCATCCTTCGCGATAACCGCTGCAGCCGATAAACTTCGGATGCTCGACGAGCCCTTTGCCGCAGCTCGGACAGACGCCGAACGACGCTTTTGGCCGTGCCGCAGATTTTTTCCCGAAACGTCTTGCTTCGATCGTGTAGCCTTCCGGGTTCGCCGACTCGACACGCGCCTTCGCCTCCTCGACGAGATGAATCGACATCTTTTTCGCCTGTTCGATAAACTCGGCGGCGGATGCCGATGCCTGTCCAATCTCATGGAGCCGCTTCTCCCACTTCGCCGTCATGGCCGGCGAGGCGAGGATGCTGTCGCCGAGCACATCGATTAAGAGACGGCCCTTGTCGGTCGGGACGAGCTCTTTCTTTTGCAGGTCGACATAACCCCGTTTTTTCAATCCGTCGATAATATTGGCCCGCGTGGCCTCAGTGCCGAGCCCTTCGACTTCTTTCATGATGTGAATCAGTTCCTCATCATCGAGTTGCTTGCCGGCCACTTTCATCGCCATGATGAGTGCCCCTTCCGTATACCGTTTCGGTGGCTCCGTCTGTTTCGATAATACTTCGACTTTTTTTTCGGTCAACGGTTCACCGACCGTAAGTGCCGGGAGCTCGACGTCTTTGGACTTCATCTCGACGACTTGCCGGTACCCGGGGCTGACGACGACCGTCCCTTTCGCCCGGTATAGGTCGTCCCCGTCCATGAGGTCGACCGTCGTCTTCTCAAGCTTCGCCGGAGGGGCGAACGCCGCAAGAAAGCGACGGTTAATCAAATCGTATAGTTTTGCCTCGTCCCCGCTGAGCCGAGCCACATCGCCACACGCCTCGGTCGGGATGATCGCATAGTGATCACTGACTTTTTTCGCATTGACGTAGCGACTGTTTCGCGACGGATTCTCGGTCAACACGTCCTGAAGTCCGGCATAGGCCGCGGACTTCAACAGCCGGGCTTTCGTCTGCGGGAACAGTGTCGCTTCGTCCGGTGTGACGAAGCTCGAGTCGGTCCGTGGATAACTGATCCATCCTTTCGTATACAACTTTTGGGCGATATCGAGCGTCTTCTTCGCCCCAAAGCCGAACCGCTTGCCGGCCTCGGCCTGCAAACCCGATAAACTGAACCAAAACGGCGGGTATTCCGTCTTGTCCTCTTTGTCAATCGAACGGACAATCGCCGTCCCGGTCGCCCGGTTGACGACGGCGTCGGCTTGATCGCGTGTCTTCAGTTTCGTCGTCTTCCCGAGCATGTATTTCGCTTTGAACGTGCCACGTCCTTTTTGAAGTGTCGCCTCGACCTCGAAATACGGCTCTGGGACGAACTGTTTAATCTCTCGTTCGCGATTGACGATCAAAGCGAGCGTCGGCGTCTGGACACGACCGAGCGAAAACACGTCCTCGATGCCGATCGTCTTCAACAGCGTCGTATACGCCCTTGAGGCGTTCATGCCGACGAGCCAGTCGGCACAAGCACGACTCATCGCCTCATGATAATAAGGGACGGTCTGGTCGCCGGGCAGCAGTTCGGCGAAACCACGGTCGACCGCCTGTTCGGTCAAACTTGAGATCCAAAGGCGTGACAGCGGTTTTTTATTGCCAGCGAGTCGTAAAATGAGCCGGACAATCGCTTCTCCTTCTCGCTCGGCATCGGACGCGATGATGATATCGGTGATGGAGCGATCGTGCAGCCATTTTTTGATCGTCTGAAACGGTTTCGATTTACCTTTCGAGATGCGATAGTCGAATCGGTCCGGCACAATCGGGAGCGACTCATATTTCCACGACTTCCATTCCGGTTTATAGTGGGACGGTTCTTGAAGCTCGCATAAGTGACCGACCGCCCAAACGACGATGGCACCTTCTGGGAAACGGGCGCAAGAAGCGATCTCAATCTCGTCTTTTTTCTTTTTTGATGGATACGGCGCAGCCAGTTTTTGAGCCTGCGACGGTTTCTCCGCGATGATTAGTCTCATAGGATCCCTACTTTCAAAGTCATCCGAAATATCTCGTCGGAACGACACTTTCGAGAAAGAATGTATTTTCTTATCTATTCTATAATATCATTAGAAGAGTATGTACAACATAAAGGGGGATGTCGATTGTCTTATCTCATTTTATTCGCCGCTGTATTTTTCTTGTCGACGAGCGTATTATTCGTCAAATGGACGTCCGCGCCGGCCGAAACGGCCGCGTTTTACCGAATGCTGATCACGTGTCTGATGTTGTTGCCGTTTGTCGACTTCAAGTCACTCATCGGGACGCGTCTCATGACGAGATATGCCTTGTTGCTCAGCGGGACGTTGCTGGCGTTCCACTTTTGGCTCTGGTTTTTGTCACTCGATTATACGACCGTCGCGAGTTCAACGTTATTCGTGACGTCGAGTCCGATTTTCGTTTTAATCGGGAACGCCTTGATCTTTAAAAAGAATCCGACCCGAAAAGGTTTAGCCTTCGCACTCATCGCCGTCCTTGGGGGCATGCTTGTCGCGGCGGGTGACATCCAACTTGGACGCGAAGCGCTCTTCGGGGACCTGCTCGCCTTAATCGCCGCCCTTCTTATCGCCGGCTATTGGCTCGTCGGTCAACACGTCCGAACCGAGATGAACACGAATACTTACTCGTTCAGCGTCTATCTCGTCGCGACGGTCGTCCTCTGCTTCATGCTCCTCGTGCGGGGGACGACGTTCACCGCGTTCGAATCGGTCAACTGGTGGTATTTCCTCGCCCTCGCCTTCTTCCCGACGATTTTAGGGCATAACTTGTTCAACTATGCGCTCGCCCGGGTCAGTGCCACCGTCGTCAGCATCACCATCCTTGGCGAGGCACTGTGGGGCATGCTGTTCGGGTTCGTCTTCTTCGACGAACGTCTCGGCGTAATGCAATGGATCGGCGCGGCCGTCCTGCTCGGCGGAATCTATTTGTTCCTAAAAGAAGACGCCCGTTCCACCAGAACGGACGTCGCTTCATAAATTGGTCGCTTTCGCTTCGACTTCTTCCTCAGACGGGCGGAACAATAACTTGCGGTCCCACACCGCCATGCCGACCGCCGTCAAGAAGGTCATGGCATCGGCGATTGGAAACGCGAGCCATACCCCAAACACGCCGAAGAAGTTCGGCAAGATGAAGACGAGCGGAATCGTATAGAGCGTTTGTCGCGACAGTGACAAGAACATCGCGACACGGGCCTTTCCGAGTGATTGATAAATGCCGTTGATGAGCATTTGCACGCTCGGGAGAAACGAGACGGCGAACAACACATGGATGGCCGTCACCCCGCCGGCAATCAAGTTCGCGTCGGTCGTGAACATGCGCATGAGCTGTTCCGGAATCAACTGGAGCGTCAGCCAGATGATGACCGCGATGGCAATCCCGACCCGCAACGCCGTCCAGATCGTCTCGCGCATCCGGTCGAATTGTCTGGCCCCGAAATTATACCCGACGATCGGCTGCATGCCTTGAACGATGCCCATGATTGGCATCCCGACGAGCGCCATGAATTTATTGATGATCGCAAAGATGGCAAGTTCCTCGGTCCCGCCGTACGTTCCGAGCATGACGTTGACGCCGACGAATAGAATCGATTGCGACACCATCATGATGAATGAGGACGACCCAATCGCCATAATCTCTTTTAATTCGCCGAACCGTAGTCGAAACTTCCGCCATTGGAAGTCGAGCTCGGTCCGGCGATTTTTTTTCGCGAAGAAGAACCGAAGCATGAGGACCGATCCGACGACTTGGGCGAGCGCAGTCGACCAGGCCGCACCGTAAATGCCCCAGTCGAACGTGAAGATGAATAGCGGTGTCGTCACCAAATTGACGACGACGGTCGTGAGCATCACTTTCATCTGATAGGGCGCTTGCCCTTCAGCCCGTACCATCGCGCTCGCCGCGAGTGTGAACATGAAGAACGGCGAGCTGATCAGCACGACAGATAAGTATTGACGGCTCAGTTCCATGATGGCCGACGTCGCTCCGAACACTGTCAAAATGTCATCTAACATGAAAAAGGCGGAACTGACTGCGAAGGCCGCAAACACCCCGACGAGGACGAGGACGTTCAAGAACGTGACGGCGGCACCGGCATCATCCCCTTTACCTAGTTTCCGTGAACTGATCGAGGCGCCGCCCAACCCGACCGCGCTCGAGACGGCCATGAGAATCATCTGGATCGGGAAAGCGATCCCGATGGCGGCCACGGCGGTCGCCCCGATGCCGCGGGCGACGAAGATCGTATCGATGATATTGTAGAGCGCCGTCACCAGCATGCCGATCATCGCAGGTAGCGACAGCTTGAATAGCAGGCGTCCGATCGGGTCGGTCCGGAGCTGCTCCGTATTTTGATTCATGCTTCCATCCCCTTTTTCGTCTATGTTAATAGGGTAGCAAGATTGGATGGAACGGTCGACTATGTTGTCTTACCGGATGTGTCAGACCGGGCTCGGCACTGGAGGGCTCACGACGCCGGCTTTTCGTTTGCGCATAATGAAATCGGTCACGACCGGCTGCTCGACTTTGACGCGCACCGTCATCATCGCCTGGTTCGCCGTCTCAAGTCTTTCTCCCGACTCATCGTACAGCTCATCGATTCGCTGGGAGAAACGGACGAAGCCGGGGCCGAAGAACTCGACTTCTTCTCCGCGTCGGAAATGGTTCCGCTGCTCGAGTGTTGCCATTTGTGTCGTCGGATCATAGGAGATGACGCGTGCCGCAAATGCATATTGCGGGATGGCGCGCGGCTTGCCGAACAGTTGCTCGTTCTCGGTCGGGACGCCGTAATAGAATCCGGTCGCGAGTTCTCGTTGTGCCGCTTTCCAAATTTCTTCTTCCCACGCCGGGTCGAACTCGAACCCTTCAGGATCGGCGCAGTAGGCGTCGATGACTTGACGGTAGACGTTACAGACGGTTGCCACATAGTGAATCGATTTCATCCGTCCCTCAATTTTCAAGCTGTCGACGCCAGCATCGACCAAGTCCGGGATGTGGCGTACCATCGCCAAATCGACCGAGCTCATCGAGAACGGTTCCTCGTCGCGTGCCGCCATCTCGTCGGTCAACAGCTCGTCCGCCTCGAAGAAACCATATTTCCAACGACAAGATTGGGCACAGCCACCCCGGTTCGCATCGCGGAGCGCCATATGATTTGATAACGTGCAACGCCCCGAGTACGAGATGCACATCGCCCCATGGACGAACGTCTCGATTTCAACATCGACTTGCCGTTTCATTTCTTTGATTTCCTCCATCGAAACTTCGCGGGCGAGGACGATTCGCTCCAATCCTTCCTCTTGCCAGAAACGGAGTGTCTCGTAATTTGTTGCTGACGCCTGCGTCGACAAGTGGACCGGAAGTCCCGGTGCATCCGTGAGGCACACCTCGATCATGGCCGGATCGGACACGATGACGGCATCGATGCCGATATCGCGAAGCTTGCAAAAGAACTCGCCAGCACCGTCGATATCCCCTTCATGCGTCACCATGTTGGCCGCGACATACACTTTTGCGCCACGAGCATGGGCGAACGCGACTCCTTCGGCCATCTCTTCATAACCGAAGTTACCCGCCCGGGAACGGAGCCCGAACTGTTGCCCCCCGATAAAGACCGCATCGGCCCCGTACAAAATCGCCATCTTCAATTTTTCTAAGTTCCCAGCTGGTGCTAATAGTTCTGGACGTTTTTTCATCTCGGTTCCCTCACTTGATCTCTTCTGGATTTCGTAACAACAGTCCGGTCCCGAGCCGGAATTGTTCAGGTTGGAGTTCGGCGAGACGCCGTTCCATGCCATGACGGTCGAACCGCCCGTTCAATAGATCCGACCGGGCTTTATCGAACAGACGGACGATGTCGACGAACGCATCGCCCGCATGCCAGCCTTCGAGTTTCCACGTGTGCAACCCGCCCTTCAAGAGCGTGGGCAATTGTCCCATGAGTGTCAAATCTTCAGAGAAGACGTGCGTACCGTTGTCGTCTTGATAGACGGGGTAGCGACTGTCCGCATCCGACGGTTCGCTCACATAATACTCTCGTGCTTCTGCCAATATGTTCGACCGGCCGATCTCGTTGAAGTAGTTCGTCAAGAGCGGACGTTTCGAATGATGGATGCACGTCGGGCCATACACTTGCACTTCGACCGGCAAACCAATCTGTTGTTGGATCATCCCGAGTTCGGTCAACGTCACTTCACGGGCTGCGATCGCTCCGATGGCGTCACGCTTCCCCCAAAACTGAATGTGTCTCGCCGACGTGACGAGCGTTTGAGCATCATACCAATAGGGGATATTGGCATTACGGATCAGACGGATGGCGCCAGGATCGCCTGCCGTCACACTGTCGATTCCGATCGCTTTGAGTTCCTGCAAATATTCAGGGAGCGTCTCGATCTGCTCGTTATGCATCAAGTTATTGACAGCGACCGTCACTTCTTTGCCGTATCGGTGGGCTACTGCTGTGACTTCTCGCACAGCCGGAAGTGACCAGTCACCTTTGTGGCGTAACCCGTATTTTGAATCTCCGATATAGATGCGGTCGGAGCCCGCCATGATTAGCGCCTCTGCTTGCTCGACGCTTTGTGCCGTAGTCACTAGCTGAATCATCATTTGCTTTCTTCTCCTCACTTTGTGAGTCTAATCACATATTCTTGCTATACTCTAGCACACGTTTTGATGTGGTGGCCGTGCAGGAATTTAACAACTCGTGAAGAAATCAGTAACAAAGTATGACTTTTTACATCGAAGGAGTGGACGATTTTGACAAAAACCGCCTTAATTACTGGAGCCTCGACCGGAATTGGCCTCGATCTTGCCGTTTTAGCGGCCCGGGACGGGTTTGACTGTATCCTCGTGTCTCGCAACGAGCCCCGTTTGCACGAATTGAAAAAAGTACTGGAGAAGCGGTACCGTGTCCACGTGCACGTATTCGCCCTCGACTTGTCTGAACATCAGGCCGCAAAACGACTGACAAACGCGATTGAAGACGCCGGACTGACGGTCGACTTTTTAATCAACAACGCCGGTTTCGGGACGGCCGGCGAGTTCATCGACCTCGACGCCGAGACCGAGGCCGAAGAGGTCCGCTTGAACGTCAACGCCTTGACCGAACTGACGAAAGCCTACTTACCTGGCATGGTCGAGCGAAATCATGGTTATGTCTTAAATGTCGCCTCAGTCGCCGCCTTCCAACCTGGCCCTTACATGGCGGTCTATTATGCGACGAAAGCGTACGTGTTGTCACTCACCGAGGCGCTCCATGCCGAAGTGAAAGGAACAGGTGTGAACGTGAGCGTCCTGTGCCCGGGACCGACCGATACCGGTTTCTTCAATCGTGCCGGCAGCGAAATGATGGTGTCGAAAATGCCGTCCCACCTCGTCGCCTTCTTCGGCTATAAAGGCGTCATGAATAACAAACGCGTGGTCGTTCCCGGCGTCTCGAACCAGTTGCTAGTGGCCGCGGCCAAACTCATGCCTAGGGCGGTCAGCCTCGAGATCTTGCGCCGGTTCCAAAAACCGTCAGATGCCGGAATGGAAGATGTGCCGACGACCTGACAATCATAATCAATAAAAAGGAGGAGGTTCCCGTTGTGGGACCTCCTCCTTTTACGTATAGTGATTGTTCAATGTCGAGCCAACTGCACCATGCGCCGAATCAGTGAAACACCCGGAATACACACCATCAGAGCCGTCGCCACGACGACTGCCCAGGCCAACACGCTCTCGAGCGTGACCGCTCGCTCGGCCAGTCCGTCAAGGACGCGTCCCCCTTGTACAGACAGGACGATCATTAGTGCAGGCCATACACTCGCGCCGAGAATACTGAGCATCCCATAGCGCGTTCGAATGAGACGACGAGACATCAACAATAAATTGAGTCCCATAAACAACAGTCCAATGAAAAGAAACCAACCGATTTCAACTAGATTGACGTATCCGCTCATGCACGCGTCACCTCACTCGGTGTGATATCTACTTGTTACCCGTCTTCTCGTACAAATATGCGAACGAACAGATCGTGCAATAAGACGAGAAAGACGGCATTCCCGATGCCATGGGCCATATCGAACGGCAAACTGAGCACGAGCAATTTGACGAAGTCGATCCCGATTACCTCGGCGAAGGACAGGTTGGCCGTCCATCCGAATAAAAAGCCGGCCCCGAGACCGACGGCGGCAAGGAACAACCGGGAGCGACGAAGCAATGGCTTCAAGAACGAGACGACGACGACGACAAGGAGCCACCCTAAAAATTGAAACAAAACGAACGGGCCGACCCCGAGCAACAGACCTGATAAAATCGGAACGAACAATGCCAACATGGCCCCACTCGTGAATCCAAAATAAAGGGTCGTCAGCATGAGCAGCGCTGTCGAAGGTTGGACATTCGGGATGGCCACGAACAGCCAACGTCCGATGACCGCGAGAGCGAGAATTTGCGTCAAGACGGCAATCGGGGCGTCACTCCGTTCGAACCTCGACATGACCCCCGCTGCAATCAAGAGGATGAGGACATATGTGACCATAGCGCACTCCGTTTCATATAGTCGCTGCGATCCCCATCAAAGACGAGCATCCCGTTCGACAGGCAAATGATGCGGTCTGCCGCCTGAATCAGTTGCTCGTCATGGGTGGCACACATGATGTGCGCCGTCCCGGCTTTCTCGATTAACGCCCGTTCAAACTGAGAGCGCTCTTGCTCGGTCAAGCCCACGCTTGGCTCGTCCAACAAGAACAGAGATGCCTCAGAATCGAATATGGCTTGCAGTTGAGCGAGACGACGATTCGTCGCATGCGGGAACGGACCAAACTCTTGCTCGGCCGGTAAATAAACCGGCCGCTCGGTCCATTTGACCTTCCCATACAACGGACGCACGCTTTTGGCAATCAATTCGAGCAACGTCGACTTCCCGCTACCATTCGTACCGATACAGACGGTCAGACCCGGCCCCTTCATTTCGTAAGACACATGCTCGACCGCATAGGACGCCTGTAACGGGTGGCGATAGGACACGTCCGTGACGACAAGTTGAGGCTGATTCATGGTCGGATTGACGTGAAACGCGCCGGACGGACTATGTTCGCGCGCCCTATCCGTGTAAGCAATCCGAACGCCGAGCCCGGTCAGCCTGCTGAGCAACATCGTTAAATGCTCGACCCGAAACCGATCCAAATGTCGAAACGGTTCAATCAAGACGAGCGCCTCGGCTGAATCGGCGAGGGCGTGAGCGATGCGGACGAGTTGCCGTTCTCCGCTTGAGCACTCATCGAATCGCTTATGAAATAGATGATCGATTTGAAGAATGGCAGCCAGTTCGGCTCCTCGCAGGGCGTCACTCCCAGAAATGAGCGATGAAACCTTCCCGGCAAGCGGGGTATCAAGGCGGATGACTCGCGCTCGTTCTTCCCTCACCCACTCATCGAATTCATCATGTCCGTCTGCCAAGGATAACCAACGCATCGCGCAACCCTCCTTTCGTCAAATATGGATACAGTAACCACACGACCGGCACTCCCATCGAGGCGATCGCCACGAAACCGAGCAAGACGAGGCATTGAACGGTGTCATGCCGTTCGAAACGTCGCATTCGATTCGTCACATACACCGGTTCAAGGCGTTGACTGTCGATACCGACGACGATCGCCTCTTGCCACTCGCGCCTCGGATGGCTCGCAATGGATAATCGCACCGCCCGCTCCATCGACGGGACGAGGGCCCATCCCCCATAGAGCAACCGGGTCGAACGCGGCCATCTGTTCAAGAACGGAAGCAATCGTTCGAGTCGCATGAACCGGTTCATCCAGATCATACCGAACAAAAATGTAGCTAATGGAATCAATTGATTCGTGATGCCCATGAGAGAGACGTTCCACCCAAAAACAATCGGTGCAAACGAGATCAGCATGAACGCGGCCAAAACACCGAGCATCGCCAGCGGAAATCGTCGTTCGAGGAGCAACAGGCCGACAAGTCCAAGAAGGAACCAAACCGAATCATTTAAATAAGTCAGGATGAACAAATGGGCCACTAAGAAGAAAAGGAGCGTGACCGGATGTCTGCGCTCCCAATCTGCCTCATTCGAAGAAAGAAATCGCATCTTCTTCGAAACGCCATTGAATAATATCGGTCGATTCGACTTCTTTGGCCCCAGCGCCTTCGTCGCCTGGGCTTCCATTAAAGGCGTAGACCCAGCCCGACGATTGACCGGCCGACTTCTCTTGAATGCCGTCGATCGCCGTCACGTATGTCATCTCTCCGCTACCGACCGATTCGATGTCGAGTTCAGTCGCTTCAAGGGCATCGAGCACTGTCGCCCCGTCCTCTAAACAGACGCTCTTCTCATGGAACAACGTCTCCTCGGTCGCAGCATCATAAACGGAAATCGTCGGTTCGACGTCACAGGCCGCATCTCCGTTCGTCGTTTCTTCCCCGCCGCATGCGGTCAAAAGTGGGACGAGTAAACTCATCAGGAGCAGTTTTTTCATTGGTCGGTCAAATCCTCTCGTTGATGGATAGAATAATTGTATAGAATCGTATATTTTTCACCAGTCGTCCGGCCTTCTTGACTGAGCCCAGACAATTGGATGCTGTTGGCGAGCACAGGTTCTCGTTGCAACCAGAACTTGACGAGCCTGCGATCACGATTGATCATGAGCATCGACTCGTTCTCGAACGTGTACATGTCGTACAGGCCGTCAAACGAGAACTGGAGAAGCGGCGCGTCGACTCGGTCCGCAAATTCAGACCAAGGCGTGTCGCGTACGGCATCGAGCATATGTTCAAAGTCGACGAGCTTCTCGAAAAACGCACTTCCCGAGTCCATGTTCAGTTCGTCGACTTGGCGATACGACAACTCACCGGACTCGTCATAGTTGATTCGAATCTGTTGAAACGAGTTCGAGCGCTCGACCATGAGCAAATATTCGAGCGAGCGGAGTTCCCCGTCCTCGGTGAACACCATCTTGCTTCGGTCGAGTTTAATCGAGTCACTATTGATGCGACGTAAGATATTGTCCGTCATCCGGTCAAATGTCTCGTCTTGAATCGACACCGCCCCGATTTGTTGCGACTCGGCCCGGAACTCAGATTGATCAAACAACGGGACGAACAACAAGACGATGAAGAAAAAGAAACCGACGAGCGCACCGTACCATTTATAGCGGCTATTTCGTTTCGGAAAAAACAAGAATGACATGAGAAAACCGATGGGGATATGGAACCCGCCAATCGGGAACGACACGATTCCGAGCAAAGAGAAAAATAAAAATTTAAAGAAAAAGTTCGGTTCGGGTTCTTTCAGTTGATTCAAGCGTAAACCTAGCAACGTACTGATGACAAAAAATCCAAGCCATACGTATAGTTGTACTGTCACGTTAATCCCCCACTGTAAACTCGAAGAAGTCGCTGGCGACAAAACTGTCTTTGAAGACGGCTCGGACTTCGTCTAAAAATTCATCATCTCGACCTTGATAGCGGGCCGAGATATGGGTGACAATCAAGCGTCCGGCTTGAACCGTCTTCGCGAGCGTCGCCGCCTCGACCGTCGTCGAGTGACCATATTGACGGGCGAGCTTTGCCTCTTCGTCCATGAACGTCGCCTCGTGGACGAGCACATCGACGCCTTCGGCGAGGACGACCGCGTTCGGACAAGGAATCGTATCCCCCAGAATCGCCACGATCGGTCCACGGACCGCGTCAGTGACGTATTCTTTAGAGAGATAGGTTTCTCCTTCAAACTCGAACGTCTCCTCTTGCTTGATCGTCCGATAAATCGGCCCGCTCGGAATCCCGAGCGCCTTCACTTTATCAACGAGGAGCGCACCGGGCTTTTCGGGTGCCTCAATTCGAAATCCGTACGATGGAAAACGATGATCCAATCGTTTGACCGTGACGAGATGGCCGTCCTGTTCGAACGTATCCCCGTCCTCATACTCGACAATCGTCAAGTCATAACCGAGATATGATCCAGTCACTTTCATCGTCAACTCGAGCCATTTCTTGATGCCTTTCGGTCCGTAAAGCGTAAGCGGACTCGACCCATCGAGCGCTGAACGCGTCGACAAGAAACCGGGCAGGCCGAACACGTGGTCACCGTGCAGGTGGGTCACCCAGACGGCCGAGACTTTACGCGGTTTGACTTTCGTATGAAGCATTTGGTGCTGGGTCGCTTCACCGCAATCGATGAGCCACGTCTGTTTCGAAAGCGTGAGCGCCAGACCGGAAACGTTCCGTTGTTTCGAGGGCATGCCGGAGCCAGTTCCTAAAAATTGTAACTTCATAAATAATTTTGTCCTTTCTTCTAGTGCATTCCATGCTATACTGTAGGCAATCGTTGATAAAGGATGTGATCCGTGATGAATAAAGTTGAACATTCCGACTCGATCTATGAACTGATCCGGGAACGGGCGACTTCAATGAATCGCAAACACCAACAAGAACTAGGCACCTCAATCCACATTCACGACATAGCGATGGAACTTCACTGTTCAGACGAACTCGTCTTGGAATCATTGGAATTCGCCGCATAATCACTCGAACACATAGGAAGAGCCGACATCGCGTCGGCTCTTTTTCACTTCGTTTTCGGTGTCGCGACGTGCTCGACAATTTGAACGACATATTCAACCAACTTGTATAGCTCGACGAGCGGCATGCGCTCGTTCGTCGTATGAATCTCTTCATAACCGACAGCGAGGTTAACGGTCGGAATCCCGCCCCCAGCGATGACGTTCGCATCTGACCCTCCACCTGAATGTAAGATTCGTGTCGGGCGTCCGATGGCCTCTGCCGCCGCTTTCGCGACTTCGACGACTTCGTCGCCTTCTTCGAACTTGAACCCCGGGTACATGATGTCGATGTCGACTTCGGCTCGGCCACCATGTGCCGCTGCCGCCTCGACGTAAGCTTGTTTCATCGACTCGGCTTGGGCTTCCATCTTCTCGTGGATGAGCGAGCGCGCTTCGGCGAGCACCTCGACGTAATCGCAGACGATGTTCGTGGCACGTCCGCCTTCGAACCGTCCGATATTCGCTGTCGTCTCGTCATCGATTCGTCCAAGCTTCATCTTCGCGATCGCTTTCGCCGCGATTTGAATGGCCGAGACCCCTTTCTCAGGCGCGACACCGGCATGCGCCGTCTTACCGTAAATTCTAGCGTTCACTTTCGCTTGTGTCGGGGCAGCGACGATGATATCGCCGACCGGGCCGTCCGAGTCGAGCGCGAAACCGAACTTCGCATCAATTTTCGACAAGTCGAGTACTTTCGCCCCGACGAGACCTGACTCTTCGCCGACCGTGATGACGAATTGGATTTGACCGTGCGGAATCGCTTGTTCCGTCAAAACACGGACCAGCTCAATCATCGCCGTCAAACCAGTTTTATCATCAGCGCCAAGGATGGTCGTCCCATCCGTCACGACGTAGCCATCTTGAATACTCGTCTTGATCGCTTTACCTGGTGTGACCGTATCCATATGCGCCGTGAAATAAATCGGGTCGACGCCTTGTTTCGTCGCAGGTAGCGTGATGATGAGGTTGTTACCTGAATGAGCCGTTTTCGTCGATGCGTCGTCCTCGTAGACGTCACATCCGAGCTCAGTGAAGACCGCCTTTAAATGCTCACAGATGACTGCCTCTTCTTTCGTCTCCGAATCGATGCCGACCAACCGTAAAAATGTGTCAAGCACCCGTTTCTCGTTTACCATGAAAACATCCCTCCATCCAAACATTTCTAGGTTATTATAACAAACTCGTGCCGTTTGCACGAACCTTTTCCATTCTGTACAATGAGGACAAACACATTTGGAGGAACGTCATGAGTAAGAAACAGAAAAAGCGGCAACGCATCATTCAAATCGGTGTCGTCGTCATCGTATCCATCTTTTTATTGAGCACGTTTTTGTCGGGGATGGCCATGTTCCTGTAACAATAGGATATAGCGCTCTTTCAAAATCAAGTAGCTCTTCACATCAGACAAAATATTGAGCAACGATGAACGTACCTCAAATTCCTCACGTGACGTGGGGAGGGGTACGTTTTTTCGATAATGCTCAATCGTCTCCTCGAGCTCCCGCAAGAACGTCGAGGCGTCGGCTTGTTGGTTGACGTTGTCGCCGACGAGTCGAAGGAATGTCGCGACCGGTTTGGCTTCATTGACGACGAGTGTGATTTCCCGTGAGTTCTCGGCGATGCGTTTCAAGATGTCATATTGCCGCTCCCGCATTCGGAAGTACAAGTAATCCATGTCCTCGTTCCGCTTCCCGATCGAATTCCCCATCCGGCGGAGCGCAAGATCTTTTCCTTGCTTCAAATAATCGCGTGTCTTCAACAGCATCATCGAATGGTCGTTATAGACACCGGTCTCGACACATGCGGCCACATCATAAAAATGTACGGCGAGCGCCCGGTCGATATTGTCCTTGATGCGTTCGATCTCTTTATCGAGCGTCGGCATATACATGTTGACGACGAGCCCGACCCCGACCCCGATGGCGATCAACAACAACTCGTTCACGAACAAATCGAGTGAGAACTGTCCTTCCGTATACAGATGTGTCAGGATGACGACACTTGTGATCATGCCATCTTGCAGTTTGAGCTGTTGTACGAGCGGGATGAACATGACAAAATAAAGTGTGAGCGTCGCTGGCGAATAGCCGAGCAAGGTGAACATCAACGCACCCATGCCGATGGCAATCAAGCTGGCCATGACCCGTTCATAGGAGGCCCGAAACGACTTTTTCCGCGTCTCCTGAATACTGAGGATGGCGATGATGGCCGCGAAGACGTAATAGTCGAGATGGATCGTCTCCGAGATAAGCATGGCAATCCCGGCGGCTGCCGCCGTCTTGAGCGTACGTGATCCGATTTTCATAATATCTCCTCCTCTCTCACAAAATTGTTCACTAGTTTCTTCCGTTTGGCAATCCATATGTTTGGAAGTGATCGTATTGAAAAGAAAGAAACGCGGCGTGATCCCGACGATTCTCACGCTCGCTCTCGCCATATCCGGTTTCCTTTGGCTCCAAGATCGTCCGAGCGGGTCGTATACCGTTCAGACCTATGACAACGGGGACGTCTCGACCCGGGCGTTCGAGTCGCTCGATGAGGCGCGCGCCTACATGGAACGCGGGGGCAATCGCGCCCTACTCGATGCGTCGGGAGACGTCATCGATTTCACAGGTACTGGAATCGCGGTCACCCCGACCGACCGAATCACAAACCTATATCAGGACGCCGAGTTTAAGAAACGGCAGTCCTATGTCGCCGGTGGAACACGTCTCCGTCTCATGCAAACGGGCGACAAGCATTTGTTGGTAAATATCTCTGGGGCCGATGTCTACGTGAAGCCGGCCGACATGACGCTTTACCCGGACGCCGTCGTCGAGCGGCGCGGCTTCTATCAGATGCGGGACGGACAAGTGTTCCATACCGTCGAGGCGAACGGCAATTTGGCCGGGACGTTTCTCGTCGGACCGGCGCCGCAACAGTCGTCCGACCGCTATTACACGGAGGACGTACGCGACGTGTTCGATTCGCCCTACCAATTCGCTTCAATCGCGTCGAAGGCACCGTATTCGGCTCGCGAGCTCGACGCATTCCTCGAATCACTCGACGATAGCCCGCTCGCTGGGAAAGGCGACGCCTTTAAGGACGCCGAGGCCGAATTCGGCATCAACGCCTTGTTCCTCATGGCTGTAGCCGGACACGAGTCCGGTTTCGGTACGTCTGCCATCGCCCGTGAAAAAAATAACTTGTTCGGCTTCCAAGCGACCGACAACGATCCGAGCGGAAATGCGGCCTCTTATCCATCCGTCGAGGCGAGCATCGATGCGGCGGCTCGTTTATTCGCCGAGAAGTACGTGACCGGAGATTACGACCGCGGTCCGTTTCCGGGCAATAAACAAGAAGGCGTCAACGTCTTTTACGCCTCGGACCCATATTGGGGCGAGAAAGTCGCCGGGACGATGTATCGCATCGATCGTGAACTCGGATTGACCTATTTCAAACAGCTAAAATGACGGCCACGGCGGCCGTCATTTTTTTTGCAGGAATCCCCCCTTCGCTGAGCGAATACCTAAATGAACGACCATTCATTCCAAAGGGGGATTTGTATGAAAACGATTTGGATCACAGGTGGCTCATCGGGGATGGGCAAGGCGATGGCGCTAAAATTCAAAACCGAGGGTTGGAACGTCGCCATCAGCGGCCGCAACGAAGAGCGGCTACAAGAAGCGATGGGCGAACTGGAGGCCATCGGGGCCGGAGCAGCGATGGCCGTGCAACACGATGTGCGTGACTACGAGGCGTGTTCACAAGCACTCGATCAAATCAGCGAACGGTTCGGACCGGTGCATGCGCTCGTCAATAACGCAGCCGGCAACTTCGTCTGTCCGACGCTCGACTTGACGCCGAACGGCTGGACGAGCGTCATCGACATCGTCTTGAACGGGACGTTCAATTGTACCCACGTCCTCGGCAAACATTGGGAACGGGAGCAACTGCGGGACGGCTCCATCATCAACATGGTCGCCTCCTACGCCTGGCAAGCGGGCGCCGGTGTCGCCCCGAGCGCCGCCGCCAAGGCCGGGGTGCTCAATTTGACGCGGACGCTCGCCGTCGAATGGGGGTATCAGTTCGGGGCACGCGTGAACGCGATCAGCCCGGGCCCAATCGAGCGGACCGGTGGTGCCGACAAACTCGCCGTCCACGTCAAAGAAGTCGAGCGCATCCGTCGTAACGTGCCGCTCGGACGGTTCGGCACACCCGAAGAGATTGCCGACCTCGCCTATTGGATGGCGTCGGACGAGATGCGCTATTTGAACGGAGAATGTATCTCGCTCGACGGCGGCCATTGGCTCAATAAACATCCGTTCTAACCGAAAACGGCCGAGGAGATTCCTCGGCCGTTTCATATGTCTTGTCCCGTCCATTCCGCTTCGAACCTGTCCAAAAATGAGACCATGAATGCGTGGCGTTCCCGGGCAATCTGTCGTGCCCGTTCCGTATGCATCCCATCCGCGAGCCGGAGCAACTTATCATCGAAGTGGGCGACCGCACTTGTCGCATCGTTCGGGTCATATAAAGCCGTTCCGCGTGACCCCGCGAATTGGAACGTGCGGGCGATGCCGATCGCCCCAATCGCGTCGAGTCGATCCGCATCTTGCAGGATGGCACTTTCCAACGTCGATGGACTTCTATGTTTCGAGAACGATGTCTCGCCGATGATCGTCAGGACGTGCGCCCGTCGATTCGGATCGAGCGCTAACGTGTCCAAGTGACGCGCGACGAGCCCCGCCTCGCGACCGAGCTTCTCATCCTCGACGTCGTGCAAGAGCGCCGCAAGCGTCAAGACAAGCCGATCGACGTCTCCCCCTTCGGCGAGATGCATGGCTAAGCGGCGCACCCGCTCGAGGTGGGCCATGTCATGACCGGTACAGTCCCCGGAATGCAGCGCCGCCACGTACTGTTCGGTCTCGAGTACTGCTGGTTGCGTCATCAAATCTCGATCGTCGTGTTCGGCTCGATCAAGAGCCCGCGTTGGTGCAGTTGATCGCAGAAAGCCTGTGCGTCTTGTTTGATGGGTGGGAACGTGTCGAAGTGAATCGGTACGACCCGTTTCGCTTGGAGCCAGTGCGCCGCATCGAGTGCGTCGACCGGTCCCATCGTGAAGTTGTCACCGATCGGGAGGAACGCGACGTCGATATCGAACCGCTCCCCGTACAGTTTCATGTCCGAGAACAGGGCCGTGTCCCCGGCGTGATACACCGTGAGCGCCTCTGTCTCGATGATGAACCCGCCCGGCATACCCATGTAGATCGGGGCGTCCCCCATATCAAGACTCGAGCTATGGAAAGCCTGCGTCATCGTGACGCGACCGAACGAAAACGAATGGCCGCCCCCGATGTTCATCCCGTGGACCGAATAGCCTTTTTTCTCATAATATGTCGCCAGTTCGTGCGTCGCGACGATTGTCGCGCCCGTCTGTTTCGCGATCAGTTCCACGTCTTCGATATGGTCGAAATGAGCGTGGGTGAGCAGGATATAGTCTGCTTTGACGCTCGCCGGATCGACGTCCGTATGCGGGTTGCTCGTCAGGAACGGGTCGATCAAGACGGATGTCCCGTCGATATCGAGTTGTACGGTCGCATGGCCATAGTAGGTGATCTTCATAGAAATCCTCCCTTTCTGTTATCAGATGGAATCTTTCACTTATAATACTTTTTCTAAGAAGCGTTTTGCGCGGTCGGTCTGCGGGTTGAGGAGCAGGTCGGCCGGTTTGCCTTCCTCCATCAAGATGCCTTCGTCGAGAAAGAGGACACGGTCCGCCACTTCACGGGCAAAGCCCATCTCGTGCGTGACGACGACCATCGTCATCCCAGACTCGGCGAGCCCTTTCATGACGTCGAGCACTTCGTTGACCATCTCTGGGTCGAGCGCTGACGTCGGCTCATCGAACAACATGACGTTCGGCTCCATGGCGAGCGCCCGGGCGATCGCGACCCGTTGCTTCTGTCCACCTGACAGTTGACTCGGGTAAGCGTCAATCTTCTCCGACAATCCGACCCGTTCGAGGAGCTTTTTCGCCCGTTCGATCGCTTCGGCCTTGCTCACTTTCAAGACGTTGATCGGCGCGTACGTCAAATTGTCGAGCACGCTCATATGCGGGAACAAGTTGAACTGTTGGAACACCATGCCGATGTTTTGACGAGCCTTCGAGACGTTCGCCCCTTTTTTCGTGAGCTCATAGCCGGCGACGCTGACCGTGCCGGACGTCGGCACTTCAAGCATGTTCAAGCAACGGAGGAACGTCGATTTCCCGGAACCGGACGGACCGATGACGGCGACGACTTCCCCTTTCTCAATCGATGTCGTAATTCCTTTGAGGACCTCGAGGTCACCAAATTGTTTGTATAAATCCTTTACTTGTATCATCTGCCATCACTCTTTCTAAGCCGTTTTTCTAGACGTTGACCAAGATACGTCAACACCATCACTATTGTAAAGTATATCACACCGGCAAACAGGAGCGGTTCAAAGTAGATCGCCTTTTGCCCACCGACAATTTGCGCCCGACGCATGATGTCGAGCACACCGACCGTCGAGACGAGCGCCGATTCTTTCGTGAGCGTGATCATCTCATTGACGAGGGCCGGCAAGATATTTTTGAACGCCTGCGGCAAGATGATTGACCGCAGTTGTTTGACGTACGGGACGCCGAGGGCATCCGACGCTTCCCACTGTCCTTTATCGACCGCTTGAATCCCGGCCCGAATGATTTCCGAGATATACGCCGCCGAGTTGAGTGAGAAGGCGATGACGGCCGACTGATACGGCGTCGTGATATAACCGGTCAATTGCGGTAACCCGAAGTGGATGATCGCGAGTTGCAAGATGAGCGGTGTCCCGCGGAACACGGCCGTGTAGGCGTGCCCGATGAAGTTGACGAGACGGTTTGGGACGATCTTGAATGTGGCGACGACGACCCCGAGCGTGATCCCGAGCAAGGCCGAGACGAGCACGACTTGAAACATGACCGGGATTCCTTCGAGAATATACGGGATAGAATCATAAATCCGACTAAAATCCATTGTGAGTTCCTCCTAAAAAAAGGCTGACTGATATTTTCAGTCAGCCTTCTTCAATCTTTATTCAGCTGGTGCTGCTTCTTGTTCGAACCATTTTTGTGCCAACTTCTCGATGTCTCCTGAATCGATCATCTTGTTCAATTCTTCATTGAATTGATCGCGGAGCTCATCGTCCTTACGGAAGGCGGCGGCAGAACCGGCCTCTTCTTCATCGACGATTTCAAACGTTGAAAGTTCGCTGTCTTGGTCGAGATATTTCTTCGCGACCGTGTCCTCGATGACCATCGCATCGATGCGGCCTGTCTTGATTTCCTGGATGATCTCCGGAATCTTGTTCAAGGCGACGATTTCAGCGCCCGGGATTTGCTCTTTGGCAATCCCTTCTTGAATCGAACCGAGCTGGACCCCGACTTGTTTTCCGTCCAAGTCTTCAAGCGATTGGATGGCATCCCCTTTTGACAAAATCAAGTTCTTCGCCGTGAAGTAGATGTCTGAGAAATCAGCGTTCTCTTTCCGCTCTTCCGTCGGCGTCATCCCTGCCATGACGAAATCGACACGACCGGCGTTGAGCGCTCCGAGCAGGCTCCCGAAGTCCATGTCTTCAATTTTCAATTCGTAGCCCATGTTCTCGGCCACTTGCTTGGCGATGTCGATATCGAAACCGACGATCTCGTCGCCGTTCGCCGTATCGACGAACTCATATGGGAAGTAGTCCGCACTCGTCCCCATGACGATGACTTTATCCTCCTCATCGGTCGACGTCGAACCTCCTTCGTTCACGTCTGCCCCACAAGCTACCGTGAAAGCGGCAAGACTTGCGATACATAATGCTAGAAAACCTTTTTTCATATTCATCGTCCCTTTCTTCATATAGGATGAAATTATCAGAACTTTAACAAAATTATGACATATACGTGAATAGTGCTCAACTGTTCTTCAACTCATCATATGTCCGACTTGTTCTTCAACCACTATATACACATAATTATTACTTGTAAAGTATATTCATGCATAAAATATAAAAAAAATACGGTCACATTCGCTCGTAAGCAAAATAAGTGACCGTACCGTTGTCGCGAGAGCCGTAGGGCTGCACCCGTTTGACCGACGCGATCGGGATGGCGCTATACACGTGGGGATAGCGTTCCCCGTCCTCGTCAAACTCGTAGTGGAGCAGGCTGCCGAGACGTCCGACATGGAACGAGACGAGCACGACTCGCTCCCCATGATAATGTCGACGCACGAATTTGCCGATCTGTTGCGGGGTGCAACAACGAATATAACCTTCCGTCTGGAGGGTCGGCTCGTTGATCTCGCCGCGCGACAAAGCAATCGTATATTCGGCCTCGCTCATGATTTTGACGACTGGTTCCATCTCATCGATCCCTTCTTAAGGAAAAGCGCAAAGGCAATGCCTCTGCGCTCACTTCTTAGGCGTAGTAAATATCGAACAACGTCTGTAACTGCTCGACGAGCTCTTCGGCCGTCGATGACTCGATCGTGCTCCGTTCGACCATCGTGACGATATTGCCGTCTTCTAACAGCGCGATCGATGGTGACGACGGGGCGTAACCTTCGAAGTATTCACGGGCCCGGTCCGTCGCTTCACGGTCTTGACCCGCGAACACAGTCACGAACTGGTCCGGTTTGACGCCTTCCATCTTGTTCACGTACGCTGCTGCCGGACGAGCGATGCCACCAGCACAGCCACATACCGAGTTGACGAGCACGAGCGTTTTGCCTTCTTTTGTTAACGCCGCGTCGACTTCTTCCGGTGTCGTGAGTTCTGTGTACCCTGCAGCGCGTACCTCATTGCGAGCTTGTTCGACTACATCTTGAAAGTATAATTGAAAATCCATATTGTTTCCCCTTTCGACTTACGTCTGTTCTTTCTTATTTTACGTCTAGTGGATCGGTTAGGACAAGTCTATCGCTCAATTGTCCTTCGAGGAACGGTGTCGCGTTCAACAGCGTCTTGAAGGCCACATAGCGGGCCCGCGCTTCAGCGGTCGCTTCCCGGTTCGTCAAATAGGCCCGGATGAGGATGTTCTTCGGCGTGTGCTCCATGTCGATGAACTCGAGCAGTTGCGCCTCATAGCCGACGAGTCCAAGTAATTCGGCCCGAATCGAATCGGTGGCGAGCGCCGCGAACCGTTCTTTGATGAGCCCATGCTGCAACATGACGTCGAGGCTCGGCGCCTCGAGTTGACGATTCAATTCTTTTTGACAACAAGGGACGCTCAAGATGACTTTAGCTCCCCAGCGAACGGCCCGGGCGAGCGCCATGTCCGTCGCGACGTCACAGGCATGAAGCGTGACGACCATATCGACCGCCGTCTCGCCTTCGAACTCGTTGATGTCCCCGACGAGAAACTCGAGGCGCTCATAGCCGAGGTCACGGGCAATCCCGGCACATTCTTCGATGACTTCTTTCTTCAAATCGAGCCCTGTGATATGGACGTCATAGCCTTTCATTTCATGCAAGAAGTGATAGAGGGCGAACGTCAAATATGACTTCCCTGAGCCGAAATCGAGAATCCGGACGGTCCGGTCGGTCGGTAAATGTTTGATTGAGTCTTCGATAAACTCGAGGAAGCGGTTGATTTGTTTGAACTTGTCGTATTTTTGACGCTTCACTTTTCCGTCCTCGGACTGGACGCCGAGGCGGATGAGGAACGGTACCGGTTCATCGAGCGGTAACAAATACTGCTTCTCGCGGTTATGGCTCAGCTTCACTTGTTTGACGGCCGTCTCACGTTCTTTGAACGTCACTTTGAACTTTTTAGACAGTTGAAAGTGGACCTCGGACGCCGTCAACTGGAACTGACCTTGGCGGAACGTCTCGAGCAATTCATCGAGCTCGATGACCGCCTCGTCCGGTGTGAGATTTTTATGTTTCATCACCCGTTCAAATTGGTATTCGAACTGTATATGGTACTCGCCTTTCAACAGGACCGGCTTCAATTTGACCCGGCGCAAATCGTTCGACTTTTGACGTGGTTGGCTGACTGTCGCCGTCACGAGCTCGTTCTGGCGAATCACATCAGCGAGTCGCTGTTTTAACTCTGTATATTCCACTGCGTTCATCCTTTTTTCAATAGTTTCGAAACTTTTAGTCACGTGTATTCGTACATACTATTACACGAACACGTGCAAACGTCAAAGGAGGATTATTGTATGTTCAAAAAGTTATTATCATCGATTGGAATCGGCGCCGCGACGGTCGATACACGGCTCGCGGAGAACGCCTGTGTGCCAGGCGGGACGCTCGATGGTGTCGTCCATATCAAGGGCGGCAGTACCGAGCAATCGGTCGACCGGATTTACATCTTCTTCAACACGCTCTATAAACATGAGGTGAATGACAAGACGACGTACTCGACGTTCACGATTGAGAAGATCTTGTTGAACGAGGCGCCGTTCATGATTGGTCCCGAAGAAGTGAAGGAAATCCCGTTCACGATCGACGTGCCGTTCAACACGCCGATTTCGGTCAGCCAATCGAAATCGTGGATTGAGACCGGTCTCGATATCGCCCAGGCCGTCGACCCGAAAGACGAGGACTCGATTCTCGTCAAACCGAACCACGCTCAACAGGTCGTCCTCGACGTGCTCGATGACATCGGTTTCCGCTTGAAAAAAGCTGATACGGAGATGCTCCCGGCCCGCCATCGTTCGGGCCGTCTCCCGATCGCCCAAGAGCTCGAATACTCGCCGAACGGGACGAGCTATGGACGCAAACTCGATGAGCTTGAAGTCGTCATGCTTCAAACGGAGTCGTCTCTAGACTTATTGATTCAAGTCGACAAGAGCGTCCATAATCTAGGCAGCCTGTTCGCCGACTTGACGGGGACCGACGAGTCGACGCACCGACTCAGCTATACGAACACCGAGCTCGCCTCGCCCGAACGGATTCGCCGCGATCTCGAGGCATTGATTGAACGTTCCATCTGAACCATGTTGCCACGGACAATTCCCGTGGCTTTTTTTATTTTTCATATAAAAAGTCCTGCCTTCGACTGAAGGCAGGACGTGAATCAATAGAGCGTATACGTGTCTGGATCGATTGATTCGAGCGACTGCTTGATCGCCTGCAAGAATTGACCGGCGACGAGACCGTCGAGGACGCGGTGGTCGACCGACATACACAAGTTGACCATGTCACGCGCCGCGAACATCCCATTCACCCAAACCGGACGTTTCACGATCGACTCGACCGACAGGATGGCCGCTTGCGGATAGTTCAAGATCGGTGCCGATTG
Organism: Exiguobacterium sp. s7; assembly: GCF_018618195.1. Lineage (NCBI taxonomy): Bacteria > Bacillati > Bacillota > Bacilli > Caryophanales > Exiguobacterium > Exiguobacterium sp. s7. Next base: position 333,986 of record NZ_JACSLO010000002.1, on the reverse strand, counting down.
AATCGAACCGAACGCACCCGTGTTGTTGATCGTGAACGTGCCGCCGCGCATCTCGTCCGCTTTCAAACGGTTGCCGCGGGCACGGGCCGCCACGTCTTGAAGGGCGACGGCGAGCCCTTTGATGTTCTTCTCGTCCGCATGTTTGATGACCGGGACGTAGAGGGCGTCGTTCGCTGCGACGGCGACCGACAGATGGATATCTTGATGGACTTTGATGTGATCGCCCGCCCATTCCGAGTTCATCATCGGATGTTTTTTCAACGCCTCGATCGCCGCCTTCATGAAGAACGGCATGAATGTCAGTTTGACACCTTCGCGCTTGAAGAACTCGTCTTTCAACTTGGCCCGGGCTGAGACGAGGTTCGTCACATCGACCTCGATCATGAGCCACGCATGCGGGGCCTCATGTTTCGAGCGGACCATGTTGTTGGCGATCGCTTGACGGACACCGGCTGTCGGAATCAATTCGACGCGGTCCGTTGAGACGTCAGCAGAAGTCGTAGCAGCTGGCGTTACAGCCGGGGCAGCAACTGTTTCAGGCACTTCGAGCTTCACTTGGGTCATCGTCTCTTGGACTGGCGTCTGCGTCGCCGCTTCCGGTTTGACCGGACGACCTTCTGACAAGTAGCGGAGGACATCTTTGCGCGTGATGCGACCACCGAGGCCGCTGCCGTCGAGCTCGTTCAAGTCGATCGCATTCTCATTGGCGAGTCGGATGACCGCCGGCGAGAAACGTCCATTATTCTGTTTTCGCGGGGCGGCCGACGCGGCAGTGACCGCTTGCTTCGTCTCGACCGGGGCCGATTCGACTTGTGCCGGTTCTGCTTTCGGTTCTGCTTTTGCCGGTGTAGACTCGGCACCTTCGACTTCCATGATGAGGACTGGCGTGCCGACGGCGACCGTGTCCCCTTCACTGATTAACATTTCTTTCACGACGCCGGCACTCGTCGCCGGGATCTCAGCCGTCACTTTATCGGTCATGACCTCGGCGAGCGGCTCATACTCCTCGACGCGGTCACCTGGTTTGACGAGAAACGTCGTGATCGTCCCCTCGGTGACACTTTCCCCGAGCTGTGGCATTTTAATTGTCTGTTCCATATGATCCCTCCTTAAAAGGCGGCGAGCTGACGTGCCCGCTCCGCGATTTTTTCAGGGGAGACGATGAAGAACTTCTCCATCGGTGGTGCGTACGGCATCGACGGAACGTCCGGTCCCGCCAGACGTTCAATCGGCGCATCGAGTTCAAATAGTGCTTTCTCAGCGATGATGGCCGCGACTTCCCCGATGATGCTGCCTTCTTTATTGTCCTCGGTGACGAGGAGCACTTTCCCGGTTTTCTTGACGGCTTCAACGATGGCGTCTTGGTCGAGCGGATAAATTGTGCGCAAATCGAGGATGTGCGTGCTGACCCCTTCGGCTTCAAGCGTCTTCGCCGCTTCCTGGGCCATGTGGACGCACAGACCGTACGTGATGATCGTGATATCGTCACCTTCCCGCTTGACGGCGGCCTTGCCGATCTCGACCGTGTACTCTTCGGTCGGGAGTTCCGACTTCAATAGACGATATGCCCGTTTGTGCTCAAAGAAGAGGACCGGGTCGTTCGAACGAATGGCTGCCTTGAGCAATCCTTTCGCATCGACCGGATCGGACGGGATGACGACCTTGAGTCCAGGCGTCGAGTTGAACATCGCCTCGACCGATTGAGAGTGATAGAGCGCACCATGGATTCCACCGCCGAACGGTGCACGGATGACCATCGGGCACGTCCAATCGTTATTTGAACGATAGCGGATTTTCGCCGCTTCCGAGACGATTTGGTTGACCGCCGGCATGATGAAGTCGGCGAATTGCATTTCGGCGATCGGACGCATGCCATACATGGCCGCCCCGATTCCGACACCTGCGATCGCGCTCTCGGCGAGCGGCGCATCGATGACGCGGTCCTCGCCGTACTTCTCAATCAAGCCTTGGGTCGCACGGAACACACCGCCTCGGACACCGACATCTTCCCCGAGCACGAAGACGTTCTCATCGCGTTCCATCTCTTCATGGATCGCTTCATTGATCGCTTCAATAAACGTTTTCATCACATTTCCTCCTCGTACACATGGTCCATCGTCGATTCTGGAGACGCATATGGTGCCTTGTCGGCGTACGCAGTCGCCTCATTGACTTCACGATCGACGTTTGCCTCGATCTCTGCGAGTTCTTCCTCGGTCATGACGCCATCCTCAATCAAACGCTTCCGGAACAATTGATTCCCGTCGCGATTTTTAAGGTCAGCCAACTCTTCGACCGAGCGGTACGCTTTGTCATCGTCATCTGACGAGTGCGGTACGAGACGTTCGACTTCGGCTTCGATGAGCGTCGGGCCTTCGCCGCGAAGAGCGCGGGCGCGTGCTTCTTTCACGGCGACATAGACGGCAATCGGATCTGTCCCATCGACCGTGACGCCCGGCATCCCGTAACCTTTGGCGCGGTCCGATACGCGCTCACAAGCGAGTTGCTTCGAGAGCGGTACCGAGATGGCGTATTTGTTGTTCTCACAGAACAAGATGACCGGCAGCTTGTGGACACCGGCGAAGTTTGCACCTTCGTGGAAGTCACCTTGGTTCGATGAGCCTTCTCCGAACGAGACAAACGTGACGAGTTCTTCTTTTTTCAGTTTGGCGGCGAGCGCCACACCGACCGCATGCGGTACTTGCGTCGTCACCGGAGACGAACCCGTCACGATGCGGTGCTGTTTTGAACCGAAATGCCCTGGCATCTGACGACCGCCCGAGTTCGGGTCTTCCGCCTTGGCGAACGCCGACAACATCAAGTCGCGAGCCGTCTGTCCGAAGTGGAGGACAACGGCGACATCGCGGTAATACGGGAGAATATAGTCCGTCCCTTTCTCAAGCGCGAACGCTGCCCCGACTTGGGCCGCCTCTTGTCCTTGACACGAGACGACGAACGGGATTTTTCCGGCACGGTTCAATTTCCACATGCGCTCATCGATTTTACGGGCGCGGACCATCGTCTCGTACATCGCACCGAGGTCTTGTTTTGTCAATCCTAGTTCCTCATATGAATTCACAGTCATCTGTTCCATTCTGTTTCCTCCTTAGGCGTGAATCGGTAATCCGTCAACGGCCAGTGCCGCTTCTTGGAACGCTTCGCTCAGCGCCGGGTGAGGATGGACGAGTTGGCCCATTTCCCATGCCGTGGCGTTCAAGACGAGAGCGAGTCCGCCTTCTGTGATCAGTTCTGTCGCTTTTGGCCCGACGATATGCACACCGAGCAGGTCGTCGGTCGACTTGTCGGACACGAGCTTGACGAATCCGTCCGCCTGTCCTTCGATGCGGGCCTTGCCGAGACCGTTGAAGCGATACGTGCCCGTCTTCACATCATGACCGGCCGCTTTGGCCGCTTCCTCGGTCATGCCGACCGATGCGACTTCCGGCACCCCGTACACGCAACGCGGGATCAACGCATAATCGAGCGGAGTCGGCTCGTGACCGAGAATCGTCTCGACCGCCTTGACACCTTCCGCTGAGGCGACATGGGCGAGCTGGAGCTTGCCGATGCAGTCCCCGATGGCGAAGATGTGACGTTCTTTCGTCCGATACTGCTCATCGACTTGGATGACACCGTTCTCGACGACAATCGATGTGTTCTGTAACCCGAGATGTTCCGTATTGGCGACCCGTCCGACCGAGACGAGCACACACTCGACCGAGAGCGTCTCTTCGCCGACCGCGAGTGCGACGGCGTCCGGGGTTACTTCAGTCCGCTCGGGGTCGACCGTGACGTTCTTTTTCACTTTGACGCCGCGCTTTTTGAGCAGCCGTTCGACTTCCCGTGACACCGCCTTGTCTTCGAGCGGCAACAGTCGCTCTCCGACTTCGATCAAGGTGACGTCAACGTCGAGGTCGATGAGCATCGAGGCCCATTCGACACCGATGACCCCACCGCCAACGATGGCGATCGATGCCGGCAACCGTTCGAATTGGAGCAGGTCGTCCGAGTTTAAAATCCGTGTATGGTCAAACGGCAGACCAGGCAGTTCGCGCGGAATCGACCCCGTCGCGATGATGAGCTGGTTCGGCAAGATGAGCTCAGACTCGCCCGAGCTGTCCTCGACCGCGACCGTTCCCGGCTGCGGCGAGAAGATGCTCGGCCCTAAAATCGAGGCCTTGCCGCGGAATACCTCAATCTTGCCTTGTTTCATCAAGTGCTCGATGCCTTTCTCAAGCCCTGCGACCAAATCGCGTTTGAACGACTGGGCGCGTTCCATGTTGAACGTGACCGTTCCCGTCTCGACGCCGTAGGCGCTCCCATGTTTCGCCGTCTGATAGACGTGGGCCGCTTTCAACAACGCCTTCGTCGGGATGCATCCTTTATGTAGACATGTCCCGCCGAGTTTCTCGGCCTCCACGATTGCGACAGTTTTACCGGCTTGGGCCGCCTTGATGGCCGCGACATATCCGCCAGGACCGCCGCCGATGACGACGATCTCAAATTCTCGTGCCATGTGTATCCCCCTCATATTCTCGAACTGCTTCTTCTTGTCGGATGGCCCGGAGTGCGCCTTCGGCGAGTGCCTTCAACTCATCTTCACCAGGATAGATGTGGACCGGCGCCAAATAGCCGACGCGCGCACTAATTTGCTCGGTCAGCCAAGTCGAATAGGCGATGCCGCCCGTCAATAGAATCGCGTCGACGTCACCAAATAAGGTGGCGCCATGTTTGGCGATCTCTTGAGCGACCCGGTACGCCATCGTCTCGTAAAGGAGTGCGGCTTGCTTATCACCGTCTGCCATCCGCTGTTCGATCTCGATCGCGTCGAACGTCCCGAGGTGGGCAAACAGACCTCCGCGTCCGACGATTTTTTGTTTCATTTCCGAATGTTTATACCTGGTACTATAACATAGTTCTACTACCTGTCCAACAGGAATTGAACCGGCTCGTTCCGGCGCGAGCGGTCCGTCGCCATCGAGTCCGTTGTTCACATCAATGACCGTCCCTTTGACATGGGCGCCGACCGTGATGCCGCCTCCGAGGTGAGCGATGATCAGGTTGAGCTCTTTGTAATCGCTTCCATTTTCGGCGGCAAAACGCTTCGCGACCGCCTTTTGGTTCAAGGCGTGGAAGATGCTGCGTCGGTTGATTTCAGGCATTCCCGTTGGTCGCGCGAGCGGTCCGAGCTCGTCGACGACTACTGGATCAACGATAAAATTCGGTACTTGAAATAACTCGCCGAGCTTGTGGGCGAGCAAACCGCCCAAGTTCGAGGCGTGCATGCCGAAACGTCCGCTCGCCAAGTCTTCCCGCATGAGCGGATTGACGGCGTACGTCCCCGACGTCATCGGGGCAAGCAAGCCACCGCGACCGACGATCGCGGACAAGTCCTCGCCCGCGATGCCCGTCTCGGCCAACAAGGCCCGTACTTCCCGTTCCCGATGCGAAAGTTGCTCCGGAATTGACAATCCTGTGACGTCGGCCCCATGACGGACGGTCCGAGACATGATCTCGACCGCTCCGTCAAACAAGCCGACCTTCGTCGAAGTCGAACCAGGGTTGATGGCAAGAATGAGCTGTCTTGTCATTTTAGCGACCACCTAACAGACTCTTTTCGACTTTCAAGAACTGGCTGCGTGAACGTGCCATCATCTGAATGCGCTCTTCAGCCATCTTCTCGGCCGCGACGTGGGTCGGTACACCGTCCCGTTCGGCAATCTCGAAGACGCGCTGCATGTTGTCGTAAATGAGCTCGACTTTCTTCATCGCCCGCTCGCGGTTATAGCCTTCGAGCTCGTCGGCCACGTTGATGACACCGCCCGCGTTGATGACGAAGTCTGGGGCGTAAAGGATACCGCGCTCCTCGAGCACGTCCCCGTGACGATCCTCAGCGAGCTGGTTGTTGGCCGCTCCGGCGACGATTTGGGCTTTGAGCATCGGAATCGTCTTGTCATTGATGACCGCACCGAGCGCACACGGGGCGAAGATGTCACAATCGACCGCATAAATCTCGTCCGGCTTGACGACCGTCGCGCCGAAGTCCGTCTCGGCCCGTTTGAGCGCCTCTTCGTTGATGTCGGTGACGACCAAGTGTGCCCCTTCCTCGTGCAAGTGGCGGCACAAGTTATAGGCGACGTTCCCGACCCCTTGGACGGCGACCGTCTTGCCAGCAAGTGAGTCCGAGCTGAATTTCCATTTGGCTGCCGCCTTCATGCCGCGGTATACGCCATACGCCGTCACCGGTGACGGGTTGCCGCTCGATCCGAACGCCGGGCTGACACCGGTCACGTAATCAGTCTCCATGTGGATGAAGTCCATATCGGCGACCGTCGTATTGACGTCCTCGGCCGTGATATAACGGCCGCTGAGCGATTGGACGTAACGGCCGAACGCCCGGAACAGCGCCTCGGACTTGTCCGTCTTCGCATTGCCGATGATGACGGCCTTGCCGCCACCAAGGTTAAGTCCCGCTGCCGCGTTCTTATACGTCATCCCTTTGGCGAGACGGAGAACGTCCGTGAGCGCCTCTTCTTCTGAAGCGTAGTTCCACATCCGCAGCCCCCCGAGAGCCGGTCCGAGCGTCGTATCATGAATCGCGATAATCGCCTTCAATCCCGACGCCTGATCTTGACAGAAGACGATCTGCTCATAGTCTTCAGCCTGTAAGACGTCGAAAATACGAAAGCGTGGTTCCATGTTAGTTTCCATCATTGATGATTCCTCCATATGCGTAGTTTATTTTTTGGCGTGCAGTAATGCGAACGCGAGTGAGTACAGCTTGGCCTCGGCCGTATCGGCCCGACTCGTCAAGACGACCGGGGCGGCCGCGCCGACGACGATGGCCGCCACACTTGCTCCGGCAAAGTACATCATCGACTTATAAAGGACGTTGCCGACCTCTATGTATGGGACGAGCAATAGGTCGGCTTGTCCGGCGACGTCGCTGGCGATGCCTTTCTGTTTGGCCGCGACCATGTCGACGGCGTTATCGAGCGCGAGCGGCCCGTCGACGATACAACCTTTGATTTGTCCGCGCCGGTTCATCTGACTGAGCAGTGCGGCGTCCAGTGTCGCCGTCATCTGCGGATTGACGACTTCGACCGCCGCGATGGCGGCCACTTTCGGCGACGCGTAACCGATGTCATGCATCGCCGCCACGGCGTTATGAATGATGTCGACTTTTTCATCGAGTGTCGGCGCGATATGGATCGCCGCGTCGGTCACCCCGATCAGCCGGTCCCGATTCGGGATTTGGAACAGGGCGATATGGCTGAGCGTCCGGTTCGTCCTCAGCCCCGTCTCCCGGCTGAGCACGGCTTTCATGAACGTCGACGTCGCGACCATTCCTTTCATGAGCACATCGGCTTCCCCCGTTTTGACGGCGAGTGTGGCCCGTTTGGCAATCTCTTTGTCGCCTTTGACGTGGATGATGTCGACCGCGTCCTCGTCGATGCCGTGATCATCACACAATCGTTTAATCTCTCGGGCCTCCCCGATCAGTTTGAACCGAGACAATCCGTGATCGGTCGCGAGCTTGACGGCGCGGATGACTTCTACGTCGGCCGCCCCGGCGATCGAGACGGTGCGCCCGTTCAGTTGTTTCGCTTGTTCGAGCATCCGTTCAAAATTCATGCGTGTCCCCCCTTGCCTGTCTTCACTTACTATCATGCAAGATTGTTTCCATTTTTGAAAGCGCTTTAATCAGTTGCGCATTACGCACATTATTGCATGGTATGAAAAAAAGTGCAGGTAATTTATTGCAGACGTTCAAGTTTATTATACAGCGTTCGGATCGAGATGTGTAATCGACGAGCCGCTTCCGACTTGTTGCCGTCCGCTTCCTCGATCGCCCGTTCAATCAAATCTCGTTCGTAACGTGCGACGGCGTCTTGCAAGGAAAGCGCGTCGGTCGGTCGTGTCGACGGGACACGGGCCGAGAGTTGAAGATGGTGCGGGGCGATCCACTGTTCGCTGCTCGCCATATAGATCATCGCCCGGCCGAGCACGTTCTCGAGTTCACGGACGTTGCCTTTCCAGTATTGACTCTTCAGCAGTTCGGTCGCCTCACGGTTCACACCGCGCACACTGCGGCCGTACTCTTGATTCAATTTACGGACGATGCGCTCACAGAGCGGCTCGACTTCTTCAAGCCGGTCCCGGAGCGGCGGGATATGAATCGGCATCCGATTGATCCGATAGTACAAGTCTTCACGAAACGTCCCATCGACCACTTTTTGTTCGAGGTCGGCATTCGTCGCCGCGATGATGCGGACGTCGACCGGAATCGCATTCGTGCCCCCGACCCGGACGATCTCATGCTCCTGCAGGACGCGGAGCAACTTGACTTGGACGTCGACCGGCAGTTCGCCAATTTCGTCTAAGAAGAGTGAGCCGCCATCGGCCTCTTCGAAATAGCCGACCTTCCCACCACGTTTCGCCCCACTGAAGGCACCGTCCTCATAACCGAACAACTCACTCTCGAGGAGCGTCGGGGAGATGGCCGCGCAATTGACGCGGACGAATTTCTTATATTTCCGCGGGGACTCACCGTGGATGGCGTGGGCGAACAGTTCCTTGCCCGTCCCCGACTCCCCGCGAATGAGGACGGTGACCGGCGTGACAGCGGCGAGACGGGCCTGTTCGATGACGAAGCGCATCGCGTCGCTCGACGCGATGATGTCGGCGAACTGATATTTCGCCTCGAGGTTGCGGATACGCGTCTTTGCTTCTTGCAACTCGTCCCGGAGCGCCCGAATTTGGGAGACGTCGCGAATGACGCCGACCGAGCCGCGCAGTTTCCCTTCGACGATAATCGGCTCGGCGTTGACGAGAATGTCACGCCGCGTCGCGCCGATTTGCATCCGGATGTCACGGACACCTTGGCCTGTCGAGAGCACTTTCAAGTGAACGCTCTCCTGCATGCCGATATCGGCCGTCGCCGGCTTATCGACGACGTCTTCTTTCTTGAATCCCGTCAGTCGCGTATAGGACGGGTTGATTAAAATCGTATTCCCGTTGTGGTCGGCGACCGAGATCGCCTCGCTCGTACAGTCGATGATCGCCTCGAGCATCTGTTGGTTTTGCTTCAGCCGTTCGACGACGATACGGATGAACTCCCCGGGCAAGACGACCGCGTCCGCAAAATGTTCTTTCAACTCATCAAACGTCTCAGAGCGTCCGGTCGTCTCGATCACGAAATCGAGACGTGTTGCAGCACATACCCGCCAATCCCCCGCCGTCATAATCCCGTGGTTGCGCGCGAGCTGCACGCCTTCGGCCATCGCTTCCGGGTCGATGACGGCGACGACGGTGACGAGCGGCGAGTCGAGCAACATCTTCAACACCTCGGTCCCGCCTTTCCCCGCACCGACAATCATCAATCGTTTATTCATTCTAATATCCCCCATTTTACCGTTCTGCATCCATGCTACTGAACCTGAACTGATTTCGCAACCTCGCAAAAAAGGCCGTGTCGAGCTATGTATTTTCTGTTAAAATAATGAGTGTTAAGGAGGAGATCCTATGCGCATCATCGCACTGCTGATCTTGATCATCCCTGGCCTACTTGGTGTCTATGGCATCAAGTTGCTTCGCGACAGTTTCTTCCTCAAGACGAGCGTCCCATTCTCTTGGATCGAGTCGGTGGCAGCCGCCTCCATGCTCCAAGGAACGTTCGGGCTGTTGATCGCGATGGGCGGGATCGGTTTTGTGGCAGGTTATATCTTCAATCGTGACAAGAAAACAGGCAAAGTCCCGCGAATAGATTCTTGAACACAAAAAAAGGTTCCCTAACTTGACTTCATTTCAAGTGCGGAACCTTTTTATTCGTATTGAATTGTGATCACTACGGATGATCTCCTCTCCTACTTGCTACAATCTTGTGACATGAGGTCCAATGGTCTTCTTAATGAAGAAGTTTGAAAGAAATTAGTAACTGCCGTCTTGCGTGAACGGAAACGTACCCATTCGAGTTACTAACAAATAGTCATCGGGTCATGTCGAACCATCCATCGTGAAGTCGAACGCTTGCCATAAACTGTTCAACGGTTGACAACACTCCTTTTGGTCAACTGAACGATTCGTTTTCCCCGAACACGGTCCCTAGCTTCGAACCGATGCCGGAATCGCCTCGCGAATGAGCGTACGTCGCGACCTCTCGTCGGGACGATGACGATTTGAGATGTCGTTCCCACCTCTGAGCTATTGACGGATAGCGGTCCGAGATGATTTCTTGCTCTAACCTGTTCCGGAACACGTTAGAAAGCGTTCATCTGACGCTCGTCCAAGTAACTTGGTACACCTTTATTATAACAAGTTCCGTCAATTTTGCAAGCGCTTTCTTTCGCAATATTAAAGAAAATCAGGAGGAGAACCCCCTGATCGGTCATTGCTGTTTAAACGATTGATACGTGACGAAATATGAAATGAATTCAGAGTTTTTCGGACTGCGCTCGCGCTCAGGCCGGCCATCGAACATCTCATGGTCGCGCATCCCGTTCTCCCATGCCGTCTTGATGGCATGGCGCATCGCTCGCTCGACACGGGACGACGTCGTCTCATGCTCTTTCGCGATCATCGGATACAGTTCCTTCGTGATCAATCCGAGCAGCTCTTGACGCTCCCGGACGTAGACGACGGCTTGACGAATATATTTGAACCCTTTGATGCGCGGTGAAATCCCGAGTTGTTGCAACAACAGCGAGATATCGAGTTCTTCCGGCGACATCGCCTCGAATTCTCGGCTCGAACCAGCGGCGAGTTCGCGGATTTTCGTGATCAATTGTTGAATGTTGAACGGCTTGACCAAAAAGTAAGAAGCGCCGAGTTGAACGGCCTGTTTCGTCACTTCATCTTTCCCGAACGCACTGAGCATGATCACTTCCGGTTTGGCGTGAGCCAATTCCGTCTGTAACCGTTCGAGGACGCCGATGCCGTCCAGGTGCGGCATGATGATGTCGAGCAGCAGCACGTCCGGCTGGTGTGTCTTGACGACGTCTAAGCATGCCTCGCCGTCGTAGGCGGTCCCGACGACTTTTAAGTCGTCCTCGGACTCGAGTTGGCGGGTCAACAAGTCGACGATTTCTCGATTGTCGTCCGCGATGCATAATGTGATCAATTAAGACACCCCTTCGATAAACTTCCGTTTTAATTGGAGAGACATAGTGAGCAGTTCCTCCACATGTTGTTTCGTCAAATCCGTCATCTGCGCCCCGGCGATCATGCGCCCGAGCTCATCGACTCGTTCGGCATGACCGAGCGTGGAGACGTTCGTCTTCGTGCGATCATCCGTCTCCGTCTTCGTGATGTACAAGTGCTGATCCGCCATGGCGGCCACTTGAGCCAAATGGGTGATACAGAGCACTTGTGAGCCGACCGACAGACGGAAGATCTTCTCACCCATCGCTTGGGCGACCCGACCTGAGACACCCGTGTCCACTTCATCGAAAATGATCGACGCGACGCCGACCGTTCGCGAGAAAATCGACTTCAAGGCGAGCATGACGCGGGACAATTCTCCGCCGGAGGCCACTTTGGCGAGCGGCTTGAAAGGCTCCCCGACGTTCGTCATCATATAAAATTCGACTTGATCGAGCCCGTCCGCCTTGAACGGCCCTTCTTTGAACCGAACTTCGAACTGGGTCTTCTCCATATACAATTCTTTCAATTCACGCTGAATCGCCTTCTCGAGCTCGGTAGCTGCTTGTTTACGGGCCGCCGATAGCGCCAGCCCGGACGTACGTACTTTTTGTTCGAGCTGGGCGAGCCGGTCCGATAGTTCTTGCAAGTGTTCTTCCCGATTCGTCATCGATTTTAACTCATCGGCAATTTTTTCCCCGTACGTGATGACCTCGTCGATCGTGGCCCCGTATTTCCGCTTTAGCTGTTGGAACAAAGCGAGCCGCGTCTCGATCTCATCGAGCCGGATCGGGTCGAATTCGAGCGAGTCGAGCTGGTCACGCAACTGAAATTTCGCGTCTTCGAGCAAGAAGTAAGCGTTCGAGATCGTCTCGGCCATCGGCGCGAGCGATGTCGACAACGCGGAGGCTTCCTCCATCTCGCGCATGGCGATGCCGATCTGGTCGAGCCCTTTCGCCTCATCCGCGACCGCCTCATACGATAACCGGACGTGCTGATGAATCCGCTCGAAGTTGGCGAGCTCGTTCCGTTCCTCCGTGAGCGCCTGTTCTTCACCGACTTTCAGCTCGGCCGCCTCGATCTCATTCGTCTGGAACGCGAGCAAGTCCATGCGTTGGGCCAACTCTTGTTCACTTTGACTCAACCGTTTCAACTCATCGGCGACGTTTTTCCAATCGACGTAAGCCTCGCGATATCGCTCGAGGAGCGGGGCGAGCTCGGCTTCGGCAAAGCTGTCCAAAATACCGAGATGGTACTCGGCATCCATCAAGTGCTGATGCTCGTGCTGGCCATGGATATCGACGAGCAGTCGGCCGAGTTCGCGTAGCGTCGACAACGGCATCATCTTGCCGTTGACACGGCAGACGCTCTTTCCGCTGCTATGTAAGTCGCGGCGTAAAATGACGGTCCCTTCTTCGATCTCGATCCCGTATTGGGTCGCCGCCTCGAGGATCGGGTGGTCCGGTTCGACGATGAACAGCCCTTCGATCTCCGCCTTGTCTTGACCGTAACGGACGAACTCGCTCGAGCCGCGTCCCCCGACGAGCAAACCGATGGCGTCGAGCAAGATTGACTTCCCGGCCCCGGTCTCCCCTGTCAATACGGTCATCCCACGTTTGAACGTGATATTCAGTTCATCGATGATCGCAAATTGTTTGATCGATAGTTCTGCTAACATACGATAATTCACCTCATAACATTCCGAGTAGTCGTTCGATGATTCGTTTCGCCTGGTCTTCGTCACGGGCGATCATCAAAATCGTGTCGTCTCCACATACCGTTCCGATCAGCTCGTCCCATGACAAATGATCGATCAAGACACCAATCGCATCCGCATTGCCCGGCAACACTTTCATGACGACCAAGTTTTGAGCCGAGTCGACCGAGACGAAGCTGTCACCGAGGATCCGCTTCATCTTGCCGTACGGATTGAAGCGTTGATCGGCCGGGAGACTATACTTATAGCGACCGTCGTTGAGCGGCACTTTCACGAGATGAAGTTCTTTGATATCCCGTGAAACTGTCGCTTGCGTCACCGGATAGCCGGAGCGGTGGAGCTCATCGACGAGCTCGTCTTGTGTCTCGATTTCACGATTGGTCACGATTTCTCGAATTTTAATCAAGCGCTGTCCTTTGTTCATACTCGCTGACACCTCATTTTATGTTTCACATACTCAGTATCATTCTAAAGTATTGTCGAAAAAAGGTCTAGCTTTCGCGGGATGAATTCCCTGGATCGGCGAGCGGACACAAAAAAACTGCAGACAGGACGTCTGCAGTTCAAGCGTTCTTCTTCAATTGCGCGTGGGCGGCGTCGATGACCGCGTCCACGTCGATGGCTGGGTCGACACTGCCGACACCGGTGAAACGGGCGAACAATAAGAATTCGATATTCCCATCCCCACCGGTGATCGGCGAGAAGTCGAGTCCCGCAACTTCGAACCCTTCCGAGGCGAAGTAACGGACCATGTCGTCGACGACCCGTTCATGGATGGCACGGTCCCGGACGATGCCTTTCTTGCCGACATCGGCCTTCCCGGCCTCAAATTGCGGTTTGACGAGCGCCATGACGATGCCGTTAGGCTTCAAAATCGTCTTCAACGGCGGAATCATGAGCCGAAGCGAGATAAATGAGACGTCAATCGTCGCAAAGTCCGGCGCCACCGGAAACTGGTCCGCGGTCGCATGGCGGAAGTTCATCCGCTCCATGACGACGACACGGTCATCGCTCCGCAGTTTCCACGCCAATTGGTTATAACCGACGTCGACGGCATACATCTGCGCAGCGCCGTTTTGGAGCGCGCAATCAGTAAACCCGCCTGTCGATGAACCGATATCGATGCCGATGTTACCAGCCACATCGAACGGGAAGACTTGGAGCGCTTTTTCAAGCTTCAGTCCCCCACGTCCGACGTATGGCAACACTTGGCCTTTCACTTCGAGCGGGATGTCGTCAAACACTTTGTCCCCCGCCTTATCAAGCCGTTCGGTCCCACTATAGACGAGACCGGCCATGACGGCCCGTTTCGCTTTCTCTCTCGTCTCCGCTAACCCGCGGTCGACGAGGAGTACATCTAATCTAGTTTTCTTTCGTTTTTCCATAGTTCCTCACACATTCTGTCGATTTGTCACTTGAACGAACTGCTGAACCGAGTCAGCGATTTGCGTCGGACGGAGCCCGATTTCTTCGAGCAATTGATTGACGCCGCCGTGTTCGATATAGCGGTCCGGAATGCCAAGTCGGAGCACACGCGGGAACTGCCCGGCATCGCTCGCATGTTCGAGCACACTGCTGCCGAAACCTCCGGCGAGCGCCGCTTCCTCTAACGTGACGAGCGGGATGCCTTCCGCGTATAAAGCGGAGAGCATGACGTCGTCGAGCGGTTTGATCGTCCGAGCGTTGATGACACGGACGCTCACTTGTCCTTCAAGCAGTGCACGCACTTCAAGCGCGTCTTGCACTTGTGGACCGAACGTCAAGATGGCGACATCCGTTCCGTCCGCGACCGTCTCCCAGACGTCGAGCGGCAATTCGCGGAGCGTTTCGCTCATCGGTGTCCCGATTCCTTCGCCGCGCGGGAAACGGACGGCGATTGGACCGTCATCATACTTCAGCGCCGAATAGACGAGATGTTGCAATTCCTCTTCGTCTTTCGCCATCAAGATGCGAATGTTCGGCACGTGGCGCATAAAGGCGATATCGAACACGCCTTGGTGCGTCTCCCCGTCCGCTCCGACGAGACCAGAACGATCGATTGTGAAGACGACGTTCAAGTTTTGACGGCAAATGTCGTGCACGAGCTGATCATAGGCGCGTTGGAAGAACGTCGAATAAATCGAGACGACCGGCTTCAAGCCTTGTGTCGCCTGTCCTCCGGCCAATGTGACCGCATGTTGCTCGGCGATGCCGACGTCAAACATCCGCTCCGGGAATTGCTTGTTGAAGCAATCGAGTTTCGAGCCGACGCTCATCGCTGGTGTGATGAGTGTCACGTGCTCGTCCGTCTCGGCGACTTTCGTGATCGTCTCAGCGACGACCTTCGAATAGCTCGGTCCTTTGACCTTGCCTTTGATGACTTCTCCCGACTCGATTTTATACGGTCCGAGACCGTGCCACGTGCCGACACCATCGAGTTCGGCCGGACGATAGCCCTTGCCTTTTTTCGTGATGACGTGAACGATGACCGGTCCATCGATTTTCTTGGCGTACTCGAGCGTCTCGAGCAGGTCGCGTAAATCGTGACCGTCCGTCGGTCCGAAGTACGTGAATCCGAGCTCTTCGAAGAACGTCCCTGGGATGAGCGCTGATTTCAGCATATCCTTCACGCGTTCCCCGCTCCGTTCGAGCGAGTTGCCAACGATCGGGATATGTTTGATGAGCGTCTCGACTTCCTCACGGGCGTGTTTCAGTTTACGTGACGACCGCATCCGGCCGAGCATGTTGTGCATCGCGCCGACGTTCGGCGCGATCGACATCTCGTTATCGTTCAAGATGACGATGACATTTTGTTTCTCGGCGCCGATATGGTTGAGCGCTTCGAGCGCCATTCCCCCAGTGAGCGCCCCGTCCCCGATGATGGCGATGGCCCGGTCGTTCGAGCGTCCTTTCAACTCGTTCGCGATGGCGATTCCCATCGCGGCCGATAAGGACGTCGAGCTGTGCCCCGTCTCCCAGACGTCATGATCGCTCTCACAACGCTTCGGGAATCCGCATAAGCCGTTGTATTGACGCAGCGTATCGAACTGACTCGTTCGTCCTGTCAAGATTTTGTGGACGTACGCTTGATGCCCCACGTCCCATACGAGTTGGTCTTTCGGACTGTCAAATACACGGTGCAAGGCAAGCGTCAATTCGACAACCCCTAGGTTTGGTCCCAAGTGCCCTCCCGTTTCAGCCAATTTTTCAATCAAAAACCGTCTGATGTCTGCGCCGAGCGCTTCTAACTCGGGTACCGACATCTTTTTTAAGAATGACGGGTCTTGAATGGATGTCAAGTCCATGATGACCATCCTTTCTCCTGTCTTATTACTTATTCGTACCTTACATTTTACAAGAATGTGTCCATAGATGCTATACATTCACAAAAACAAAGGTGACACGATGTGCTCATCGTGTCACCGAGATTAATGATTGCGTCGTACGACGAAGTCGAGAAGCTCCCGTAAAAGCGGGGCCTCGACCGAAAGTTCGGCCAGTGCGGCCTCACTTTCCGTGACTTCTTGTTCCAGCGCTTTTTTCGCTCCATCGAGACCGAGCAGTTTCGGATACGTCGCTTTATCGTTTCCTTCGTCCGAACCGACTCGTTTCCCGATGAGCGCCTCGTCTCCTTCGACGTCTAAAATATCGTCTTGGATTTGGAAGGCGACACCGAGATGTTTCCCGAAGCGAACGAGCGCCTGTCGGTCCGCCAATGGGGCGTCCGCCAAAATCGCGCCTGCTTCGAGGGCGTATACGAGCAGTGCCCCCGTCTTTCGCTCATGAATCGATTGCAAGGTCGACAGCGACACGCCGGCGCGTTTTTCGGCGAGCATGTCATCGAGCTGACCGCCGACCATGCCGGCGCTACCTGCCGCTTCACTGAACCGTGTCATGAGGGCGACGACTTTCGTCGCTTCCAAATCAGCCCGTGCGATGAGATGAAACGCATCCGTCAGCAAGGCGTCGCCTGCGAGAATCGCGGTCGCCTCATCGAACTGACGATGGTTCGTCGGACGCCCGCGACGGACGTCATCGTCATCCATCGCCGGAAGGTCATCATGGATGAGCGAGTACGTGTGAACCATCTCGAGGGCGACGGCCGCTTCATGCCCGAGCGCCCGCGGACGGCCATATGTATCGAGGACGGCATAAAGAAGGGCCGGACGAATCCGTTTCCCCCCCGCCTCGAGGGAGTATGTCATCGATTGAAACAAGCGCTCCGGCATCAAAGACGAATCGAGCAAGCGACGCGTCGCCTGTTCGACCTCTTCTTTCCATGCCTGTAGATGGACCTGCACGCTCATACGGTCCCTCCTTTTTCACGGAGCGTCCCGTCAAGTTCAAGAATTTCATCCATTTTTTGTTCTGCCGCCGTCAATTTGGTCTGACAGAGGGCAGACAATCGTACGCCTTCCTCGTAAAGGGTCATCGCTTCTTCAAGGGCGACTTCTCCCGTCTCGAGTTGTGTCACGATTTCCTCGAGCCGGGCGAGCGCCGCTTCAAACGTCAGTTCTTCTTGTTTCTTCGCCATCGTGTCTCTCCTTCACTTCCGCGACGGCATGGCCATCCCGAAATCGGATCGTCACCAGGCCGTCATGTAGTTGTTTGACATCTTTCACGTACGTCCCGTCCTGTTCGACGAACGTGTATCCTCTCGCGAGCACGGCGAGCGGGCTGACAGATTGCAATCGTCCTGCCAACTGTGCGAATTGACCCGCCGGTCTCTCGAGAGGTCGAATGCGTTCTAACCGTCCTTCATATTGCCGGAAACGGTCGTCTTGCGTTCGGAACACTTGCATCAGATTGCGGACGTCGAGGCGTTGGGACGACGCTGCGAAACGGTGCCGCGCGTGCGTCACTTGTTTCGTGGCACTCTGTTCGAGCCGAATCTCGGCCTGGGCGAACCGCTCTCGCTTTTGACTGATCGTATAGCGGGGCGACTTGAGGCCGTAACTGTTTTTCATGCGCTCGACACGTTCGCGAAGCGAGGCCATTTGCGTCGTCACGACCCGCGTGAGTGCGCGACTTAAACGCTCCACATCTTTTCGTTGCGCTTCGATCGTTGCCGTCGCGAGCTCCGCCGCCGCTGTCGGAGTGGCAGCCCGTACGTCGGCGACGAAATCAGCCAACGTAAAATCTGTCTCGTGACCGACGGCCGAAATGACAGGAATCTCGGAGTGGTAAATCGCTTCGACGACGACATCCTCGTTGAACGCCCACAATTCCTCGATCGATCCACCTCCGCGTCCGACAATCAATACATCGCAGTCGGTGCGTTCATTCATCCACCGAATCGCACTCGCCACTTGCGGAGCGGCTTGTTCACCTTGGACTGCGACAGGAGCGAACGTAATGGCCACGTGCGGTGCCCGCCGTCTAAGCGTCGTCGCGATATCGTGCAAGGCTGCGCCTTTCGGAGACGTGATGATCCCGATGCGCTCAGGGAACGCCGGTAGCGGACGTTTCCGTTCCGCCGCGAACCAGCCCTTCGCCTCGAGCTCACGTTTTCGTGCCTCATAGCGTTCGAACAAGATGCCGATGCCGTCTTGCCGCATGAGCTCGACGTACAATTGAACATCACCGGTCGACTCATACATCGTCACTCGAGCGACGACGACCACGTTCATCCCGTCCGTAGGTTCAAAGTTGAGCGTGCGGGCATCTCGTGAGAACATGACCGCCTTCATGCGGGACGATTCGTCTTTCAGTGTGAAATAGCAGTGCCCTGAGGCGTACCGTTTGAAGTTCGAGATTTCGCCGATGACGGCGACTTGTTGCAACACCGGGTCACCATCGAGTTGACGTTTCACATAACGGACGACTTCAGAGACTTGAATCGGATTAGCCACGTGAGGCGACCTCGACCGTATTGTGCATGAGCATCGTGATCGTCATCGGACCGACACCACCCGGAACCGGGGTGATGGCACCAGCGACGTCGCGGACACCATCAAAGTCAACATCTCCGACGAGACGGCCGTCGACGCGGTTGACACCGACATCGATGACGATCGCTCCCGGTTTGACCATCTCGTTCGTGACGAGACCGGCCCGACCGACGGCGACGATCAAAATGTCGGCTTGACGCGTCATCGCACCGAGGTCGACCGTTTTCGAGTGACAGTATGTCACCGTGGCCGACTCGTTCAAGAACAGCATCCCGACAGGTTTCCCGACGATTTGGCTGCGACCGACGACGACGACGTGTTTACCGACGAGGTCAGTCTGTGTCTTGACGAGATGGAGAATTCCGTGCGGCGTGCACGGCAACAGTGTCTCGAGACCGAGCAACATCTTCCCGACGTTGGTCGGATGGAACCCATCCACATCCTTGTCTGGCGAGATGCGCATGATGACACGGTTCTCATCGATATGCTTCGGTAGCGGCAATTGAACGAGGATGCCATGGAGCTCGTCGTCCTCGTTCATCGAATCAATCAGTTCGAGCACTTCACGTTCCGAGATCGTCTCATCGAAACGAATCACTTGTGAATCGATCCCGATCTCAGCCGCTGCCCGTTCTTTACCCCGGACGTAGCTGTGGCTCGCCGGATCATCCCCGATTAAAATGACTTTCAGTTTCGGAACGATGCCGCGCGTACGAAGCGCACTGACCCGTTCTTTCAACGTTTCCCGATATGATGCTGCGATTTGTTTCCCGTCGATCACTACTGCCATCTCTCTCATCCCCCGTTGTTTTAGGTTTCTCTGTAGTTGGTGTGGTGTCTTCTCTATTTGTATGATGCGTTTCTCTCTTTTTTTACGCTTTGATAATGTTGCCGAGGACGCCGTTGACGAGCTTGGCCGCTTCTTCGTCGGCGAACGACTTGGCGAGTTCGACTGCCTCGTTGATCGTCACTTTGTCCGGAATCGTCTCGACATAGAGCAACTCGTACGTCGCCATGCGGAGAATCGTCCGCTCGACGTTGCCGAGACGATCGAGTCTCCAGTTTTTCAAGTTTTCGACGAGCAGTTCGTCAATTTCGTCTTTCTTTTCTAACGTCTCAACGACGAGTTGTTCGTAGAATGGATCCGAATCCATACCGTCGAGGGCGAATTCGATGGCCTCGTCCACCTCAAGTTTTGATACTTCGATTTGAAAAAGCGTTTGAATCGCTTTTTCTCGTGCTTCATGACGTTTCATTCAGATACTCTCCTTTTGCATGCTTTCATTGTGATAGTTTAGCATAAAGCCTCCATAAATTCAGTACAAAAAACCAGGAAGCCCAAATAATGTTCGGGCTTCCTGGTACGGTTCATTTTGTGAGCGTCATTTCTTTTTCGACAAATTTCGTGTCGAACGCGCCCGCTCGGAAACGTTCGTGCGCCATGACTTGTTGATGGAATGGAATCGTCGTATGAATGCCCGATACCGTGAACTCATCGAGCGCGCGAAGCATCTTCGCGATCGCCTCTTCTCGCGTCGGGGCATGGACGATCAACTTCGCCACCATCGAATCATAGAACGGCGGGATGACCGCACCTGCGAACAGACCGCTGTCGACCCGGACACCCATACCGCCCGGCACGATGTACTGATCAATTTTCCCAGCCATCGGACGGAAGTCGGCAAACGGGTCCTCGGCGTTGATGCGGCACTCGATCGAGTGTCCGCTGAACGTGATGTCGGCTTGACTGATCGCGAGCGGATGACCGAGCGCGACCTCGAGTTGTGCTTGGACGAGGTCGAAGCCGGTGATCATCTCGGTGACCGGATGTTCGACTTGGATTCGCGTGTTCATTTCCATGAAATAGAACTCGTTCGACTCCGGGACGTAGATGAACTCGATCGTACCGGCACCAGAATAACGAATCGCTTTGGCCGCTTTCACGGCCGCATCTCCCATCGCTTGGCGCGTCGCCTCATCGATCGCCGGCGACGGTGCCTCCTCGATCAGCTTCTGCATCCGGCGCTGAATCGTGCAATCACGTTCTCCGAGATGGATGACGTTGCCGTACTGGTCGGCGAGCACTTGCACCTCGACGTGGCGGAACGACTCAATGTACTTCTCGAGATAGACGTCGCCGTTGCCGAACGCCTGCTTCGCTTCTTTACGAGTGTCCGTGAGCCCTTTGACAAGCTCTGTCTCATCATAGGCGACACGGATTCCGCGTCCGCCGCCTCCGGCCGTCGCTTTGATGATGACCGGATAACCGATTTCACGGGCGAGTTCGACCGCTTCCTCGTCGGTCACGACCCCACTCGATCCCGGGACGACCGGAACGCCCGACTCGATCATCGTTCGCTTCGCTTCGTCTTTAATGCCCATCTTCCGAATCGCATAACTGCTCGGTCCGACGAATTGGATGCCGCACGCCTCGCTCATCTCGGCGAATTCGGCGTTTTCGGCCAAAAAACCGTAACCCGGATGAATCATCGTCGCATCGACCGCACAAGCGACCGATAGGATGTTCGGGATATTCAAGTATGAGTCTTTGGACGGGTTCGGTCCGATGCAGTACGCCTCGTCGGCGAGACGGACGTGCAACGCTTCACGGTCGGCCTCGGAGAAGACGGCGACCGTCGGAATGTTCAACTCTTTCGCGGCCCGGATGATCCGGACCGCAATTTCTCCACGGTTTGCAATGAGTAGTTTCATAGACACCTCACTTCACGCTGAAGAGCGCTTGACCGTATTCGACTAAATCGCCGTCAGCGACGAGCATCTCGACGATTTCTCCGCTGATTTCCGCCTCGACGTCATTGAACAGCTTCATCGCTTCTAAAATACAGACCACTTGTCCAGCTTCGACGCGATCGCCGACTTGGACGTAGGCATCCTTGTCCGGTGCCGGGCGCGAATAGAACGTCCCGACCATCGGCGACGTGATCGTCCGTAGGTTGCTCGGGGCCGCTTCCGGTGTGACTGCTTGCTCCGTCTGAGCGGCCGGTGTAGGTGCAGCGACCGGCGCCGCTTGGGCGACTGGTGTATGATGGGCGGCGAGTTGCGGGGCCGCTTCTTTTTTCAATGATAGTTTAAATTCAGACGTCTCGAGCTCCAGCTCGTGGACGGACGTCTGATCGAGCATTGTGATCAGCTCTTTAATATGTTCGATTTGCATGAAATAACCCCCTGTTTATACCTGGTACTAATCTCTACTCTACTATAACTGGTCAGACCAGTGAATGCAACGACAAAAAAAGGGCCCATTCCGAAGAATGGACACCCTTTGCCTTACCCGTTATAGCGGCCCGTGAACTCGCCTGTGCGCGTGTCGACCGTTACTTTTTCGCCTGGCTCGATGAAGAGCGGCACTTGAATGATGTGGCCCGTTTCGACCGTCGCGTTTTTCTTCACGTTCGATGCCGTGTCACCTTTGACGCCTGGATCGGCCTCGACAATCGTCAAGACGACCGTCGTCGGGAGCTCGATGCCGAGAATCTCGCCATCGTAGTCAGCGATGCTCACTTCCATGTTTTCAAGCATGTACGGGAGCGCCGCTTTCACTTGCTCGCCCGTGAGTTCGAGCTGCTCATACGACTCTGTGTCCATGAACACGTACGTGTCGCCCATCGGGTAGAGGTACTGCATACGCTTACGTTCGATGTGGGCACGCTCGATGCGCTCGCCGCCACGGAACGTCGTCTCTTGAATCGCCCCCGTGCGCAAGTTACGCATCTTCGTACGAACGAAAGCCGCGCCTTTACCCGGCTTGACGTGTTGGAATTCGATGACTTGCCAAATCGATCCGTCCGACGTTTTGACCGTTAAGCCTGTTTTTAAATCGTTAACTGATACCATGTTGATTTCCTCCTAAGATGAGCTGAGACTCAAGCCTCAATCGTAATTAACTCTTTTGGCGACTGCGTGAGACGGAAATTGCCAGTCTCAGTGATGACGATATCGTCCTCGATGCGACATCCGCCGATTCCGGCGATGTAGATGCCTGGTTCGACCGTGACGACCATCCCCGGTTCGAGCACCGTCTCCGAACGGAATGACAACCCTGGCGCCTCATGGACTTCCATGCCGAGACCGTGTCCCGTCGAATGCCCAAAGTACTCACCATAACCGGCTTCTTTGATCACATCACGCGTCAACGCGTCCGCCTCGATTCCCGTGATCCCGGCTTTCGTGCCTTCGACACCCGCGAGTTGTGCGCGGAGTACCGTATCATAGATGTTGCGCAACTCGTCTGAGATCTCTCCGACGGCGAGCGTGCGCGTGATGTCCGAGCAGTACCCCTGATAGTAAGCCCCGAAGTCGAGTGTCACGAGTTCGCCTGCCTCGATGACCTTATCACTGGCCACACCGTGCGGCAATGCCGAGCGATGGCCCGATGCAACGATCATATCAAACGACGACGAGTCGGCTCCTTGAGCACGCATGAACATCTCGAGTTCATTCGCGACCTCTTTCTCTGTCCGGCCCGGGCGGATAAACGACTGGATATGGGTGAACGCCGCATCCGCAATCGCCGCAGCTTCCTTCATTATCTTAATCTCTGACTCATCCTTAATCAAGCGTAGCTTTTCGACGATGCCTGATGTCTCGACGAGTTCGGCGTTGACGTCTTTTTCATACGTCCGGAATTGCCCGACCATCATGTCATCTTGCTCGATACCGAGGCGTGCGACCGCTTCCCGGTCCACGACTTCTGCGACCGACTTGATGAGCGATGTCTTGTGTTCAATGATGTCGAACCCTTTCACTTGGCTCGCGGCCTGTTCCGTGTAGCGGAAGTCGGTGATGAAGCTCGCCGACTTTGGCGTGATCACAAGGACGCCACTCGACCCGGTGAACCCCGACAAGTAGCGGATGTTCTCCCGTTTCGTCACGAGCAATCCGTCAATTCCGTTCGCTTCTAGCTGAGCTTGCAGTTTGTTGACCCGTTCAATCATGTCGATTCCTCCAATGTTCGATCAGCGCCTGCAACGCGAGCGTGTAACTCGTCAACCCGAAGCCGTTGATGACGCCGAGACAGACGCCGGCGAGCTTGGATTCATGACGAAACGACTCTCGTGCATGCACGTTCGAGATATGTACTTCGACGACCGGGGCCTTGATGGCGGCGATGGCATCTCGGAGCGCGATTGACGTATGTGTATACGCCCCGGCGTTGAAGATGACCCCCGCATAATCGTACGCTTCGTGTAGCGCGTCGATCAGTTCGCCTTCATGGTTGGATTGGACGAACGTCAACTGGACGTCATCTGGTGCGGCGAGCAACAGCTCCGCCGTCAGTCCCTTCAACGACACGTCACCATATACGTCCGGTTCACGTCTCCCGAGTAGATTCAAATTCGGCCCATTCAAGACGAGTATGTGCACAAGTCTTCCCCCCTGTTCGTCAAGTCGCCTCTATTGTAACAAATTTAACGGTTGTAGCGACAATTGACGTTCATGTGGTTTCGTTTTTTAGGTGAATCACGGTATAATTCAACTATATAACTGTAGGAATCGAGGAAATGTCATGAAAACTAAACCACTGATCCCCGTTGGAGGCCAAGCGCTTGTGGAAGGCGTCATGTTTCAAGGACGCGCCGAGAGTGCCTCGGCAATCCGCCGGAAGGACGGATCCATCGAGACGTTCGAGCAACCTCGCATCCTCGTCCCCTGGGTCCAATCGTTAAAGAAAGTCCCGTTCCTGCGCGGCGTGGTCGCCTTATACGAATCGCTCAAAAACGGTTCCGCCCACATGAACTTCGCCAGTGATCGCTATGACGTCGACCCGAGCGAGGACGAGGCGACGAAACCGGATGAGAAGAAACAGAACATCTTGATGGTCATCATGATCGCGGTCGTCGGGATTATTTCGTACGTGTTCGGCAAGCTGATTTTTAACGTCACACCGGCCCTGCTCGCCGCCATGTTCCAAAGCGTGCCCGCATTGTCCGGTCACGTGATTCAAAACCTCCTCGAAGGGGGAATAAAATTAGTATTGCTGCTCAGTTACCTCTATTTGATTTCCTTGACACCGCTCATTCGACGCGTGTTTCAATATCACGGCGCTGAACACAAGGTCATCAACTGTTATGAGTCCGGACGACCGATCACCGTCGACAACGTCCGCTCGAGCTCACGCCTCCACTATCGCTGTGGGTCAAGCTTCATCCTGTTCACCGTTTTCGTTGGCATCGGCGTCTATATGGTCGTCCCGATCGATCCGCTCTGGGTCCGACTCGTCAGCCGCATCGCCTTGTTACCGGTGGTCATCGGCATCTCGTTCGAGGTGCTCCAATTCACAAACCGTTTTCGTGAACATCGCTTCCTATCCGTCCTCGGCAAGCCGGGACTATCGCTACAGCTGTTGACGACGCGTGAACCAAACGATGAGCAAATCCGCGTCGCCATCGAGGCTTTCGAAACATGGGAACGTTCAGAACTAGGTCAACCGGCCGCGCAAAGAGAGGGATAAAGAGGAGGAAAGCACCATGATCAGACAAAGAATCGGTACGACCGCTGCCACGATCGTGTTCATCTTAGGCTTCATCGGAGTCGGACATATGCTCGCGACCGACCCCGGTCGCTTGTTCAGACAGTTGCTCTTCATCGGTATTTTCGGGTTAATCTTCTATGTGATTTACCGTGTGTTCATGGCTCCTAAAATCTCAGCCGAGGATATGCGGTACCGGAAGACCGCTCAGGCTTCCAAAAAACGGATGCAACGTCCCGGTGCGAACCCTAAAGTGAAACCGTCCGCGACGACGAAAAAGAAAGCGAAACCTGGTTCAAACGTGACGAAACTCTCGAAGCGCCCGGCTCGTTCGACGCATCGTAGCGACGCCCCTCACCTCACCGTCATCGAGGGGAAGAAAGGCAAGAAGAAAAAGAAAGCGAACATGTGAAAACGAACCAGATCGCCACGGGCGACCTGGTTCGTTTTTTGTCGTGATTCGGAAGTCAGTCCGTTTCGACGAAACCGATATACGGTAGATTGCGATACTGTTCGGCGTAGTCGATACCGTACCCGATGACGAACTCATCCGGGATCTCGAAGCCGACGTAATCGGCGTCGAGCGTGACGAGTCGGCGGGCCGGCTTGTCGAGAAGTGTACAAATCTTCAATTGCCCCGGTTGATGTAACGTCATATGCTGACACAAGAATTTAAGCGTCTGTCCCGTGTCGATGATGTCTTCGATGATGACGACGTACTTCCCTTCGACATCGAGGTCTAAATCTTTCCGGAGTTGGACGTTCCCGCTCGAAGTCGATTTCTTCCCATAAGAAGACGTCGCCACCGTATCAAGTTGGACACTGCCCGTCATCTGTCTCATCAAATCAGCCGCAAAGACGAGCGACCCTTTCAAGACGGCCACGAGGACGATTGGTGTCCCGGCCGCATCCCGTTCGATTTGTTCAGCGAGTTCCGCCACGCGCTGTTTGATTTGTGCTTCGTCAAACAGTTTCCCTTTGATTTGAATATCCATCATGTCGGCGATTGTTCGCCGTCACCCCCTTATCATTCTTACCAGCACCCATTCTATCACAAAAACAACTCAAAAACAGACTAAAATTCAATTAAAACGTTTTATCGTTCGGTTCTAGAGGCGTTTTGATAAAAAAAAGACCGCTCCCGAATCGATTCATCGGTCGCGGTCATCTAGACTCACTCATCGTCGTTCGTATTCAGTTCTTGAAACGCGCGAAACTGGGCCATCAGTTCGGGCTTATCTTCAAAAAATTCGACGAACTGGGTCATGCAATCAAGCGTGTTCGAGCTCAAATGGTGCTCGATTCCTTCGACGTCTTCGTAGACATGGGCCTCGTCGACACCGATCAAACGTAAAAATGATTCGAGCATCGCATGACGCTCGACGAGTCGTTTCCCGATTTTTTGACCTTTTTTCGTCAACATGAGTCCTCTATATTTCTCATAAATCAAATAGTCTTCCCGGTCGAGCTTTTGCACCATTTTCGTGACAGAGGAGGGATGCACCCCTAAATGTTCGGCGATATCGGACACGCGGGCGTATCCTTTCTCGACCATTAGCAAATAAATTCGTTCTAAGTAATCTTCCATACTCGGTGTCGGCATGGGCGTAGCCTCCCCTTATGTTCCGTTCTGCAACCTCTATTTTAACGCAACCACCTAGAAACCGAAAGCAGAACGGGTAAATCCATCAGTCAATCATTGTCTCATGACCTTAAATTCTTTATAATGGATGTTGGTGAAACTTAATAGAGAAAGGGAGAACATCAATGGGAATCGAAACTATCCTCGTCATCATCCTATGGGCTGCGCTCATCGCATACATCGTCTGGCGTTTCTTGCCGGCACGCGGTTTGAAGAAAATGAAACAAGAAGAGTTTCGTGCGTCGCTCCGTAAAGGACAATTGATCGACGTCCGTGAACCGAACGAGTATAAGGGAGGCCACATCGTCGGCGCCCGTAACATCCCGGTCGGCCAATTGAAACTACGCATGAAAGAACTTCGCAAAGATCAGCCGATCCTCATGTATTGCCAAGGCAAGTCGCGTTCGAACCAGGCGGCCAAATTGCTTATGAAAAATGGTTATACCGACATTTACATGCTCGATGGCGGTTTCAAAAACTGGAAAGGGAAAGTCAAGAAAGACTGACCTGCCCACCACGTCCACTCCTCACTCCGAGGAGGGACGTTTTTTTATTTCCAGAAAAAAACCGCTCACGAATAGTGAGCGGGTTCGGATTCAATTGATTGACGACGGTTGGCGTCGTTCGTATTTGAGCACCGGTTTCCGAGCCGCAAGCGTTTCGTCCAAGCGTTTGACGACCGTCGTATGCGGGGCCGTCTGAACGATTTCCGGATTCTCTTCCGCCTCTTTGACGATTTGGAGCATCGCATCGCAGAAGGCATCGAGCGTCTCTTTCGACTCCGTCTCCGTCGGTTCGACCATGATGCACTCCTCGACGTTGAGCGGGAAGTAAATCGTCGGTGGGTGGTAACCGAAATCGAGCAAGCGTTTGGCGATATCGAGCGTCCGAACGCCGAGTGCTTTCTGACGTTTTCCAGACAAGACGAACTCATGCTTGCAGAACGTGTCATACGGCACATCGAACGCATCTTTCAAGCGGGCGAACATATAGTTGGCGTTCAATACCGCTTCGCGTGAGACGCGCGTCAACCCTTCCGCACCCATCGTCTTGATGTAGCTATAAGCCCGGACGTTGATCCCGAAGTTGCCATAGAACGGTTTGATGCGACCGATCGATTGCGGACGATCATAATCGAGCGTGAAGCCAGACTCAGAGCGGCGCGCGATCGGCGTCGGCAAGTACGGAATCAAATCGCGTTTCACCCCGACCGGACCAGAACCCGGACCGCCACCGCCGTGCGGCCCTGTGAACGTTTTGTGCAAGTTCAAGTGGACGACGTCGAAGCCCATATCCCCAGGACGGGCGATGCCTAGAATCGCGTTCGAGTTAGCTCCGTCGTAATACAGTTTGCCGCCGGCCTCATGCACGACTTTGGCGATCTCTAAAATATCAGCCTCGAACAAACCGAGCGTGTTCGGGTTCGTCAGCATGAGCGCTGCCGTATCCGTCCCGACTTTCGCTTTCAAATCCTCCAAATCGACGAGCCCGCGCTCATCCGACTTGACCGTCACCGTCTCGAAACCGGCGACGACGGCCGAGGCCGGGTTCGTTCCGTGTGCCGAATCAGGCACGAGTACTTTCGTCCGTTCCATATCACCGTTGTGATGGTGGAACGCCTTGATGAGCATGAGACCGGTCCATTCCCCATGGGCCCCGGCTGCCGGTTGTAGGGTCACTTCATCCATGCCTGTGATCTCAGCAAGTTGTTCTTGCAGATCGACCATGAGCTCGAGCGCCCCTTGAATCGACTCGACCGGCTGTAGCGGGTGAATATGGGCGAAGCCAGGAAGTCGGGCCATGTCTTCATTCACTTTCGGGTTATATTTCATCGTGCACGAACCGAGCGGATAGAAACCGGAGTCGACTCCGTGGTTACGTGTCGAGAGCGACGTGTAATGGCGTACGACATCAAGTTCAGACACTTCTGGCAGTTCGGCCGCCTCTTGTCGAACCATCGAAGCCGGCAAGAGCGTCTCCAAATCGACTTCCGGTACCGTCGGCGTCGGCAAATTGTAG
This sequence comes from Exiguobacterium sp. s7, assembly GCF_018618195.1. Taxonomy (NCBI): domain Bacteria; kingdom Bacillati; phylum Bacillota; class Bacilli; order Caryophanales; genus Exiguobacterium; species Exiguobacterium sp. s7. The sequence continues at coordinate 305,109 of NZ_JACSLO010000002.1, read as the reverse complement.
CCAGTCCGCCCCTCACGTGACACCTCAAAGATAAGCGTTTGTTCGTGTTGCATCAGTTCATCCCCCCAACCACTTCAACAAATAAATCGATTTCTTCTTTCGTCCGAAGCTCCGTCGCGCAGAGCAACATCTGGGTCTGACGGTCCGTTTCATACGTCCCGAGCGGCAAACCGCCGATGATACCATTGTCGAGCAGATGACGCGATACTTGCTCCGCATCGATTCCGAAGTCGACGACGAACTCGTTGAACATCGGTCCCTCATCGATAACCGTATAGCCGGCCGCTTTGAGCGTTTCTTTCATGTAATGGGCCGTTTGAATGTTACGGACGGCCATGTCACGAATCCCGTACTTCCCAAGTGCGGACATCGTGATCGATGCTGCGAGCGCATTGAGCGCTTGGTTCGAGCAAATATTCGACGTCGCCTTGTCACGACGGATGTGCTGCTCTCGGGCCTGAAGCGTCAAGACGAAGCCGCGCTTGCCATCCTCATCGACCGTCTGTCCGACGAGACGACCCGGAAGTTTGCGCATGAGCGCTTTTTTGACGGCGAAGTATCCACATGACGGGCCGCCGAAGCTTTGCGGAATCCCGAACGGTTGGGCGTCACCGACCGTAATGTCGGCCCCGAGCGCACCCGGCGACTCCAAAATCCCGAGCGCGAGCGGATTGCTCGAGACGACGAACAAGGCGCCGGCGTCGTGCGCTGCTTTCGCGAGGGCTGACAAGTCCTCGACGCGTCCATAAAAGTTCGGATATTGGACGACGAGGCACGAGGCGTCCGTCAAATCGATGTCTGTCACGTCGGTCAATCCGGCGTTAACGTCCGTATATTCGACCGTGAGCCCTGGCCCACCGGCATACGTCCGGATGACGTCTTTCGCTTCCGGATGGACCGCTCCCGAGACGACGACACGTTTTTTCTTCGTATGGGCACTCGCGAGATACGTTGCTTCAGCGAGGGCTGTGATGCCGTCGTACATCGACGAGTTGGCCACGTCCATGCCCGTCAATTCGCAAATCATCGTCTGGAACTCGAACATCGCTTGGAGTTCACCTTGCGAGATTTCCGGCTGATACGGCGTATAGGCTGTATAGAACTCGGAACGGAGAAGCATGTGGTTCATGACGCTCGGAGAGAGGTGATCGTACATTCCGGCCCCGAGGAAACTCGGAGTTGATTTCGTGTGCACGTTCTTCTCGGCGAGCTTCGTCATATGACGAACGAGATCAACTTCCGGAAGCGGCGCACCGATGGCCGCTAAAGAAGCCGTCTCCCGGAGCGATGCTGGAATATCTTCGAGTAGGTTTTCAATCGACTCGACGCCGATCGTCTGCAACATGTCACGCTCATCTTGCTCTGTCATCGGTAAATAACGAAACTCCATTCTGTTCATTCTGAATCCCCCTGTATCATTTACGTTTATAGAACGGTGTCGGCACTCGTTCGGCTTCTATTTTTTTCCCCCGAACTTCAACGATAAAGTGTGTCGCCTCCGCGAAACGGCGGTCGACACGCGCCCAGGCGATCGATTCGTTCACCGTCGGCGGCATCGTGCCGGTCGTGACGACACCGATCGTCTCCCCGTCAACTTCGACCGTCGCCCCTTGACGGGCGATGCCGCGCCCGAGCAAGCGTAAGCCGATCAAGCGGCGCGGGATGTCTTCTTTTTGCTTCACGAGGGCATCCTTGCCGATGAAATCGGTATCGAGTTTGACGGCAAAGTTCAAGTTCGCCTCGAACGGCGTGACCGTCTCATCGAGCTCGTGTCCGTATAATGGCAAGCATGCCTCAAAACGGAGCGTATCGCGGGCCCCGAGCCCGCATGGAGTGACGTTTTCTGCTTCTAACGCCGACCAGATTGCGGCCACGTCCTCGGCCCGAGCGTAGAGTTCAAACCCGTCCTCTCCCGTATAGCCACTGCGTGAGACGATGGTCGACACGCCGGCCACGTCGCCGGTCATGAACCGGAAAAATTTGATGTCTGCTAGCGGCAAGTCCGTCAAGCGAGCCAACACGTGTTCGGCCATCGGTCCTTGAATCGCGATTTGACCATAGGCGTCAGACTCATCGGTCACCGTGACGTCACCCGTCACATACTGACGAACGTGGGCCACGTCTTTTTCGATATTCGAGGCGTTGACGACGAGCCAAAACGCATCTTCATCGAGTCGATAGACGAGCAAATCATCGACGACACCGCCGTCAGGCAAACAGAACAAGTTGTATTGGGCCTGACCAATCTGTAATTTCGAGACGTCATTCGTGACGAGACGTTGCACGCTCTCGAGCGCATCCGGACCTTCGACCCGAATCTCCCCCATATGCGACACATCGAACATGCCGACCTCGTTACGCACCGCCTGATGTTCTTCTTTAATCGACGAGAACATGATCGGCATCTCAAACCCCGCAAAATCCACCATCTTCGCCTTTACGGAAATCAAATCATACAAAGGCGTACGTTTTAACGATACTTTCTCCATATTATCCCCCAATCCCGAACGTAAATAATGTAATGCGTGAAATATTTCGTTTTCTATTCCACTTTATCAATTTTTCATGGCTATGCCTAGCTAAAATGGGCAAAAATAAAGAGGATGGAAAACGAAAACGTTTTCATCCTCATTATTTCATATTTTGGTCTCAGTGGAAACGTCTGGGCGTTCGATTCCAGCTGTCCGTTTAATTTCTTTTGTCAGTCCGATCGTCGCTTGCTTAAGCTCCATCGTCTCGTCTTTCACGTTAACGGAATAGGCCTTCATCTGCTTCACAGAGGCGTTGACCGTATCGACGTGTTGCTTGATTTCATTGACGAGACCTTGGATGACGTTTGCGCGAATCTGGAAACGTTCCGTCAAACGGGTGACCCGCCGCACGTCCGTCTTCATCTTGTTACGGTACAATAAGAACCCATACAAACCGAGCCCGACTAGTGCGAGCACAATGATGCCGAGATTGATCCAAATCATGTATCTTCCTCCTTCAACCGATATAAGGTATGCGCGATTGCTTCTGTGCTGAGCGAGGCGTCAAGCACGTGATCGGCACGCGCGTAGAGCGGCCGCCGACGTTCGTACAACGCTTCGACTGCCGCCTTGCCGTGGCGCACGAGAGGCCGGTCCGAGTCTTTGATTCGGTCCCAACACATCTCATACGGTAGATCAAGTGCGATGACGACACCGTTTTCGCGCATCCAATCGAGATTTTCGTCTCGTTCGACGATTCCGCCGCCTGTCACGATATAGGCAGCACTCGCCTGTCGCAAAATCTCACTTTCTTGCAGGCGAAACGCTTCCTCCCCGTAACAGTCAAAATATGCGGGGAGGTCCATTCGGACGTCCATTTCGAACAGTTCATCCAAATCGACGACGTGATTCGATTTTTCAAGATATCGTTTTAAGCTTGATTTACCTGTACCCATAAACCCGATGATGTAAAACGGTTTAGTCATCGAAATAAATCACCTCTTTATGTCGTTCTCCGGTCTCAAGGCGAATCTCGACCTCGACCGTCCCGCTGCCGAGCGGTCGACAGTTAATCGTCCCGGTCGGTTTTGTCACCGTGACGGCGGACGGACCACAGGACCGTTTGGCGACCATGACGTGTGATTCGAAGCGGATCGCCAAAATATCGAGCGCCAGTCGGTCGGTCGTTCGTTCCATATCAGTATACCAAAACATCGCTCCGCCGAGTAACCACGTCAACACGATTAACGTCGACATCACAAAGTATCCGCGCGCATGCACATCACGCTCTTCTCGCGGGGGCCGGTCGCGTCGGTCCACCGGATGCGAAAACCCTCTCCTACCGGTTCGACCTGATACGTCTCGATTCCTCTTAAAAATAGTAAATTCCCTCCCTCGTCTCCGACCATGACCAAATTACGATTGATCTGTTTGAGCGTCCACGACCACGTTGTGTCGTCCGGGCGCACGTATGTGCCGACAAGACGTCCCGATTCGACAACGCAATCCCGGCTATCGAAAAGTTTTCGCACGATCAGTTGGGGCGTCGTCGGCACCATGTCACGTGGTTGCTCATAAAACGCCTGGCCGAGTGCCAACAAGTGAACCGTGAGTCCAATGAACAGCGGAATCAAGAGCAACGTGAAGCTCACTTCAAGTAACGTGAACCCCCGCTCAAAGCGTCGGGAGACATAGGTCACCATCACAGATTTCTGTGCGTCCGCTCGGTTCGACCGCATCGTGCAACACCTCCCCTTGAAGCCGCTCATAACGCCGAACGGTCGTTTCGAGACGGTCGACCCGTTCCGTCGCGCCCTCGACAAAAGGTGCCACGACCCCGATCCACGCCAGGAGGAGCGCCAGGCTAAGGCAGATTTCCCAAAACGTGATACCTTGCTCATCGCCCTTCAACGCGAAGCACCTCCGGCTCATACGTCCCCATTCTAAACTTCAACGTCACCATCGTCGGTCCCGTATAAAATTTCCACTGCCCTGCATACGTCGCCGCTGTACGTGAGAAGACGATCTCACTTGTGGCCGGGAGGCTCATCTCGACCCCATCGGGTACAACACGCGATGCGATCGGCGTCATCCCACAGGCGATTTGATAGCGCCGTTCTTTTATGTACCACCGTAGACGCGGCACACATGATTCATCGGCGGCAACGTATGGATATTGGCCAACCTCGTTGATATCGCTCACAAGCGCCTCGGTGAAATCAAACAAGGCCAATCGATCCATCGAACGGACGACCGGGGTCGTCATCAACAGCAAGAGCGACAAGATGACGAGGACGGATGCCATCTCGACGAACGTATATCCGTCTTGCCTCATTGTTTTGTCAACGTACCGGTCGTCGGGGCGTACGTGTAGACCATCGATTGACAACTATACTCGAGCGGACTCTCCGTCGAGGCCCGTTCGATGACCGCCAACGTCTCCGGATAGGATTTGTGTTCCGCATAATACAAGTTGATTTCCGACTCGACAATGCGCACACTCCCCTCACAACTGACACTATCTGCCCGGGATTTCCCGTCTGACATCGAGGGAACGAGCAGTAACAGTAAGACCGAGATGATGAGTAAGACGGCAGCCATTTCGACGAGCGTGAACCCTTGTTCTGATTTGAATCGTGTCATGTTGTTGTTCCTCCTTGTTATAGTTGGGCCATGATCAATTTGACCGGCAAATAAATCGTGTAAAAAATCATTGTCACCATCATCGTCAAAAATCCGTATAATACCGGCTCGGCCTTGGTGATCAGTTGTTTCCAATACAATTCCATCTCTTCAAACACGAGATCACGATGCAACGTCATGATCGATCCCAGCTCACCACTCACCGTACCGACGCCGAAGAGACTGACGACCTCATGCTCGAGCAACCGTTCTTGCCGGGCCGCCTCTTCGAGTTCAAGACCGTCCGACATACGCTCATGGATCCGTCTCGCGATGGCCGCGACTTCCCCGTCACCCCGAGACAAACGCTCGATGATATGACGGACCGAACCTTGCCCTTCACTTAAGAGCGAGAGCTCACTGACGAACAAATACGTGACGTACAGCCGCCTGCCCCGTTCGACGACACGTAGCGGCAAGAGCCGACCGCGTCTCCCGTTCCAGTAGAGGGCCGCCCCGGTCACGAGCAAGCCGATGAATAGACCCGGGAAAAACCAACGGGACAACAGAATTGCGTTTACCCCATCTAGCGCCTCGACGTCCACCATCGACAGCAATTTCGGGAAAATATAGAGCGCATAAATCGCCCCGAGTCCGAGCAGCATCGTCAAAATCACGAGCGGATACCGCGCTAGCTGCTTGAGCTCTTGTTGCAGGTTTCGGCGCATCGTCGACAAGACGAGCACTTGCTCGAGCCCTTCTAAAAAGTGATGGCCGCGCTCCGCCGTGACGAGCATCTCACGCATTCTTGGGTCGGTGACGAGTCCCGAGAACACTTCGGCGAGCGGCCGACCTTGCTCGAGTTGAAGCCGCATGTCCCGAATCACTTGTTTTGCTCTCCCTCGTTCATGAAGCTCAAGTGTTTCGAACGTCTTTTTCAATCCGACACCACGGGCCTGCAGCCTGAGAAAGCGACGGATCGTGAACAAGTCTTTACTCATCTGGTCTCGGACCATGAACAGCTCACCTCCTCTTCGCGGTGCAGGATGCACCAATGACGGGCGACCTCCATCTTGCCGACGAGCTGTTCGAGCCGATGTTCGCCGTCCTCGACACTCGCCGTGTGGAACGTCGCGATCGTCAAATGTCCACTGAGCGCCGCGTCGTGTGCCACCCGCAACTCCTCGCTCGTCCGGATCTCTCCGATGACGATGACGTCTGGGTCGGCCCGAAGTGTCTCTTTCAATAGACTGCGATGGTCAAGTCCCGCTTTCGGGTTGACCTCGAGTTGAATCACTCCCGGCACCTGCCTCTCCGGAGGGTTCTCGATCGTCACGACTCGGCGGCCGCCCAAACTTTGCAAAAATGCGTAGAGGACCGTCGTCTTACCTGCCCCCGTCGCGCCGCCAATCAATAACAATCCTTGCCGGAGCATAGCCAACTTCAAAAAGCGGTTCACATCCTCATCGTCTAGCAACTCGGACAACTGAAACGAGGCGTTCGGGAGTCGCCACGACATAAGCGTATGGTCGAACGAAGGTAAAAACGTGACCCGGATCGCGTCCTCCGTCCCGACGTACATACCAGACTGAGGCACGCGATGATCCGTTTCCGTTAGCGAGCACCAATATTTCATATGTAACGTCAACCGTTCGTAGTCAAACCGTGTCATCGACTCCAGTCGATGCAAGAGCGTCCCGTGGCGAACTTGAATCATCACCTCGTCTCCGTATGGCATAAAATGGACATCGCTCGCATTCAAATTTCGCGCCGCTCCCACGACACGCTCGATCACTCGTTTCATCTCCACCACCTCAATAAGAGCATAAAAAAAAGCCCACTCCTTGGAAAGTGGACTTGTGTCAGGATACGTTTGCAGTTGTTGATTCGAAACGGCGGGCATACGCCTCGATTGTCGCTTTGTCATAGCCGACAATTACTTCGTTGCCATCCGTCAAGATTGGACGTTTCAATAGTTTCGGGTTGTCGCTCATCAATTTGAGCAATTCACTTAGCTTCAAATCTTCGACGTCGATGTCGAGTTGTTTGAACGCCTGACTTCTCGTCGCGAGAAGCGAGTCGACACCGTTTTCACTGAGTGCTAACAGCGTCATCAACTCATCTACCGTCGGGGCGTTCCGGAAGATATGGCGCTCGCTCACCTCGAGGTGTTGCTCTTGTAAAAACGCTTTCGTCTTACGGCATGAGGTACAGCTCGGATACGTATAGAACATCAATTCATTTGCCATTTTAATACCTCCTTTGAAGTTGAGAACCAATTCGTTCGATGTGTGTAAATCGATTATACAACCTTATACCCGTTTTGTACATATTTTGTACAAGTTTTTTTATTTTTTTGTACAAGTTTGTACAACCTAATTATTTCACATATTTTTCACGATTATTTTGCTCAATTCACACGTTTCCATAGCATTTTTCTGAATGTGTTGGTAAAATAGTGAATGAGAATGGAATAATGCACGTATGGGGGGATTAACATGGCGAGAATGTTCCGTGTCCTAGGCTTTTGGACTGGGTTGATCGCGGCGCTTGCTTTCGTAGGCGCACTCGGTGGAGATCAAAGCAGTAGCGAACATAGTGGTGACTTCGTCGTAATGGGTCTTGTCTTTTTAGCTCAAACTATTTTCTTCGTCGCACTAGGCTACTTGAAACTCACTGAAAAAACGTATGTATACGTGTTCGGCGCGTATTTGACTGTCTTCTTCGTCGTCTTCACGTATTGGAGTAACTTCCAAATGTAAAAAAAGATTGTCTCCTCGTGAGACAATCTTTTTTTGATTCATCGCTCGAAAAATGGATTCGTCCGAATTTCGGCCTCGAGCGTCGTCTTCGGCCCATGTCCAGAATAGAGCACGGTCTCGCCTGGTAACAGCTGTCGCATCCGATCGATCGATCCGAGCAAAGTGTCCTGGTCGCCACCGTATAAATCAGTCCGTCCGACCGACTGTTTGAAAATCAAATCCCCACAGAAGGCGATGCGTTCAGTCGGGATGTGGAGCGTGACGCTTCCCGGCGAATGACCAGGCGTGTGGTGCAACTCAATCGTGAAGGCACCGATTTCGAGCGTTTTACCTTGATAGACCCGTTCGGCCGGACGCATCGATGCGCTCGGCAGATGGAACTTCGCCGCCCCGTTCTTCTCGTCGTCCATCAACCACGTCCGTTCCGCTTCATGGACGTACACCGGTACGGCGTAACGATCACGCAGGGCATCGATGCCACCAATATGATCAAAATGGGCGTGTGTCAACAAGATGGCGTTCAAGCCACCGAAGCGTTCGACCACCTCAAAGAATTTCGGATCGTCCGTACCTGGGTCGACGATGAGGACCGTCCCGTCTTTCTCGAGCACGTATCCGTTCTCTTGGGCCAAGCCCGATGTGATTTTTACAATATTCATTCAGAACACCTCCACATCCCATTCTAATCGATATTGTGGCAAAATTGTAGCGGAGGCTTTCTTTGCTCGACAGCGTGTACATTATCGGATAAAATAATAATGATATTTCAGTGAAATTTTTATGAATTTCATGACGTATAATAAAGGGGGAACTCGTCATGCATTTGTATGAACCATTTGGATGGATCTCGCTCATCGTTGCACTCGTTGCAATCTGGGGAATGGCCCGTTCGTTTAAGAAACGCCAATTCTTTCCACTGGCTTTCGCCGCAGTCACTGTACTCGTATTTGGATTCTTCGGCGTCGCGACATTGATTTACGGTGGAATTCCAGGCTAATGAGCATGAAGACGACCTCGGTCGTCTTTTTTTGTATAACAAACAGCGCCATCCCGGCTTAGCCGGGACGGCGCTGTTTGTTACTGTTCGGTCTGTTCTTTGAAACGAAGCAGATCCGAATAAATCAAGTCATCATTCATTTGGAGAATCTTCTCTGCTTCTTCACTATCCGGTCCACAAAGTGAAACGTCCTCAACGACTTCACCACTCGAGGCGTCATAGCATGTCGATTGCGTCCAGACATACTCCTCAGTGATAACGGTGCCGTCACGGAAGATGGCGCGGCTCGTCCGGTCTTCCGATAACAAGTCGCTACCGAATCCGACCGTGTCCGACGTGTCGATTCCGAGCAAGTGAAGGATCGTCGGTTTCATGTCGACATGACTGCCGATCGTGTCATGTACTTCGCCCTTGGCTTGTCCCGGTAAGTGGACCGCGAACGGGACCGCTTGAAGCTTGGCGACGTCGTATGGCGTCAACTCGTCTTTCCCGAGCAGGTCGGCCATCGCGTCGTTATGGTTCGTCGAGATGCCGTAATGGTCACCGTAGACGACGAAGATCGTGTCATCCCACATACCGTTCGCCTTCAACTCATCGATGAACAACCCGAGTGCGTAATCCTGATACGCGAGCGCCTGCGGGAAGTTGTTGAGCGTCGTCGAGTTCGTCTCGAATTTCGGGACGAGCTCATAGTCTTCGCTCGGCATCGTGTACGGGAAGTGGTTCGTGAGCGTGATGAACTTCGCGTAGAACGGCTCCGGCAACTCTTCGAGCATCGGGATCGACTGTTCGAAGAAACTGTCGTCGAGAAGTCCCCACTCCGTCATATCCTCGGGGTTCCCGAGGTCATAACTTTTCTCGTCGAAGAATTGATCGACGCCGATATTTTTATACATCAAGTCCCGGTTCCAGAACGACTTGTTGTTGGCGTGGAACACGGCCGAGTAGTAGTTGTCTTCCTTGATCAATTCAGGAAGCGCCTGATACTCGTTGTCGGCGTTCGTGAAGTAGACGGCACCGCGCGGGAGGCCGTAGAGCGAGTTATCGAGTGCGAACTCGGCGTCTGACGTCTTCCCTTGTCCGACCGTATGGTAATAGTTCGGCCAGTAGTGTGACTCTTCGATCAATTTGTTCAAGTTCGGCGTGATGTATTCGCCGTTCGAGGCCTTCATGTTGTGTGTGAAGTTTTGGGCCGACTCGAACGAGACGACGATCACATTTTTGCCTTTATATTTCCCGAAGTAGTCCGGGTTCGGTGCCGCGTAATGTTGACGGGTATATTGCTCAACTTTCGCCAGTTCCGATCCATCGGCCATCGCTTTCTGGGCCGATGTCTTCGTTTGAAGCATCGCGTCATAGACGTGGAAGTTGAACGTCCCAATATTTTTGACCAACAGCTCCCGGTCGAACGAACGTGTCAATAGTTCAGGGCGTTCCGTTTCGGCGAGCGATAAGTTGAACAAGAAAACGACGACCGCTGTTGCGAACGTCACGAGCGCTCTCCGATGAGAGGCCGCCGTCGCCTTCGCATTGATGCGCCGTAAGATGAACGGTAAGGCGAGCACATCCCCAAGGATGATCAAGTCCTTCCATTCCAACAATGAGGTGAACGAGGTCGACAACGTCTCCATGTTCGAAGGTTGCAAGATGACCGGCATCGTCAAGTAGTCGGTGAACTCGCGGTAATAGACGGCGTCAGCGAACAAGATGAATGACGCCGCGGCATAGAGCATGTACAATACCCACTTCTGCTTATTTCCTTTAAAGAAGAAACTAAAGGCGAATAAGAATAGTGTGGAGCTGATCGGGCTGATCAGCAAGATGAATGCCTGGGCGGTGTTTTCAATCGGGATGTTGAAGAAAAATTGGTAAACTACGTACGTCTTCGTCCAAAGTAATAGCGTGAAAATCCAAAATAACCGATATTCTTGAAACGAAGCGCGGACCGTATCATTCAGTCGCATAGTAAGCTTCGAAAAGCTCTGAGATGACTTCATCTGACGGCCTCCTCCTCTGTTCAACGGGCGACGAGATCAAACGAACTCGCTCCCCCTATTTTTTTATAAGTTCAATTGGCTTGTTATCCATTTCACGTACGATAACAGTCCTGTATCAAGTCCAAATCTTACCCCTTTTTTAACAAAAAATCAACTCTGTCATTGCAAATTTTACATTATCCCATACCCGTTCCATATGAAAAACACGCCTGCGTCAAGACGCAGGCGTGCATGGACAATTATTAGACACGGGTTGGCAAGAAATGTTTGCGGGCGAGCCAAGCACACCCGATGACACCGGCGTCGTTCTCGAGTTCTGCAATTTTGAACGTGGTCGAGGCGTAGACGCGTTCAAGCGCGAACCGTTTGAACTGCTCATCGAGCGGTTCAAGGAGCGCTTCACGCGCTTTCGAGACCCCTCCACCGATGACGATCATCTTTGGATTCAACGTGTTGGCGATATTTGAAATCGTTAGGCCGAGATATTCGGTCATCTCTTCGACGACTTCTGTGGCGACGGGATCGTTCGCCTTGAACGCTTCAAACACGTCACGTGCCGTCACTTCTTTCAACTCGTTCAACGACGTCGTCCGATTTTTTCGTTTTTGGAGTGCCAAGCGGGCGACACCTGTCGCCGAAGCGATCGTCTCGATGCAACCTTTGCGTCCGCAACCGCACATCACGCCTTTCGACTCGTCACGTTCAACAGTGATGTGACCAATCTCCCCAGCCATCCCTGCAGCCCCGTGGACGATGTTCCCATTCGTGATGACACCGCCACCGACGCCCGTGCCGAGTGTAATGGCAAGGAGTTCTGACGCGCCTTCACCGGCACCTTTCCACATCTCACCGAGTGCGGCGGCGTTCGCGTCGTTCTCTAGGACGGCCGGCAATCCCACGGCTTTCTCAAACTCGCTGACGAGCGCAAAGTTTTTCCAACCGATGTTCGGCGAGTATTCGACGACACCCTCGGAGAAGTTGATGAATCCAGGTGCCCCGATTCCCGCACCGGCGAACTCCTCTTTCGCTTTGCCCGATTTTTCTAGATAAGCCTCGAATGAAGCAGCGATATCAGTCGGAATATGTACCCCGTTTTCTCGAATGTCCGTCGTGATCTCCCATTTGTCAGAAATGATCCCGTTCATATCTAAGACGGCCATTTTCACCGTCGTCCCACCAATGTCGATTCCTAATAACCACTTCATCTGTTCCACTCCTCATCTCGATTAAATCGCTTTCATCCCATAGTTTACACTATTAAACCCCTAGTGCAAACCTTTGCACTAGGGGTTTTTCTGTCAATCTATTGAATTTTTCAATTCATGCGTCAAAATGATCTTAGCCGTGTCATACTCTCGTTGTTCAATCATCCCGCCGGCATGCAACTCGTCGAGTTCCATCATCATGAGGCCAATCTCGGCATCGCGTTCGCCGATATAAATGATCGTCCCGAATGATTTCAAGAATTGTTGGACATCATAAAAATTTCTCATCGTCCGTCTCCCATCGTCGTGAGCACATAACGATAGAGCAGTTCCCGTGTCGCTTCGAGCGATTTTGTATGCGTCCGCTCATAGCTATGGCTCGACTCAATGCCTGGTCCGAGGAGTGCATGGCGTACATCGTAGCCGGCACTGATTGCTGCCGAGGCATCGGATCCATAATACGGATAAATATCGACTTTATGGGCGATACCGTGTTCCCGGCACAACGCGGTGAACTGACGGCGTAATCCAAGATCGTACGGACCTGATGAATCTTTTGCGCAGATTGAAACCGTATATTCGTCCGAGTGCTGGCCGTCCCCGAGCGCTCCCATATCGACGGCGATATATTCGGTCACCGCTTCCGGGATCCCGGCGTTGCCCCCGAACCCGACCTCCTCATAGTTGGAGATCAAGTAATGGACCGGATGTGGCAAGTCGGCGCCGACGAGGTCTTTTGCCAAGTCGAGCAAAATGGCGACGGACGCCTTATCGTCGAGGTGTCGAGATTTGATATAGCCCGCGTTCGTCTGGCGAAAGCGTGGATCGAACGAGACAAAGTCCCCGACCTCGATGCCTAGGGCACGCACGTCTTCAGCCGAATGAACGTCAGCGTCCAGTCGTACCTCGATATTTGATGCCGTCCGTTCGGCACTGTTCGTGTCTTTATACACATGGACGCTTGATTGATGGATAAGAATCGTTCCTTCGACAGGTTCACCCGCCTCCGCATGGACCAAACAGTTCTCCCCTTCAATGGCGGTCCAGGCGTAGCCGCCGACTTGTGTCAACCGTAGACGGCCACTCGGCAAAATCTCTTTCACCATCGCCCCGAGCGTGTCGACGTGAGCCGTCAACAGGCGCGCCCGATTCGATTTCCCGTCAAACGTCGCCAGGAGCGCTCCTTTATTCAAGCGTTTCGTGGCGACGCCGAGATTCGTGAGTTCTTGCTCCACGAAGCCGATCGCCTCATCCGTCATGCCGGACGGACTCGGAATTTCAACCAGTTGCTTCAACGTATTAATCATATCCTTACTCCTTTGTCATCGATTATAGCCGAACCAGAATAACGCTCCAGATGCCACGAGTACGATCACCGCAAACAACAGGCGGCGCTTCTTCGTATGCTCATCCGGCAAGCCGACCACTCCCGCCATCAGAAAGCCCCCGACCAGCCCCCCCGCATGTGCGGAATGGTCCAAACTAGCGCCAAGGACGAAAGCGAGTCCTACGTTTAATCCTAACATAATAAACAGCGGCGGACCGAGCGTCTTCATAAATAAGGAACGGTCTCGGAGGCCAAAATAGAGGAGTGCCCCGACGAGCCCGAACAGCGCCCCCGAGGCCCCGGCCGATATGGCTTCACTGAACGCGTAAGAGGCGACTGTGGCGATGACGCCGGCTAACAAATAAATGGTGACGAAGCGTGACGAACCGTACATCCGTTCAACGAGCGGACCGAGCGACCAAAGCGCGAACATATTGATTGCGAAATGGAACCAGCCGATATGGAGAAACATCGGTGTGACCAGGCGCCACCATTCCCCTTCGTCGATGAGTGGATTCACTTTCGCCCCGAAGCGGATGAGCGTATTCGGGTCGAGCGTCGACCCGATCGATTCGGCGAACCACATGACAAGAAACGTCACGAACATGAGTCCATAGACGAATTGTGGTTTCCCGAAGGAGAACCGTTGCTTTAGTTCGTTCTTCCGTTGTTGATCGAGCGCGACAGCCCGTGGTCGGTACGACTCTTCTGTTTGCCCACACGGTCTCATGCCGAGCTTCACTTTCGCCGCAATCGGGAACGTGAGGGACGATAGGCGCTCCTCATCGACAAGCGGATCGCCGTAAATGTGGACGTGTAACTTCTCACGACCGATGCGGGCCAATCGAAACGAGTTCATGACCGCCTCGACGTCCATGCCGACATGGTTCGCCCAGGCTTTGTCCGTCCGTATGTAGAGGTGATAGACGTCCCCCGCTTTCGTGTCGAACAATAAAAGTGCCCGCGACGGCTCTAAGACGCCCTCGATGCGTCCTCCTGCTTCGACGGCACGATATACGTCTTCCCAAAAACAAGCTGGCTCTGACATCGATGGTCACCTCCTTCTATACTTTTATTTTAAAGGAAATTATAGCTGGCGACAAAAGAGAGCCTCTATGCAACGTGTCGAGAAGAGCGGATGACAAAAAAACCGTAGCGGCGTTAGCCGGCTACGGTGATGAGCGAAGGATTGCTCGGTTTTATAAGACAGGTTGCATCGTTTTCAAGAGCACTTCTGCCGAATGATGCATCTTTTGTTTTTCTTCTTCTGATAACTCGATTTCCACGACTTGACGGACACCTTGACGGTTGATGATCGCTGGTACCCCGATGTGGATGTCGTTCAAACCGTACTCACCGTCCAAGTGCGCGCCGACCGTCAATAACGTGTTCTCGTTGCGAAGCACGGCTTTGACAAGACGAAGGAGACCAAGACCGATGGCGTAGTACGTCGCCCCTTTACGTTCGATGATATGGTAGGCTGCGTCACGAACGTTGACGTAGATATCTTCGAGGTCTTCCCATGTGTACTCGTCATTCTCTTCAAGCAACTGTTCGACCGATTTTCCGTAAATACGGGCGTTGCTCCATGCCGCGAACTCTGTGTCACCATGCTCGCCCATAATGTAAGCGTGGCAGTTACGTGGATCGACGTTGAAGTAATCACCGAGCATGTAGCGAAGACGTGACGTATCGAGTACCGTTCCTGAACCGAACACCCGATGCTTCGGTAATCCTGAATATTTCCAAGCCAAGTGGGTCATGATGTCGACCGGGTTTGAGGCGATGATGATGATGCCATCAAAACCAGATGCCATGATGTCCCCAATCATCGACTTCATGATTTTGGCGTTCTTTTCGACGAGGTCGAGACGTGTTTCACCTGGTTTTTGCGGTGCGCCGGCAGTGATGACGACGATATCTGCTGCACCACAGTCTGTGTAGTCTCCTGCCCAGACGCGCATCGGTGAAGAGGCGAACGAGACACCGTGATTCAAGTCCATTGCTTCCCCTTCAGCTTTCGATTTGTTGATATCGATGATCACAAGTTCCTCACAGAGACTAGCTGTCGTCAATTGGTAAGCAAAGCTGGCACCGACCGCTCCGGCCCCGACGAGCGCGACGCGTGTTACTTTAGCATGATTTAATGTTTCCATATTGATTCTCCACCCTTCGAACAATCTGTTTCATGTTTTTGTTTTGTCTGTTACATAAAGATTGTAACATCATTCACAAATACTCACTACAAGGGAAACCGTTTTCAGTTTGGCAATATTGTGACAATATTCACATTCATTTGAAACATCTTCACTGCCTGTACTACCCTCATCGCAGCAAGAGGAAACTAATCGCCGCCGCCGAGGCGATCGCCAAAAAGTTGACGGCGTCATTGCCGAGAAAGCGCCAGCCTGAAACGTAAGTCGTCGGCTCGTGATGATGGACTTTCTTCTCGGTCAGCTTACCGCATACACGACAACGAAACTTGCGTTGAACCGTCGCCCCAAGGAGAGTGTCGACAACGCTTCCGGTCAACCCGAGAACAATCAACAAGCCGGCGAACCGTAAGCTGATATCGATAAATGGCAACGAAGCGACGATAATGACCGTTGCCCCCGCGACCGACATGAACGTCCCGAACGGAGACACCCCGCCACTCGTTCCCGGTTCCACTTCGCGGAACGTCAAAATGGAGCGCGGTTTTTGTTTGGCGAGCACCCCGAACTCGGAGCCCCATGTGTCGCTCGTCGCCGCCGCAATCGAAGCGATGTACGCGAATAACCAGGCATCGTTCGGTGTAAGCAACATGCCGAGCGCCGTCGCCATCCCGATACCACCGTTGGCGAGCACTTGAGCGAAGTCACGAGGTCCCGATTTTTCAACGATTTCATCGACAGGCTCTTTGTCGCGGGAACGGTATTTCGAGGCGAGCGATGACGTCGAAAAGAAGACACCGAGCAAATAGAGCCCGAACCAACCAAATCCGTACCCAATGACCGTACCCGTCACGACCGTCAAGACAGCCCCAGAACGGGTCAGTGAGCGCAGACGATAGCCGGCGAAGGCTACCAGACAAGTTACGAGAAAGATGGCGAGCATAGAACCGTTTCCCTTTCCGTCACGATAAATTCGACAGGAATGTCGTGTGGCTCGACCGGGATGTCATCGAGCAGTTGGACGTCATAGGCCAACGAGATGGTGACACCTTCATACGTCGCTATAAAACGGTCGTAATACCCCCCACCCCAGCCAATCCGATACCCGGACCGGTCAAAGACACGTCCCGGGACGATACAGACGTCAATCGTCCGCGTCGTCGCGGCCGTCGTCGGCTCTAAAATACCCATGACGCCCGGCTCAAGGTCTTCGAACGAATGAATTTCATGGAACGTAAGTCCCTGTTTTGTAACTTTCGGCACGAACACCGATTTTCCTGCCTGCCAAGCTAAGCGAATGAGTGGCAACGTATCAATCTCTAAATCGAGGGCGAGCGTGACGGCCACCGTGTCTGCCTCTCGCCACGCTTTCAGTTCGGTCAATGTATGTATGATGACGCGGTCCCGGTCCGGTCGGTCGTCGAGTTCACGGATTTGACGATGTACGTTTTGCCGGAGTAGTTTCTTTTCAATCACTTCAATTCCCCCTTGTTCAAAAAAAGGCCGCCACATGAGTGACGGCCAGTCTCATTATTTCACTTCGCGGTAAAGCGTGTGACGACGGAGACGTGGGTTGTATTTGCGCAATTCGAGGCGCTCTGGGTTGTTACGTTTGTTTTTCTTCGTGATGTACGTGCGATCGCCTGTTTCTGTGCAAGCTAGTGTGATTTTAACGCGCATTTCTTTCACTCCCATCTTACTGATGTTGTATCAAGTGCTTTTGCTTTACAGTCTAAGCATACTCAATTATCCTACCAAGTTTTATTTGAAAAAGCAAGGTTATTTCGTGTTCTTTTTCAAACGTTTCTGCCCGTATGGCGAAGCATCGAGCGGCAGGCAGGTTTTTACGTTATCGCCAATCGGATAGCGCATTCCGACTTCCTCGGTCGACAGTTGTTCGCAAATAAAGACCGTATCGGCTTCAGCGAGGATGCTGCTCTCGATTCGATGGATTGCGTCGAACAGTCCGCCGTGTCCATGCGGATTGCGAGTCGTTTCAAATGACAACATAGTTGAGTATAACGGAACGTGTAGTGCTTTCGCAAGTGAACGTGCCGCTGTAATCGTCATCCAATCGAATTGATGGATCGCTTTGAAGGTGACTTTCGAGACAAGCTCATGTGCAAGTTTGACGTAGGCCACGTTTTGAGCCGCAACTTGGTTCATCACATGCTCCAAGAACGGGCTCGTCAGGCGAACGCGGTACACGTGAACACGGTTGTGGCGTTCATATTCCGGCAACCCTTCTTTGAACGGTGTCAAGACGTACACTGTCTCCCCGTCCGCTGCTCGTGCCTCGACCTCGTCGATGACGCGACGACCGAGGTCCCCGACGACGTTGCCTGTATATTCAGGCGTCAAGACGAGGATTGCCTCGTCCTCTTGGCCACGCTCCGTAGTCACATAATAGTCGTGTGGCGACAAGAACGTGTCGATGTCGATGTCCACATCGTCAAGGAACGGATACGCGCGATAATGTTCAGCGAGCAACTCGTCTGATAGCTTGTCTTGATAAAGTGCCGTCTCGAGCTCGGCGAACAATCGCGTATGCTCGCGGAACCGTTCTGCCGCATATTGGGCCGTAGTCTGCCCGTCGAGGATAAACGCCCAGTCACTCGACACAGCGAGTACGTAATGGCGAATGAGTTGGATCAGTGTCCGGTCGACGAGTGGCGACTTGTGACGATAGTCGGCCACGTCTTTGACGAGTTGCGTCTCCATCATGTGTAAGTGACGTAGCATCCATTCGTTGCGTTCGTTGATCCAGACGTCGCCGTACCCTTTACGTCCCCACGTGTTCATCGATACGTGGACCGTCTCGAGGTCTTGGAAGTGACGCTCGAGGAACAAGGCTGGCGTGATTGTCTCGATGCCAAACTCTTCGAGCCGTTCGGCGACTTTCCCGAGGAACTCGGGTCCTTCAAACCACCAGTGTCCGAACAGCTCAGCATCGAACGGTGCCGTCACGAGGAACGGCGGGAACATCTGTCCACCGTGGGCCTCGAGATGCCCTTCGAGCGTCTGTGCGAAATCGAGGGCGTGGTTGTCGATTTGATGTTCGGCCCAGGCGCGGACATAATAGTCTTTCTCATCCGAGTCGCCCGTGATGCGGTGCATCTTCAAGCCCGTATCGAAGCGAATTCCTTCCGGATGCATGAACTTTTCAATATACTCCCAGTCGCGATCGTAGGCGAGGTCACGATAAAACTCGCGATAGTCCGGATGGCCCGGATACCCGATCATCGAGCTCCAGATTTTTCCGGAGATGATTTGGTCACGCGGGAACAAGGCGACGCCATGTGGCGAGTAGACCGGAGCGCCAATGCCTTTCTCCGGCGTCGGATCAGCTTCGAGCAAGGCGTGCTCATCGACGAACGTATAGCGAATCCCTTCTTCATAAAGGATACGGTCGACACCTGGTGTGTAGGCGCATTCCGGTAACCAAATGCCGGTCGGACGGAACCCGTAATGACGTTCGAAACAGTTCAGTCCCGTCCGGATTTCAGCGCGAGCCGCCTGCTCAGTGAACAAGTGTGGGTTGAAGCCGTGCGTCGCCGTACACGTGACCATATCGATGAACCCTTGCTCACGATATGTACGGAACGCATGGTTCAAGTTCTTTTCCCAATGCAGGAACGTTGTTTTCAAATCGTTGTAGCGCCCGCGATAAAAATGGAGCGTCTCAACTTCCTGTTCGCTCCGTCCTTCGGCGAGCTCGATCTCAATCAATTCGAGCATCTCATCCAAATGTTCCACGTAACGGTCCTGGACGAGCGGGTCGGCGAGCATCTCGACGACGGGCGGTGAGATGCTGACCGTCCAATGGAGCGGTTTTTGCAGACGGTCGACTTGCCAAAGAATCGGGATATATGTCTCGGAGATGGCTTCATACACCCATCTCTCTTCTAGGCGGTGTTTCTCTTCATGTCTTACGTACGGAAGGTGGGCATGAAGGACGAGTGAAAAATAACCTGGTTTCATCTAAAAAATCCTCCTCAGCGCACGAATCGATATGCGGAATATTTTGGTAACGTGTCGAGTAGTTCAGGAGCCTCGACTTCCCCGTATTGCCAGCGTCGCACCGGTTCGGCGAAACGACCGTGCCCGGCCGGCTCTGCCCGTGGCGTATCAATCGGTGAGGATGCGAGCAACGGCAGGAACTCCCCTTCCATCGTCCGAATCCCAAACTCAAATACGTATGTCGTATTCGGGTCGAGCGGACGGACGAACCAACTGTTCGTCATCTCCGGCAATTCGAACGTATACGCCCGGTTCGCATGCCCGCTCGCGTAATCAAGCAATGTGATGTCAAGGATGCGGAACGCTTTCGGCAAGTCTTCCCATGGACGCATAAATTGCATCGAGAGCGTCTCTTTGATGCTGTCCGACACTTCCCAGAAGACGTAAACGGCGTTCGGTGATTGGACGACCGCATGCATCAAATCTTGATCGTAGCGGTCTGGGAGCTTCCAGAACCCTTCTGGACCTTTGTCAAGAAGCGGTGATTGGGCAGGCTCCTCGTGTTGCAGTGTCGAAGCGACCTGCTTCACAGACGAGGCGGGTACTTGCTTCGATTTAGATGTCATTGCTTTCTTCCCTTCAGTCTTTCGTTTTGGTGCGGCTACCGGCTTCGCCGGCTCCCCATGTTGGGAACGCCATTTACGCCAAGCGTATTGGACTTTCCCGATTGGCATATCTAATTGTTCTGCAATCTGTTTTAACGTCAGTCCTTGTTGTTTCAAGGAAACGATTTTCTCTTCCATATATATGTGGCTCCCTTCCTAAAAAAAATCCATGTGTTCTACTATTCGCTCCTTATCCGTGAATTCCTGCACAAAAAAAAGTAAAGAACAACTGGTCTGTTGTTCTTTACCACTCTTATCACTGATTTAAATCATAATGTTTCCCTTTTTCAAGGAAAATGAGATGTTCTCCGAAATTGGTCACATGATCACCCATCCGTTCTAAATAACGGGCGATGTTCGAAAACTCATACACGTCGTTCGTCCCAACCGTCATGTTCGGAACGAATCCCATGTATTGTTTGATTGTCTGTAAGTTCAAATCATCGATGACTTTATCCATCTCATTCAATTCACGCACCCGGCTGACCTCACCCTTCCGGTAAGCGCGCGTCGCGAGCTCGAGCATGTCGATCAACTGCTCGGCCATCTGTTTGAGCGGTTTGATGTCGAGGACGTACGGGACGTGCTCGATACGGCCGACGGCTTTGGCGATGTTCGTCGCATAGTCCGCAATCCGCTCAAGGTCCGTCGCCGATTTCATCGTCACGATCAAGCGGCGGAGGTCGGTTGCGACCGGTTGCTGTTTCGCGATCAATAGAATGGCCTCGTCGTTGATTTCGAGCTCGAGGTCGTCAAGCTCATTATCGTTGTCGATGACCGTCTGGGCGAGCTCGAGGTCACGTTTCTCGAGCACCTCGATGGCGGTCGCCGTTTGGCGCATCGTCAAGTTTGCCAAGCGAACGACTTTATCTTCTAATTCGTTTAACTTCATATCAAAGAATGTGCGATTTTGTGCCATGATTGTCTCCCCTTCTTAACCAAACCGGCCAGAAATATAATCTTCAGTCCGTTTATCAGTTGGATTCGAGAAGATTTTGTCGGTCGCATCGAACTCGACAACTTCTCCGTTCAAGAAGAACGCCGTCTTATCCGATACACGAGCCGCTTGTTGCATGTTGTGTGTGACGATGATGATCGAGTACTGCTCTTTCAACTCTTGGACGAGCTCTTCGACTTTAAGCGTCGAAATCGGGTCAAGCGCTGACGTCGGTTCATCCATGAGGATGACGTCCGGTTCGATGGCGAGCGTACGCGCGATACAGAGACGTTGTTGTTGACCACCCGAGAGGCCATAGGCGTTCTCGTTCAAACGATCTTTCACTTCATCCCAGATTGCCGCGCCGCGAAGCGAACGTTCGACAATTTCATCGAGCACTTTCTTGTTTTTGATCCCGTGTGTGCGCGGCCCGTATGCCACGTTATCATACACTGATTTCGGGAACGGGTTCGGCTGTTGGAATACCATACCGACCGACGTCCGAAGATCTTCGACCCGATAGTCGCGGTCAAAGATGTTGCGGCCGTGATAAAGAATCTCACCGTTCGTACGCACCGAAGGGACGAGCTCGACCATTCGGTTCAACGTCTTGATGAACGTCGACTTCCCGCAACCCGACGGACCGATGATGGCCGTCACTTCGTTTTGCTTGATGTCGAGATTGACGTCAATCAACGCCTGATCGTCACCATACCATAAGTTCAAGTTGTTCACGACATAGGCACTGTCTTTCTGCATCACCGTTTCGTTCGGTTGGGTCGTCGTTGTATTCACTTCATGATCTCCTTTGAGTTCTTTTTGTTTCATCATCTCGAGAGTCCTCCTCGTTTACTGCTACGACTTAATGTCGGTTCGTATATTTGTTACGGATATAGATGGCGGCCGAGTTCATGATGATCAACATCGTCATCAAAACGATGATACCGGCAGCGGCCAAGTTTTGGAATTCCGCTTGCGGACGGCTCGTCCAGTTATAGATTTGAATCGGGAGCGCTGTGAAGTCCGAGAACACGCTGCTCGGCGTCGTCGAAATAAACGTCGCCGCTCCGACCATGATCAATGGAGCCGTCTCGCCAATCGCACGTGATACGGCCAAGATGATCCCTGTGATAATCCCTGGAATCGCCGACGGCAAGACGACGTTGAACGTCGTCTGCCATTTCGAGGCTCCGAGCGCGAGCGATGCGTGACGCAACTCCATTTTGACCGAGCGGAGCGCTTCTTGCGACGCGACGATGACAATCGGTAGACTCATCAGTCCGAGCGTCAAGGCTCCGGCCATAATCGAATTCCCGAGTTCCATGACACGTACAAAAATGGTCAATCCGAGCAAACCGAATACGATTGACGGCACGCCGGCCAAGTTCGAAATGTTCACTTCGATAAACGACGTGATGCGGTTCTTCGGTGCGTACTCTTCAAGATAAATCGCGGCACCGACACCGATGACAAACACCATCGGGACGATGAGAAGCATCAACCAAAACGTCCCAATCAAGGCAGGATACAGTCCGGCCTGTTCAGGACGACGGGATGGGAAGTTGCGGAGAAAATCCAAATTCACCCAGCCGCCACCTTTAGAAACGACGTCATAAATCAACGTCGACAAGACGAGCAGGGCGAAAACGAGCCCCGCTAAGAAGATATATTTAAAAATCTCATTCAATTGAAGACGGCGTTTGATTCGTTGTGAAACCGAATCACGATCCATCAAGTTCTTCGTATTCTTGAACTCACTGTTCGGCAATGCCATATTAGTACTCCTCTCTGAAGCGGCGCGTCACCCAGTTCGCGAATAGGTTCATCACAAGGGTGAAGACGAACAATAGCGCACCAACCGCATAGATACTGTAGTATTCGATTGTCCCGTATCCTGCATCACCTTTGGCGATTTGGACAATATACGCCGTCATCGTTTGAATCGCGTTGAGCGGGTTGAACTCGAAGTTCGGCTGCGACCCACCAGCGATCGTTACGATCATCGTCTCACCGATGGCACGGCTCATCCCGA
Source organism: Exiguobacterium sp. s7 (assembly GCF_018618195.1). NCBI lineage: Bacteria > Bacillati > Bacillota > Bacilli > Caryophanales > Exiguobacterium > Exiguobacterium sp. s7. Next base: position 281,981 of record NZ_JACSLO010000002.1, on the reverse strand, counting down.
GGACGATCGAGGCGATAATCCCTGAGAGCGCGGCTGGCATGACGACTTTGATGGCGACTTCAAGACGTGTCGCGCCAAGACCGAGGGCTCCATCCCGAATCTTTTTCGGTACGGCGCTCATCGAGTCTTCCGAAATAGAAGCGATCATCGGAATAATCATGATTCCGACAACGATCCCCGGGCTGAGTGCGTTATAGATTTGAAGCCCCGGAATCAACGCTTGCAAAATCGGTGTAACGAACGACAAAGCGAAGAATCCGAAGACAATCGTTGGAACGCCAGCGAGCACTTCAAGAATCGGCTTCAAAATGGTGCGGGCACGCTCAGATGCGTACTCGCTCAAATAAATCGCCGATGCCAAACCGAGCGGGACAGCGACAATCATGGCAATGACGGTGATCTGGAGTGTTCCCATGACGAGGGCCCAGACGCCGAACCGTTGATCGGCACTAAGCGGATACCATTCGGTCGAGCCTAAAAACTCGGCGACCGGTACGCGCTCGAAAAACTTGAACAGTTCAAAACCGAGTGTGAACGCGATGCCGACCGTCGTGACGACCGAAACGAATGCGCTCAAGAATAATAAGAACGGCATGACTTTATCAAACACGTTCGTCGTACTATATTTCTTTTTCTTATTGGCTTCAATCATCTCTCGAATTGACAGCCCTTTGTTTGGTTGATTCATCTCGTGTATCGCTCCCTACCTCTTCATACTAGAAAGCACGGCGAGAAGGCGAGAGCGACTCTCACCTTCTGCCTTCTGCGCTATTACTCGCCAGCGATCTCGTCGATCACTTCAGCGTTCTCATCGTATCGTGCTTGTTCCATTCCGACATATCCGACTTCTTCTGAAAGGGCTGCTGCATTTTCATTCAAGAAGCGCGTGTAGTCAGCGACTTGCGGCTTATCTTTCAACGACGCGTTGTTCACGTATGTGTAGATTTCACGTGAGAGCGGGTATGAAAGATCATTGATCGTGTCAGTCGTCGGTTCAATACCTTCGACGTTCAATGCGCGAAGCGTATCTTTGTTTTCAATGTAGTACGCATATCCGAAGAATCCGATCGCACCTTTCGTACCGGCAACACCTGTTACGAGAACGTTATCGTCTTCTGACAATTGTGCGTCTTCGCGGATGTCTGTATCTTCAAGGACTGCTTCGTTGAAGAAGTCATACGTTCCTGAATCTTTACCAGGTGAGAAGAATGAGATTTCTTCATCCGGCCAGTCTGAACGGACGTCCTTCCATGTCTTCACGTTCGGATCAGTCCACATTTTGTTCAATTCATCAATCGTGATATCTTGGGCCCAATCATTCTCTGGGTTGACGACGAGCGAGAGACCGTCAAGCGCTACAGCGAGTTGTGTGTACTCAACGCCATTCTTCTCGGCTTCAGCCGCTTCTTCTTCTTTGATTTCACGTGATGCGTTCGAGAAGTCTGTCTCACCAGTGACGAAACGTTTGAATCCGCCACCTGTACCTGAAACCCCGACCGTCACTTCAACGTCTGGCTGTTCAGCTGAGTATTCTTCCGCTACAGCTTCCATGATTGGGAATACGGTAGACGAACCATCCATGACGACTTTACCTGAAAGTCCTTCACCTTCGGCTGCGCCGTTTCCTTCTTCATTGTTTCCACACGCGGCACCGATAATGGCCACCGAAGTGATTGAAGCGACTAAAGCTGATTTTTTCATCCAAGACATTTCTGACGTCCTCCTTGAGTTTGCTTTGATTTGTGTTGTAGCTTCCTTGCTCTGTCCTACAATTAACATCCTAATAAACTACTATTAACGAGAAATAAACGGAACGTAAAAGAATTGTAAAGACAAAAAAAGAAGCCACCGAAGTGACTTCTTTACTGGAGCTGTGCTTGGACGTCTTCTAAATCAAAGTACGCCTTCATGATGTCGTGCGCGACACGGGTGTTGATCCCTTCTGCCTCGAGCCCTGGCATGATGATGGCCCAGGCGATTTCCGGGTCATCATACGGCGCCCAGCCGACGTGGTTCGAGTTGAGCGTCTTGATCGGTTCCCCGTTCGCGTTGCGCTTCGCTTGACCATCCGGCCCTTCTGCGATCGCTTGAGCGGTACCGGTCTTACCGGCCGCCGTGATTCCTGTCTGTTGCAGGATACGAGACGTTCCGCTCTCGACCCCTTGTCGGAAGCCTTGGCGCGCCCGTTGAATGAATTCATCACGGATGTCGACTTTATTGAGCGCATTCGGTTGGAACGTGCTGACGACTTGCTTGTTCGACTCGTCGAGCGAACCCGGTTCGATGATTTCTTTCAATAGGTGCGGTTGAATCCGGTAGCCGCCGTTCGCGAGCGTCGACGTATACTGCGCCAATTGAATCGGCGTGTACGAGATGAACTGACCGATCGACATGTCCATGAGGAGTGTGACACGGTCCGGTACACTACGGAATCCGATTGATTCGTACGGGAGGTCGATCCCTGTCTCGATTCCGAGCCCAAACTGTTTGTAGTAATGTTCCATCGTATTGAACGCCTCGGTCACGTTGTCGCCGACGATTTGGCCGGTCGAGTAATAATCGGCGAGCCGCAGGGCAATTTGGAACATATAAATGTTCGATGACAAAGCGAGGGCATCAAGGTCGTTGATGTTCCCCATGTTTCGATACGACGACTTGAGTGACGAGCCGATGCGAATCGGCGTGTCATAAATGTATTCACCTGGTTGGATGACTTCTTCTTCAAGGCCGAACGCGACCGTCGCTCCCTTGATCGTCGAGCCGATTTGACTCGCTCGCAGGACCGTCCCGGTCGAGACATCTTTGAATTCGTTCGTTTCATAGTCGAGCTCTTGTCCCGATAGGGCGAGCAGTTCACCCGTCCGCGGGTTCATGACGACGACGAAAGCACGGTCAAAGTGTGGGCTTCCCGAACGGCCGGCTCGAATCGCTTTCTTCAAAATCTCATCGATTTCTTTTTGGAACTCGATGTCGGTCGACAAGATGATATCTTTCCCTGGGTTCCCGCTGACACGAGTTGGTTCTCCGACCGGTTCCCCTTTATACGTTGTAAAGACGTCATAGGCCGGGGTTCCGCGTAGCACGTCCTCATACTGTTGTTCGAGATAAGATGTGCCGACGCGGTCGTTCAAGCCATAGCCTTTCGCTTGATATGAGGCGCGTTGCTCGGCCGGGATTTGACGATAACTTCCGAGGAAACTTTGGAACGTCTCACCGAACGGATAATCCCGCTGATAATACGGTTCGACGCTGACGCCAGGGAGCAGTTCTAAGTTTTCTTCAATCAGTGCCATCTCTTTCGGAGATGCCCCGATTTTGATGACTTGCGGGTCGAGGGCGTAACCTGACTCCATGTTATGTTTGATGGCGATGATTTCCTCGGTCGCATCATCGAACGTGATTTCCGCTTCTGTGATCGAATCGAGCAGCAGTTGGTCGACGTCTTGGTTCGACAAGGCGGCCCGCTCTTCTTCCGGGAGATCGGCCAATAGCTTTTGGACGCGTTCTTGCGAGCGCTCAGGATCGATGGCGATCCAATAATCCTTGCGGTCCCGCTCCGTCACTTTGCGGTCTTTCTCTGGGACGTCGACGATCTCAGCGAGCTTGATGGCGACATCGAGCCGTTCTTCCGTCTTTGTCACTTGCGAACGACGGTACATGACCGAATAGTTTGAGATAGTATCGGCGAGCACTTGCCCGTTCCGGTCGTAAATCTTGCCACGCGGCACCTCGTATTTGATTTTACTCGATTCCGTCTTTTGCACTTCACGGGCGATCAACTCGCCGTTGACGATTTGAACGACGCCTAAACGAAAAATGAGCGTCGCGAACAAGATGAACACGATGAAAAACAATAAGTTCAATCGCAAGGGCAGGTGGTTGCGCCGTTTCTTCGGCACTTTCACACGGTGTCTGGCCAATTCAGTTGTCTCCTTCCTGACTCGTTCTTTCTATAAGTATAGGTGACATATATGTCGATGATATTTCTATTTTTAGACTCGATTTTCACTATATCATAATTTGTTTACAAAATAATGAAATGTAGAAAAAATCCCGAGATTCAATAGAATCCCGGGACAGTGGCATTATTTTGCGTCTGCGTAGAGCTTCGCGACGTAATCCCAGTCGATGACATGGAAGAACGCTTGGATGTAATCCGGACGACGGTTTTGGTAGTTCAAGTAGTACGCATGCTCCCAAACGTCAAGACCGAGGATTGGCTGAACGCCTTCCATGATCGGTGAATCTTGGTTTGGTGTCGATGTGACTTCGAGCTTACCATTTTTCACGACGAGCCAAGCCCAACCAGAGCCGAAGCGAGTTGTTGCTGCTTTCGTGAACTCCTCTTTGAAGGCATCAAAGCTACCGAACGCCTCATCGATGGCAGAAGCGAGTTCGCCTGTCGGTGCGCCGTTCTCGTTTTTCTTCAACAATTTCCAGAAGAATGAGTGGTTCCAGTGACCGCCACCGTTGTTGCGGACTGCTGTTTGAATGTCAGCAGGAAGCGAATCGATTTTTTGGAGCAAGTCTTCGAGCGAAGAGTATTCCACATCTTTTCCTTCGAGTGCATTGTTCACGTTCGTGACGTAAGTGTTGTGGTGTTTCGTGTGGTGGATTTCCATCGTGCGTGCGTCAATGTGTGGTTCAAGTGCATCGTATGCGTAATCAAGTTGTGGTAATTCAAATTTAGCCATAACTAAAATCCCCCTTAAAATTGTTTTGAACAACGTTCGTTTTAAATGTAACAGATTTGTGACGGCTGACTCAATTGTAATGCCTCACTCGACGTCTTGTTCCGGCAACGCCCATACGGAAATCGACCCTGCCGCCACTTTAAATACCCCTTTTCCGTCTTCGTCAATCTCGATGACCTCATCGACGGTCTGCGTCAAATCGACCCATTTCTCACCGGCTCGTTGTTTCCCGACGAACATCTGCTTCTCAGCCGCTTCGCTGTTTGAAATCACAACAGCACATCCTGAGCGCTCGATATCTTCACTGCCGTGACGGACCCAGCCGATGACGTGCTCGTCATCGAAGTAGTCATCTTGCTGGCCGTATGCCTTTTCACGACGGGCATAAAGAAGCGGATCGATCGCCGGTTTTTTCCCTTCGGCCGGATGCGGACCGTTGATCCCGTAATAGTCACCGTAGAACACACACGGATAACCGTCTTGGCGAAGCAAGATCAACCCGTAAGCAATCTGTTTGAACCAATCTTCGACCCATGACTCGAGCGCCTCTTCTGGCTGTGAATCGTGGTTGTCGACGAACGTCACCGAATGGAGCGGGTGGGACTGGACGAGCGTGTCGTCAAAGATGGTCCGCATATCGAACGATTCTCCTTCGGTCGAGGCGCGTTGCAAGTTGTAATGGAGCGGCACGTCGAACAAGTCGACATGATAGTCAATGTTGTCGAGGAACTCACGGCATGCCTCGAGCTCTGACTTCCAAAACTCACCGACCAAATAGAAGTTCTCACCTTTTTCAGCTTTCATCGTCTGACTGAACTCTTTGACGAAATCATAGTTGATGTGTTTAATCGCGTCGAGTCTGAACCCGTCACACTTCGTCTCTTCGATAAACCATTTTCCCCAGCTGAGTACCTCTTCCTTCACTTCTGGGTGATGATAGTCAATATTGGCGAACATCAAATAGTCATAGACGCCGAACTCGTCGTCGACGTTATCGTTCCACTTCTTATTCTCACCCATGATGAAGAAGATGCCGCTCTTGTCGTTCGCAGCGTCATAATCCGTCCCGTTGAAATGATGGAAGTTCCATTTAAATGAAGAGTATTTATCTTTGCGGCCTTCAAAATCGAATTTCGTCCATCCTTCGATCTCGAACGGCTCTTCTGAAAGTACGTTCGTACGGTCCTCCGGGTCGACCTCGAGCACATCGAACTTCTCGGTCGCATCGGCACCGGCTTTATGGTTCAAGACGACATCCATATAAATCTGCATACCGAGCTCTTGCGCGTGTTTTGTCGCCTCGAGCAGTTCTTGTTTCGTCCCGTATTTAGTCGCGACGGTTCCTTTTTGGTCAAACTCTCCTAAATCATACAAATCGTACACGCCATATCCCGTATCTTCGTCGCTCTGGCCTTTCGTGACCGGCGGCAACCATAATGCGGTGATTCCAGCTTCATTCAACTCGGAAGCCCGTTCTTTCAATCGCTTCCAATGCTTCTGGTCAGCCGGGACGTGCCATTCAAAAAATTGCATCATCGTATGATTTCGTTCCATCTCGCTTCGCCTCATTTCATATTTTTCAAAAAACAAAATGCTAACGGATATTTACCCAGGACTTCGGATTTGAAAACTAAAAATGAAAACAAAAAAAACAGCTTTCATCTGAAAGCTGTTCACAAATGGACCCTGTAGGACTTGAACCTACGACCGGACGGTTATGAGCCGTCTGCTCTAACCAGCTGAGCTAAGGGTCCTAATTGGTAGCGGCGGAGGGAGTCGAACCCACGACCTCACGGGTATGAACCGTACGCTCTAGCCAGCTGAGCTACACCGCCACGTTGTTATACAGTAATAATATACTGAATGCAGGCGTGACTGTCAATCAAAAGTCACATCTATACAAAAAGTCCCTCTGGCTCAACCGAGCCAGAGGGACCGTTTGATTAAACGATTCCTTCGTTTGCATCTTCAAGCGTGATTTCTGTGATGTTCATCGCGTGGTCACCGATGCGCTCCAAGTTCGAGAGCATATCGACGAAGAACATCCCGGCTTGACCGTTACACTCGCCTGTGTTCAAGCGGACGACGTGATTTTTACGGAATTGACGTTCAAGCATGTCGAGTTTCGCTTCCATCTCGATGACTTGACGAGCTTCGACCATGTCGCCGCTCGCAAGCGTTTGAAGCGACTTCTCAAGCGTGGAACGAGTCAAATCGTACATCTCCGTCAACTCTTTTTGAGCGTCGGCCGAGAGATTGACGCGCGTTGCCGTCTTATAGTCGATCAACTCGATGATGTTCTCGACGTGATCACCGATGCGTTCAATATCATTGATCGCATGCATGAGTGTCTTGTGTTCTTGTGATTCTTGTTCTGTCAAATCGACAGCGGCAAGCTTCACGAGGTAATCCGTGATTTTTGAGTTGAGTGAGTTGAGCGCGTCTTCGATGTGCGCCGACTTCTCAGCATGTTTCTTATCACCAGTTGCCATATATTTGCGTGCTTCATCGAGACCAAGTTTTGCGAAATCGCCCATGCGGATGACTTCATATTTAGCTTGCTCGACAGCAATTGATGGCGACTGTTGGATGAAGATTGGATCCAAGTGCTGTGCTTTCGTATCGACGATTGAATCTTCCCCTGGTACGAATTTCGTCACGATCCATGCGATCGTTCCGATGAACCAGAACTGGATGAACGTGTTGACGACGTTGAACGTCCCGTGAGCGAAAGCGATTTGCATCTTGTCTTCGATTGCTAAGAGATCTGTGATCCAGTAGATATATTGCGTGAACGGAATCAACAAGATCATGAAGATTGTTGTTCCAATCAAGTTAAAGATAACGTGGGCTGCTGCTGCACGACGGGCCGCGACCGAAGCACCAATCGAAGCAAGAATCGCCGTGATCGTCGTACCGATGTTATCTCCGAACAAGACCGGGAGTGCCGCGTCGAGTTGAATCGATCCACCAGAGTACAATTCTTGCAAGATTCCGATCGTCGCTGACGATGATTGGACGATGACCGTGAAGACCGTACCGACGACGACACCGAGGAACGGGTTGTCACTCATCGATTGCGTCAAGTCGATGAAGTATTCGCTCGAACGGAGCGGCTTCATCCCGCTGCCCATGAGTTCAAGACCGTAGAATAGCATCCCGAACCCGAAGAAGATTTGACCTAAGTGTTGTAACTTCTCTTTTTTAAAGAAGAACAGGAGAATCGCGCCGATAGCGATAATCGGCAATGCATAGGCGCCGACGTCGAAACCGATGATGAACGCCGTCACCGTCGTACCGATATTCGCCCCCATGATGACTCCGATTGCTTGACGGAGTGTCATGAAGCCGGCACTGACGAGACCGACCGTGATGACCGTCGTACCTGACGATGATTGAATTAAGACCGTTACAATGATCCCGGCTAGTACTCCGAGGAACGGATTCGATGTATACTTATCAAGGATGTCGCGCAGGCGGTTACCTGCTGACTTTTGGAGGCCGTCTCCCATCGATTTGATACCGAAGAGGAAGATTCCTAATCCTCCAAAAAACATGAATAACATTTCTTGCAAATTGTATTCCACGATTTTTGTACTCCTTTTGATTGTGAATTAGTTGTGTTTGCTTGGTTTTTATTGCCCTACTCATTATGCCCGCATCACCCATTCGATGTAAACAGGTTTAATGTTAAGGTTTTATTAAAACACTGTATGATTTACGTGTGTTTTACTAGATTTGTACTATAACAGATTGGAGTTAGATTTTATGCTCAAAACGACGTCACAGTTTCTCCGCCACAGCCTCTTCCCGTCCAAGCAGGCGTTACGGTTGCGCCTCGCCCCACTCCACGCCTATATGTTGGCGAGTCTCGTCTTGACGGTTGTGGTCACGTTGCTCGATTACATCGTATTACAGCCCGATTTCTTTTGGCCGATGTGGATCTTTTTACATGGCTTCGCCATCTTCTTCTTCTATATGGGGTTCGTCGCGCTCAGTGCCCTTTACGTCCAACTCGCCACGAAATGGCGCACTAAGAAAACGTGGCCGTATCGCCAGGCTTGGCCGTACGCCGTCGCGATGACACTTGTTCCAGTCCTTTCCCTGATTGTCTTGTACCACATCGCTCCTTCGTTGACTTGGGTCGGAGTTCTCTTATCCCTCGTCTATTTGATTGTTCCGTTGCGTCATATCCCCGTCAAATCGAAGTCATCAAACAAGCCGGACAACGCACGTTTGCGTTGAACCGGCTTTCTATCGTTATAACGTCGGTGCCAAATCAGATAATACGGTTTGAAGCCGTTGACTTTGCTTGCCTAAGTCGACCCCAGCGCCTTGTAACGTCTGTTGCACGTCCGACCAACCCTCGACGCCTTCATATAATTCGTCTAATTTGCGTTCGAGTGCCACGCCGACTTCTTTTAATTGCTCATTTGCTTCCGCCATATGTAGTAATTGATGTCCGGTGGCCGTCGTTTGCTCGGTGATGGATTGGAACTGCGTCATTTGTCTTCTCATTTCCTGGTCAATGGTTTCAATCCCGCCTTCAACCCGGCGCAACGTCTCGCCTAAATAAAAGATATCTTCTTCGAAGCGTTTCATCTCATTGAAAATCTCGTCCCGCTCCAATCGAATGGCTTCGATGGCAGCCACGGCCGACAGTGTCGATTCGTTCGTTACTTTCGCCAACTGGCCGACCTCATGGGCGACGACGGAAAATCCTTTGCCGTGTTCTCCAGCCCGTGCCGCTTCAATCGAGGCATTGAGTGCCAACATCTTCGTCGCAGCCGCGACAGACAAAATCTTCTGAAGTGCGTCATCCGCCTGTTCAGACGTCGCTTCACTTTCTAGCAACCGGTTCTGAACCGCACTCGCTTTTCTTGCGAATCGCTCGCTGGCTCCTTTGACAGTCGAGAATGATTCAATCTCTGTCTTAATCGTCTGTTTCAACGCCTCAGCCCGCTGATCAACCGAACCGATCTCTTGTTCGAGCGAACGGACGTGTCCCGCCAAATCTGAAAAGCGGTGCGTCGATTCGTTCGTGATCGACTGATAAGACTGACTCGTCGACGCGACGGTCGCGGCAACTTGTTTGAACCCTGTCACTTGCTCTTGATTCGCTTCAAGTTGTTGCATAAAGACCGGTAGACTCGATTCGAAAGCGGTCGATGTCTCGAGCATCGTCAACAACGAACGTTTCCATAGCCCGATAAACGTGTTGTACTCTCGTTCCAAACTTCGCATTTCAAACGATTTTGCGTGAAGTTCAACCTCTGAGAACGAACGCGTGGCGACTGATTCGCGAAGCCGGACCGCAAATGCCGTCAACGGCTTGATTTCACGCCGAATCATGAACGAGAATAAGCCAATCATCATAACGAGCATGATCGTGATTGCGACGAAAACAAGTTCTCTTAAATTCCACATCGTGCCGAGCACCGACTGTTTCATGACGACAATCGCATAATGGGCTTTCAACTCGGGAATCGGTGCCGTAACGATAAACACGTCTTTTTGTTCGCTGACACTCACATCGTTCGATATGATGTCGGCCATACGATTCATGAACCGATCCTCCACTTGTCGACCGCTCAATTGCTCGACTTCTGTGTCGCGCAATAAATATTGACTCGCTACTAGACCATCCGCCGATAGAATGGAAGCCTGTTGCATATACATCGACTTCAACGCCCGGTTCAACACTTTTTCATTTGCGACGTACGCCCCATACGTCGTCTTGACCGTTTCGCGGACGACGGTCGCTTCACGATGTAGCCGTTTCTCAACCTCGTTCGTCAACAACTGCTCCGCTTTCAAAGCGAACCAGCCGAACACGGTTAAAAACAGGACGAGCATGACCGGCATCAACGTCCATAGCAAACGTTGACTCATTTTTCTCTCCGCCTGATGATTCCTACTCCATATTCGTTTCAATCGTTCCAACATCATACATTCCACCTTTTCAGACGTCATTTCTTTGAATATATCGGTCCTGAGACGGTGGAAAATTATGAAGCATCTGTTAAGATAACGTTAGCGTTTCGTAAGAGCACACCGATCAAGCGCTTGCCGGGTGCTTTTTCACAAACATTTCGTTATGATAATAAGGAAACCACTCATCTGAAATCGATTGGAACCTTTCCAAAAGAAGGAGATTACGTATATGTCAGAAATTTTGCATCGTTCATTAACCCGTCCGATCCGTGTCGGTAACCTCATCATCGGTGGATCCAATGAAGTCGTCATCCAGTCGATGACGACAACAAAAACTCATGACGTCGAAGCAACCGTCGCTGAGATTTTACGTCTCGAAGAAGCGGGCTGCCAAGTCGTCCGCGTCGCTTGTCCTGACGAGCGTGCGGCTGACGCCCTCGCTGAAATCAAGAGCCGCATCAATATCCCGCTCGTCGTCGATATTCACTTTGACTATAAACTGGCGCTCAAAGCCATCGAGAGCGGTGTCGATAAGATCCGCATCAACCCGGGTAACATCGGTCGCCGCGAGAAAGTTGAAGCGGTCGTCAACGCTGCTAAAGCAAAAGGTATCCCGATTCGAATCGGTGTCAACGCCGGCTCGCTCGAAAAGCAGTTTCTCGAGAAATATGGTTACCCGACGGCCCAAGGGATGGTCGAGAGTGCCATGCACCACGTCAAGATTTTGGAAGATCTCGGCTTCTATAACACGATCATCTCGCTCAAGGCGTCTGACGTAAACCTCGCCCTCGAAGCATACACGCTCGCGGCCAAGACGTTTGACTACCCGCTCCACGTCGGGATCACCGAGTCGGGTCCTCTCTTCTCAGGCTCACTCAAGTCAGCAGCTGGCCTCGGTGCGATTCTCTCGCTCGGTATCGGTTCGACGGTCCGCGTCTCACTATCGGACGATCCGGTCGAAGAAATCAAAGTTGCCAAAGAAGTGCTCAAATCGTTTGGTCTCGCGGCTAACGCAGCGACACTCATCTCATGCCCAACATGTGGTCGCATTGAAATTGACTTGATTTCGATCGCCAAAGAAGTCGAGGAGTATATCCAAAACATCAACGTCAACATTAAAGTTGCCGTTCTCGGCTGTGCAGTAAACGGACCAGGGGAAGCCCGTGAAGCCGATATCGGGATCGCCGGCGCCCGCAACGAAGGCCTTCTCTTCCGTCACGGGAAAATCATCCGGAAAGTACCGGAAGCCACGATGGTCGAAGAATTGAAAAAAGAAATCGACGCCATCGTCGCCGAAAAATTGGCCGCACGTGAACTCGAAGAGCAAGAGCTCGCCAACCAATCTAACTAATCCTTTGCCCGCTCGGTTGCAACCGAGCGGGCTTTTGGTACAATAAGGGTTATGAGCAAGGAGGGACGAATATGCACATTGGAATTGACCTCGACGGAACCGTCACGGATCCGCAAAGTTGTTTTCATTATATGAACGATGCGCTCGGATACGCCATCGATTATCATCAGGCGACCGAATACGAGCTGCACACTTATACAGATATGACACAAGAGGCGTTTTGGCGCTTCATGATTGAACAAGGTCATGAGGAAGCGATTTATCGTCGCTCACTTCCGCATTCCGAAGTGAACGCCGTCTTATGGAATATGCGCAAGTCGCACCGCCTCCATTACGTCACGGCCCGGAGCGAGGCCGTGCGCGCCGTCACCGAGGAGTGGATTCGACAGCATGAACTCCCACTCGACTCCCTCATCATGACGGGGAGTCATGACAAGGTCGGTGTCGTCAAACAGCTCGACCTCGACTTGTTTATGGAAGACCGCTATGAGAACGCGATCTCCATCCATGAACAGACGTCGATTCCGGTGCTGTTGTTCGACGCCCCGTATAATCGTAAGCCGTTGCCGACCGGCGTGAAACGCATCTCCACGTGGAGCGAGGCCCAGCACATCGTGCGTCACATCGAGACGACGAATTCAATCACCATCTAAAAAAGAGGAATCCACTCGGGATTCCTCTTTTTTAGATGCGTCCGATCGCTTCGATGACATCGGTCGCGAGCACGCTCGCCGGATGAACCTGTTCGCTCGCCTTTCTCGCCGCGAGCGCATGCCAGAGAACCGCTTGCTCATTCGGGGACTTGTCGGCATGGATTCGGTCCGTTCTCGCCCATAACGCGAGCAACATCCCCGTCAACACGTCCCCACTACCACCTTTCGCGAGCGCTGAAGCCTCGACCGTATTGACCGCCCCGGTACCATCCGGATTGACGATGAGGGTAAACGTCCCTTTCAAGATGAGATGTACCTCGTGCGTCCTCGCAAATTCTGAGGCAACCTGAAATCGATTCGCTTCGATCTCGTCGACTGATTTATCGATCAAGCGCGCCAGTTCACCCGGATGCGGTGTCAGCGTGAGCGGGCCAGATGCCTCGAGGCGCTCTTTCGTCAGCGCTCCGGCATCGACGATGAGCGGCGCGCTCACGTTGCTGATGAGTGCCCACACTCGCTTGAGACGCTCGTCATCGATGAGGCCAGGACCGATCGCCGTGGCAGCGTAGTCCTTGTCCGGTAACTCGTCGATGTCGTAATACATTGCCTCCGGCAAACTCGAGGCGAGCGCGAGCGCCTCATGCGGGATGGCCAGATCGAGCAGACCGACTCCCGTCCGGAGCGCCGACCGCGCCGCCAAGAACGGGGCGCCGATCAAATGACGACTTCCGCCAATCAAGCGACCGTGTCCATACGTATTTTTATGACTATAGGAATCCCGTTCGAGTAGGTTACGGTCAAAGTCTGATTCCGTCAGCACGCGCCATCTTGACGTATGCGGCAGTCCGATCTCAACGACCTCGACCTTGCCGTAATACGGCGCAGTCCGTTTTAAAAACGCGCTTCGCTTATAGCCGTGGAGCGAGAAAGTGACTTCTGCCTCGACCGCGTGCCCGTCAAAGTTGATTGCGTCGTCACTCGGGACACCGGACGGGACATCGATTGCCACAACGGGTGCTTGTTGCTCGCGTATCCATGTGATCACGTCACGAGCCTTACCCGTGACCGGACCATGGAAACCGACTCCGAACAATGCATCGATGACGTGATCGGCGTCTTGCGGCTCATCGCTGACCGTGACAAACTGTCGCGCGTACTGTGCATGCCTGCTGCCTTCTGTCGATTTCGGTTCACCGAACGGGGCATAGACAGTGACGGCATGACCTCGTTGCGCCAATTCGCGCGCCACGACCCAACCGTCTCCCCCATTGTTGCCCGCTCCACAGACGATGAGGACGGACGTTCTCAACTTGAAGGTAAGACGTGCCGCCAAGGCCGAGGCCGCCCGCTCCATCAAGACGTCAGCCGGCATGCCATGTCGGAGCGCTGTCTCATCGGCCTGCTTGATTTCAGCTGCCGTGTAAATCATTCCGACTCCCCCTTTCGTGATTCGACAAAAAAGGGATTGCATGAACAATCCCTTTTTGGTCACTTACATTGTTTACAATACCCATAAATCTCAAATTTATGATCGACGACTTCAAAATCAGGGTCGAGCGTCTCGACGTAGCGCATCGGACAGAGTTCGAGCAACTTCGTCTTACCACAACCTCGACAAATGAGATGGTGATGGTGATGATTCGATCCGCAGGTGACACGGAACGCTTTTTCCCCGTTCAACTCGGTCGCCTCGAGCAGACCTTCTTCGGCGAACGATTTCAAGTTGCGGTACACCGTGTCAAAACTCATCGTCGGATGCTTTGAGCGCATATAATCGAGGACGTCTTTCGCACTGACATAGCGTTCTTCCGCTGCGAGAAAGGCAAACATCTCGATCCGTTTCGGCGTCACTTTGAGCGACGAGGACTGCAAGCGGGCCAACTGTTCAGTTTCCTTCATAGCGAACCTCCTTTTTCCGGGCGATCCCGAATCGCTCGGCCAACATGACGACGGCCAAAATCAAGACGGCGAGCAAAACGATGACACCGCCTGGGGCGACATCAAGTTCATAGGCGAGCACGAGCCCACCGATTGTCGCGACCTCACCGAAGACGATCGACCAAAGAATCGTCTGTTTAAAGCTGTTTGTGAACCGGAGTGCAGCCGCGACCGGTAACGTAATGAGACTCGATACGAGAAGCGTACCGACGATGCGCATGCTGACGGCGATGACGAGTGCGACGACGAACATGAACAACACATGCAACATCGTGCTCGGCAAGCCGGACACTTTGGCTTGTTCCTCATCGAACGACAAGAACAACAGCTGTTTATAAAACATGACGATGACGAGCAAGGTGATACCGGCCACCGCCAAAATCAACCAAATATCCGACAGACTGACCGCCGAAATCGATCCGAACAACAGCGTCGATAAATCAATTGAAAATCCACGCGATAGCGAGATGAAGATGGCACTAAGCCCCATCCCTGCCGACATCATGATGGGAATCGACAACTCTTGGAAGTGCACATATTTCCCGCGAAGCCAGTTCAGCCCGAGTGCTGCGAGGACGGATACGAGCGTCCCGAGGTAAAGCGGGTTCAACTCGTTGAACAGTAAAACGTACTGTCCGAGAAATAGACTGAACGATATTCCGGCAAGCGTCATGTGGGATAGCGCGTCGGCAATCAGGCTCATCCGTCTGACGACGACAAATGAGCCGATGAGCGGTGCGGTGAACCCGATGACGACGGCTGCGATGAACGCATAACGTAAAAAGCTGTACGTAAACAGATCCGCAATCATGACGTACCTTCATGGACGAGCACTTTGACCGGATATGGCTTGATCGCGGTCAATTCGCCGAGTTCACTATATTCTTTCAATCCACAGTTGCACGCCATCCGTCCGTGGTCGAGATGGACGACTTTCGTGACGAGGTCGGTGACGACGTTCAAGTCATGGGTGACCAGAATGAACGTACATGTCGTATGTTCACGCAACAGATGAAGCACTTCGTAGAAGTCGCGCAAATGCTTCTGGTCGACGCCGACCGTCGGCTCATCCAAGATCAGCAGGTCCGGCTGATTGACGATGGCCCGGGCGATAAAGACGCGCTGTTGTTGCCCACCAGACAAGCTACCGATCTTCCGATGCCGGAACTGCCACATGTTGACTGTCTCAAGGGCGTTTTGAATGGCCGCCTTATCCTCGATGTTCAAACGCTTGAACAAACCGAGCCGTCCATAGCGGCCCATGGCAACGACTTCCTCGACCGTCACCGGAAAACCCGAGTTAAACGATGCCGCTTTTTGGGAAACGTAACTGATACGGGACTTGTCTTTGAACTGGCCTTGAGGGCGTCCAAACAGTTCCACTGTCCCGGTTTGTGGGGATAACAGTCCGAGAATCGTTCGAATCAATGTCGATTTCCCGGATCCGTTCTCCCCGACGACAGCAACGAAGTCGCCTTGTTTGATATCGATGGACACGTCCTGTAGCGCGGCGGTCCCATCGTAGTGATAGGAAACATGATTTAATTTTACGACGGATGTCGTCATAAGCTACCCTTCTCTCGTGTTATAAATCGTAATCATTTCTACTTGCTTGGCGTCTGTATTATACAGAATATCAGGCGAGGCTTCAAGTATGAGGCGATGAGAGAGGATGGTCGGTCCGTCCGTATGAAATGCATATGTCTTTTCAGGATCTTCGTTGTACACTAGAGATAACGCAGAGGGGGTTTTTCCGTGGAGAAAAAGCTAGCAGTCATCGATATCGGATCGAACTCGATTCGAAACGTCATCTTTGAAGTGAACGGGCACGGCCAATATTTCGAACGGCTGAACGTAAAAGAAGTGGCCCGGTTATCGAGTCATATTACCGACGACAATGAACTGTCCGATTCCGGCATCGAGGCGCTCATCGAGACGCTCAACCATTTCCGCTGGTTGAACGATCATCATGGAGTGAAAGAAGTACTGCCGGTCGCGACAGCCGCCATCCGTAACGCCAGCAATTCTGAAGCCATCTTAGAGGAAGTGCGACAGGCGACAGGGATGGAGATTCGACTGTTGAGCGATTATGAAGAAGCCTTTTACGGCTATTCAGCCATCGTCAATTCGACGTATATCGAGGATGGCTATTCGGTCGACATCGGCGGCGGTTCGATGGAAGTGACGTACTTCAAAGACCGTGAACTCGTCTTCTATCACAGTTTTCCATTCGGCGCCGTCACGTTGACTGAAGACTTCATGAAAGGTGACACGCTCTCAAAAGACGAGCGCAAGCAACTGACGTCGTTTTTGAAGAAGTCGTTCAAAGACATCGACTGGCTCGTGCCGCATGGCATTCCGCTCGTCGGAGTCGGAGGGACCGCTCGAAACCTCGTCCGGGTCGAACAGTCGCTGTCATTGTTCCCGCTCGAAGGCATCCATCAATACACGATCGGGGCCGACCGCTTGCACGATGTCGTCGATGAGCTCATCGATATGTCGAGTAAACAACTGGGCCGACTTGACGGGTTGTCGAAAGACCGAATCGATATCATCGCCCCAGCTGTGACCGCCATCGATGAACTAGCGAAATATTTGAAAGTGCCCGAGTTCATGATGAGCAACAACGGGCTGCGCGAGGGCTTATTTTACGAATATTACTTAAAAGAAAACAACCGTGTCCGCTTCGGCGACGTCAAAGAGGAAAGTTTCCGTCACTTTGAGAAGCAGTATGACGTCGACCCAATCCGGCACAAACATTTGATTCACTTGGCCCGTCAAATTTATACCGGCCTGATCGAGACGAAGACGATTAAACCGAAACCGTTCGAACCCGGCCTGTTAGAAGGGGCCTGTCGCCTCGCCTACGTCGGGGAATATATCGACCATAACAATAAAAGTGACCACACGTTCCACTTGATCACGACGAACGACTTTAAAGGGATGAACAATGAGGACCGGCTCGCACTCGCCTTGGTGACGTCATATAAATCGCGCCGCCTGCTCGAACAACACATCGAGGGCTTCCCGGAATGGTTCGACTCGAAGATGTTGAAGAGCTTAGAGCTGCTCGGCTCAATCGTCAAACTCGTCGATGCGCTCGATTTGACCGAACGTCAAGTCGTCGAGGACATCGACGTCTCTTCGACGGACGAGGGACTCGTCTTCACGCTTCATACGCACAGCTCGCCGCGTTTTGAAGTCCAGCGCGGCATCCGTCATAAAAAACATTTGGAACGTGCCATCGACCAAACGATCGAGTTACGTGTAGAGGAGAGAGATTCATGACCATCTACTTACCCGAACATTTCAATAACCGCGAGCTCAGTTGGCTGAGCTTCAACGAACGCGTCCTCCAAGAAGCGATGGACGAACGCAACCCGCTCATGGAACGGTTGAAGTTTCTCGGCATCTTCAGTTCGAACCTCGACGAGTTTTACATGGTCCGTTTCGGCGGATTGAAAGATGAAGTGCTCGCCGGCTTCAACCGTCCGGAAGACAAGGCCGGATTGACACCGAAACAGCAAATCAAAGCCATCTCTATCAAAGCTCAGGAACTCGTGGAGGTCCAGTACGCGACATATAAGAAAATCGTCAAACAGCTCGCCTCGGAGAACGTCCGCTTCCTACGTCCGAAACATTTGAACAAAGAACAGCTCGACTTCGTCAAGTTATACTTCCGGACCCACGTCTTCCCGGTGTTGACGCCGATTGCCGTCGACGCTTATCGACCGTTCCCGATGCTGTTGTCCAAATCACTCAATATCGCCGTCGAGATCGCCTCGACCGATGAAGGCAAAAAACGGCTCGCCCTCGTCCAAGTCCCTGCCGTGTTGCCGCGTTATCTCGAATTGCCGACAGAGGACGAGGACCATACCGATTTGATGTTGCTCGAGGACGTCATCATCCAGTTCATCGACTCGCTGTTCAAAGGTTTTGAAGTCGAGTCGACGATGCCGTTCCGGATCACACGGAACGCGGATATGCCGTTCCATGAGGAAGGAAGCCGCGACGTCCTTAAACAGATTGAAAAAGAGTTGAAGAAACGGCGTTATGGTGTCGCGATACGCCTTGAGGTTCAGCAACGGTCGCTCAGTAAAGAGCTATTGTTCATGCTTCAAGACGTGCTCGACTTGCATGACCGCGACATCTTCCTCGTCGACGGCCCGATCGATTTGACGTTCCTGTTTGGGGTGTATAACAAGATTGGTATCGAATACGATGACATGATCAATGAGACGCTCATCCCGTTCGTCCCAGAAGGACTCGAGCCGGGGAAAGACTTGTTCCAAGCGTTACTCAAACGCGACTATTTGCTCCACCACCCGTACCATTCGTTCGACCCGATCGTCCGCTTCATCGCCCAAGCCGCCAAAGACCCGAACGTGCTCGCCATCAAGCAGACGCTCTATCGTGTCTCCGGCGACTCACCGATTATCAAGGCGTTGACCGACGCCGCCGAGAGCGGGAAACAAGTGACCGTTCTCGTCGAATTGAAGGCACGGTTCGACGAGGAGAAGAACATCCAATGGGCGAAACAGCTCGAGAAGGCCGGCGCCCACGTCATTTATGGCTATAAGGAGTTGAAGACCCACTCGAAGATCACGCTCGTCGTCCGCATCTTAGAAGGCGGGGTGCTGCAGCGGTTCGTTCATCTCGGTACCGGCAACTATAACGACTCGACCGCCAAACTGTACACAGACATCGGTTTGTTGACGACAAATGAAGAACTCGCTGAAGATGCGACCAACTTCTTCAACTGGCTCTCCGGTTACGGCGAACGCCCGTCATGGCACAAGTTCGAGACGTCACCGGACGACATGCACGACTTCTTCCTTCAAAAGATTGACGAAGAGATTAAACTGCATGAGAAATACGGGAACGGTCGCATCGTCGCCAAGATGAACTCGATCACCGACAAACCAATCATCACAAAACTGTATGATGCCTCACAGGCCGGGGTCAAAATCGATTTGATCATCCGTGGCATCTGTTGTTTACGTCCCGGAATCAAAGGCATCTCGGATAATATCCGCGTCGTGTCCATCATCGACCGGTATTTGGAGCACTCGCGCATCTTCTACTTCTATCAAAATGGGAAAGAAGACTTGTATTGCTCATCGGCCGACTGGATGACGCGCAACATGCGCAAACGGATCGAGATCCTCTTCCCGATTCTTGACGCGAGACACAAGTCATACATCAAAGATATGCTCGCGCTGCAACTCGTCGATAACGTGAAAGCGAGAATCCAGCGTGCTGACGGCAGTTACGTCTATTTGAAACAAGAGGCCGGACAAGAGCGCATCCAATCACAAATCATCATCCATCAATACACGGGCGGACGTTGGAACAACATCCCGAGCGTGTTTGAGCGCGAACCGTCGAACTGGGCCGAACGGGAAGTCCTCCGCTTGCGAGCCGAAAACGAGAAAATGACAGATGACTGATGTTAGACTTCTCAAACGAGAATGAACATTGTATAATGAACTCGGTTACCTGTTAGTTAAGCGTTTTCATTTCGATTATGGAGGAATCATTCATGCAAGAAATCCTATTGTCATTGCTCGCTGGTCTCATTTGTGGCATGATTTTCACGGCCTTGAAGTTGCCGCTCCCTGCCCCGCCGGTCTTACCGGGCGTCATCGGCATCTTCGGTGTGTTTCTTGGGATGAAAGTATATCAATTCGCACTCGCGAACTGGCCCTTTTAATTCAAAAAACGAAGCCCGCGGGCTTCGTTTTTTTTATAGATTATAATGTCTCGCTTTGTGACACGTCGGGCAGAGCCACGTGCCGCTCCCTGCTTCGAGATGATACTCCATCAAACGAATGCCGATCGGCCCGAAACGGTTCATGTCATCCCCGCACGCTTCACAGATGGCCATCGGGGCGAGCTGTGACACTGCCTGCTCTTCGGTCAAGTGGGCAGTGAACGTCTCCCGGGTCCACTTGGCAGACGGGACGCGGTACCCTTGCTCCCATTTGGTACGGATGACGGCGTCCGTGTCTTCCTCGTACATACCTGATTGAAGCAACGGATGATGGAAATCAAGACCGACCACGTCGACGAGGCTATACGCCTTCGCCTCTGGTACCGCCTCCGTCCGCCAATAGCGGTCGGCCGGGCGCTTGGTCATCTCGACGAGCATGACTTCGACTTCAGCCACGATACCGTATCCGAGAATCTCAATCCAAGCTGTCCCCTCTTCGAGCCGGCCTTCCACATAGAACGGGCTCGCTTCCTGAAAGTAGATCGGGAGCGCGGACCAGACATCATACTCGTTCGGATCGATTCGGATGATGTTCATCTTACTGGTGCGCGAGCGTGAACTGTTCGCGCCATTCGGCATCGAATCGGTTCGCCCGGAACATCTCGATCTCTTGTTTGTATGGTGCCACTTTCGTCTTCTCACTGATCGGGATATACGGCGTCTCCAAAATTTTTGGCAAGTGGGTGAACGCCTCGTGGTGGATGATCCGGTTCAACGTGTCGAAGCCGATTTCGCCATAGCCGATATTCTCGTGACGATCTTTTTTCGCGCCGCGCACGTTCTTCGAATCGTTGACGTGGATGACGCCGAGACGGTCCAGTCCGACGATTTGGTCGAACTGTTCAATGACACCGTCCAAATCGCCGACGAGGTCATAACCCGCGTCATGAACGTGACATGTGTCGAAACAGACCGAGAGCCGGTCGTTGTGTGTCACCCCGTCGATGATCGTTGCCAGTTCTTCGAACGTCTTGCCGAGTTCGCTGCCTTTTCCAGCCATCGTCTCAAGTGCGATTTTCACGGTCTCGTCACCGGTGAGCACCTCGTTCAAGCCTTCGATGATGCGGGCCAAGCCGACGTCTTCCCCTGCACCGACATGCGCGCCCGGGTGAAGGACGACGTGACGTGCGACTTGGAGCGCTTCGGCCCGTTTGATTTCGGCGGCCAAAAACGAGACGGCGAGTTCGAACGTCTCCGGTTTCGTCGTGTTGCCCAAGTTGATGATATAAGGGGCATGGACGACGATCTCATCGATGTCGTGCGCCGCCATATGGGCGAGCGCCGCCTCGATATTCAAATCCTCGATTGGCTTGCGCCGTGTGTTTTGGGGCGCACCCGTATATACCATCATCGTGTTAGCGCCGTATGAGACGGCTTCTTCACTGCCAGCGAGCAACATTTTCTTACCGGATACAGAAACGTGGGAACCAATTTTTAACATAGTCATTTCTCCTTCATTCTCATCTGTCCTTAGTGTACACAAAAAGAAGAATCGACTCCACGAAGTCGATTCTTCTTTTGCTTAGCGTCGGTTCTTTTTACGAACTTCGCGACGTTCCTTACGTTGGCTCTGCATATGCTCACGTGAGGCCGTCTCTTTCAATTTATACTTGAACTTCTTCTTGTAACCAGGTTTGACCTTTTTCTTCGCCTTCTTGATTTCGCCCGCCATCCGGCTGTGCGCCGTTTGCGAGACTTTCATCTTCCGGTCGGTCGTGCGGCGTTTGCGTGTCTTGATCTCTTGAAGCGATCCGTTCTTCAAATCGACGTGCTTGAACGTGAATCCACGCTCTTCGAGTCGATTGATTGGACCGTTCTCGTGATCTTCATACAGCGTGTACGCTTCGCCAGTCTCACCAGCGCGGCCCGTCCGGCCGACACGGTGCGTATAGAAGTCGAGGTCTTTCGGAATGCCGAAGTTGATGATGTGCGACACACCTTTAATATCGATGCCGCGCGCCGCCAAGTCGGTAGCAATCACGAACTGATATTTCGCGTCGTTGATGTCTTTGATCGCTTGCTTCCGGCGACGGGCTTGCATGTCCCCATGAAGCGTGCCGACGTTGAGTCCCGCCTCGCGGAACGACGTCTCCAACTCATCCGCATCTTGTTTCGTGTTCGTGAACACGAGACAGACGAACGGGTTGATTGCTTTTGCGATGTCGACCGTCAATGCCTTGCGGTCCCGGTGACGGACCGGGATGACGTGATGCTTGATTTTCGGAACGACGCGGTGCTCTTCACTCGCTTCCGCGTAACGCGGGTCATGCAAATATTTCTTCAAGAACGGTTGTAGCTTCTCAGGAATCGTCGCTGAGAAGACCATCGTTTGAAGTTTCTCTGGCAACGACTGCGCGATGCGGTCGACTTCAGGCAAGAAGCCCATGTCGAGCATTTGGTCGGCTTCATCGACGACGAAATGCGTGACTTTGTGCGGGAATAACGCTTGGACTTTCATCAAGTCGAGTAGACGACCTGGTGTCCCGATGATCAGTTGTGGTGGGTTTTTCATC
Source organism: Exiguobacterium sp. s7 (assembly GCF_018618195.1). NCBI lineage: Bacteria > Bacillati > Bacillota > Bacilli > Caryophanales > Exiguobacterium > Exiguobacterium sp. s7. The sequence continues at coordinate 259,125 of NZ_JACSLO010000002.1, read as the reverse complement.
TTGTCGATTTGTCGTTCCCGGTCAGTTCCTCCGACAATCAGACTTGTTTTAATGTAGTCCGGCTGTTTGACGAGGAGCGTTTTCAACTCTTCGTGAATCTGCCATGCGAGTTCGCGCGTCGGTGCGACGACGATGGCTTGGACCGATTCTTCTTTCGGATCGATTGCTTCTAAAATAGGTAAGAGGAACGCAAGCGTCTTCCCCGTCCCGGTTTGTGATTTCCCAATGATATCGCGGCCATTCATCGCAGCCGGAATAATCCGGGCTTGAATGTCCGTCGGTACTGTGATGCGCTTTTCTGTCAAGGCATCGACGATAAACGGTAACAATTTGAACTGTTGGAAGCTGTTCAATCGATACACCTCCTGTTTCTTTCCACTTTTCCTAGCATAGCGGAATCTAATCATTTGTCAATTAATCTTTTGCGAGCCCTTCGTATAAATAGCTCGACGAATAGTAGTGTGACGCAATTTTCTTGCCGTTCAAATGATGTTCGAGCGCCTTGAATCCGACCTCGATCATTTCGTTCGGTGATTGGACGACGGTCGCATCGACTTTCCCGCTATGAATCAGCGGATAAATGCCGGTCACACCGTCGACCGATACGAGCGTTTTGTCACTGAGGCCATGGCTTTCGAGGGCCCGGACGACACCGAACGTATTGTCATCATTGTGAGAAAAGACGGCATCGAACGGAATACCGGCATCGAGCCACCGAGACATCTCGATCTCGGCTTGGAACGTGTCGTAATTACCCGTGATCGAGGCGACGACTTGCAGGTTGTCGTTGGCCTTGTCATATTCCGTCAACCCGAGGCTCCGATCGATCGTCGAACGGACTTTGGCGGTTCCTCTCACTTCGACGACACGAATCGGACGGTCGAGCCCGGCGTGTTGGGCGGCGATATGGTTCGCTGCCATCCGGCCGATCTCGACGTTATCGGACATGACCGACGTCAAGACGCTGTCATGGTCGATCATCCGATCGATGGCGATAATCGGAATACCCTCCCGTTCGGCCCGTTCGAGCGATGGCCGGATGAATGCTTCATCGAGCGTCGTCACGAAAATCGCTTCGACCCCGCGGTCGATCAGCGCGTCCAATTTTTCTTTCTCCAGGACACGGGAATCCTCACTCGTCGTCGGGACAGGGATAAAACCTTTTTGATTCGCCGTCCGGACGAACGCGGCTAACAGTTTATTGGCATGCTCATGCTTTTCACTGACGAATACGAAACCGACTTCATTATTTTCTCTCGCCCGTTCCGGTAATTGGATTGACGTAATCAATAGAATCGATAGCGCCCAGACGATCGGCAGCCAAAGCCAGTAATGTTTGAACCCTTTCGTCATGGGTGCGACCGCCTTGGGATTTTAATCATCATGGCCGTACCTTCTCCTTCAACACTTTCAATTTCCATGTGACCGTTCACGGCTTTCAAGTATTCCCGAATCATGTAGAGCCCTAAGCCGTTGCCGTTCTCTTTCGTTGTATAAAACGCGGACCCGACCGACTTGACTTGAGATTCGGTCATCCCGATCCCATTGTCTTCGATCAAGAAGCGGTAGTCCCGTTCCGTGAATTGAATCGTGACCGTCACGACGCCGTCGGCACCTTTCGTATCGACGGCCTCGACCGCGTTTTTGAACAAGTTATAGATGATTTGGACGAGCATGTCGTTCGAACAGTAAAACGGCGGCATGTCGTTCGGGACGTTCAACTCCCAGTTCGTGACCCGCTTATAGCATTCGGCGTCGAGCAAGAATTCGAGACGTTTCGCAAACTCGGTCATGTCGAGCCACTCTTCTTGTAGCTTCGCCTGGTCGGGCTTCGCGAGCGTGAGCATCGTCGTGATCAAATGGTTGGCCCGATCAAGTTCTGAAAGGGCGAGATCGAGCATGTCACTGCTACTGTGCCCTTCTTTCACCATCTGCAACGTGATTTGGACCGGCGTGAGCGGATTGCGAATCTCGTGGGCAATCCCTGCCGCGAGCTGTCCGAGCGAGGCGAGCTTCTCTTGCTGCAACAATAGTTGCTGTTGACTGAGCTGTTCGCGTCGGGCCGTCTCCATGCGGCGGGAATAATCGTTGTACGTATCGAGCAGCGTCTCGACTTCTTTGGAGCCGGTCCGTTCGAGTTGGATCGGTTCGAGCGACTGTTGTTTCTTGATGTTTTGCACAAGTTCAAGCAGCGGACTTGTCAACGTCTTCGACAACAGTAGACCGACCATGATACTCAAGAAGAACGTCACGAGCGTAATCATCAAGTATTGCCAACGCGTCGCATACACCGCTTCGTAGACCGAATCGGTACTATGCTTTGCAAGGACGCTCCATCCGTTGACACGCGCATCGGGCTCAAACATGAGGACATCGTCTTTCGTACTGAACACCGAACGGACGTCGTAGGTGTCCGTCGCTTCGATGATGGACCGGGACAAACGCCGTTCTGCGTCCGTGACGAGATTGAACGAGGTCGACAATACTTCGCCCCGTTCATTCAACAAGTAGAGAATCATGTCATCATTCGCCGATTCGAGCATCCGACGATATAAATCGGAATTGAGCACGCTGATACTACCGCCGAACATCCCGACCATCCGGTTGTCTTCAAGCACCGGTACGTATAAATACGTCCCGACGTCACCCGAGATCGAAATCGGGTCACTCATAAACAAGTCGTTCCTGCCGCCGGTGAGCACCTCTTTAAATTTCGGATCACTCTTGAGCGTCAGCGCCGGTACTTGGCGTTGCGAGTACCACGTGAACGCATCGCCTTCTAAATCGTAATAAAAAATCGAGGTGAAGCTCGTCCGCTGATTCAAATAACCGGTGCGGATCCGCTCTTCGATATACGTCTCATTCCCGACGTAAGCACCGAGATAGACCAAGTCTTCGTATAGTTTACCGAGCCGCGTCTCCAGGTTTTCAATACTCCCGTCAATCGCGTAGTCGAATTGTTCTTTCGCCAGTTCTTCCGCGCGGGACACCGTCACGCGGTCGGCAGAGAAGGCTAATGAAGAGATGACAAGTCCTAGTATAATGAAGATAATAAATGTAATCTGAAAGAAGTACGATTTTCGAACTTCAAGCAATGTTCTTAGGCGTTCCACGGTGTCCCTCCTTTCTAACCTTAAGATTATAGCATGAATACACGGAAATCTTTTCGTATTTTCGAAACAATGTTAGACTAATACGTATGAAAGCATCGCGAAAGGAGCGTTCCTTACAAAATGAAAGTTAAAAAAATTAGTCCACGCGGATATTGCTACGGCGTCGTCGATGCCATGAAGCTCGCCAACGAAGCTGTGGCCAACCCAGATTTACCGCGTCCTATCCATATACTTGGCATGATTGTCCATAATCGTCATGTCACCCAAGCATTCGAGGAACTCGGCGTCAAGACGGTCGACGGTGAGGATCGAATGAAAGCACTCGAGACAATTGATCGTGGAACGGTCGTCTTTACCGCCCACGGCATCTCGCCGCTCGTGCGTAAGCGTGCCATTGAGAAAGGCTTGACGATTGTCGATGCCTCGTGCCCGGATGTACTGGTCACCCACGATTTGATTCGCGAAAAGACAGCGGTCGGCTATGAAGTCATCTACATCGGCAAGCATGGCCACCCGGAACCGGAAGGCGCGATGGGCGTCGCTCCAGGAAAAGTTCATCTCGTCCAATACGAGAGTGACTTCGAGGCGCTCCCGGCTCACCTGTATGATGCAAAAATTCTCGTCACGAACCAGACGACGATGAGCCAATGGGACGTCTCGGCTTTGATTGAGATGATTCAAGAACGGTATCCTCATGTCGAGGTCCACAACGAAATCTGTAACGCGACCCAAGTCCGACAAGAAGCTGTCGCTGAACAAGCCGGTGACTGTGAACTATTGATCGTCGTCGGTGACCCGAAGTCGAACAACTCGAACCGTTTGGCCCAGGTCTCGAAAGAGATTGCAGGCACGAACGCCTATCGCATCGGCGACTTGAGCGAACTCGACCTGGCTTGGCTCGAAGGTGTCGAAACGGTCGCCGTCACGTCAGGCGCGTCGACACCGACACCAATCACAAAAAAAGTCATCGACTTCTTGACCCAATATGACCCGCTCGATTTGAGCACGCACGATAAGACGCCATATCTTGAACTGCGCAGCATTCTTCCGAAAGTGAAGGCGCTCCGTAAATGACATGAACCCCCGTCCTCTCATGAGGTCCGGGGGTTTTTCGTTTAATCATCAGTAGAAGCGGAACGGGTTTGTATCGGCTTCCGAAACAAACAATTCGACATCGAGTTTCGCACGTTCACACTTCTCGCGCATTACATCGACGACGCCTTGCTTCATCACGCTCTCCACGTGATGACCCGGGTCGACGACAGAAAGTCCGAGCGCCATTGCATCGTGGGCCACATGGAAGTACAGGTCGCCCGTCACATACGCATCCGCACCTTTGAAATGGGCTGCCGATACGTATTTATTCCCGTCCCCGCCGAGCACCGCCACTTTCTCGATGATCCGGTTCGGATCGCCGACGACACGGACGGCTTCGACGTCAAAGCTCGTCTTGACGTGTTCGGCGAACGACTCAAGTGTGAGAGGCACCTCGAGACGTCCGATACGACCGAGGCCGAACACAGGCCCGTCAATGTCGTCACGAATCAAATCGTAGGCCACCTCTTCGTATGGATGTGCGTCCGTCATCGCCTTAAGCACTCTTTTCTTTTGGCTCTCCGTGACAATCGTCTCGATTTTCACTTCTTCGACACGCTCCGTCTTGCCATGCTGACCGATGTACGGGTCGGACCCGGCAAGCGGAGTAAACTGCCCTTCTCCTGAAACAGTGAACTGGCAGTCCCCATAATCCCCAATTCGGCCGGCGCCGGCACGTCCTAGCGCATCCGAGACGGCGGTCCGATGGGTCACCGGAACGAAGACGGACAGCTTATACACCGGTTCTTCATACGTTGGAATGAGTACCGTCGGGTCGACGAGTCCAAGTGCCTGACTCATCCAATCGTTGACCCCGCCCTGACAGACGTCCAAGTTCGTGTGGGCGACATAGACGGCAATGTCATGCCGGATGCATTTCATGACGATCCGGCCAGCGGCACTGCGATCGTTCACTTGCGCAAGCGCGCTGAAAATGGGTGGGTGGTGGGCGATAATCAAATCGACGTCTCGCTCGATCGCTTCATCGACGACCGACTCGAGCACGTCTAGCGTCACCATGACTCGTCGTACCGGTTTATTCAACGTACCGATTTGAAGACCAATTTTATCGCCCTCGACCGCGAGATGTTTCGGGGCGAACTCCTCAAACAATTGAATGACATGATTTCCGTTCGCCATCAGTTGCTCACCTCTCTCATTTTGTCACGCAGCGTCTTGAACTCCTCCTGTTTGCGGATGAGCGCTTCGGTTTGGGCACCTGCCGCCATCTGACCGAGCACGTAATCGAGCTTGTCCGCCTCGCGGCCCCATTTCATTTTGAACGCCTCTGGGCGTGTCGTGAGCAAGTACGGTCCGAACATGAGCTGCCACGCGCGTTCTGTGTCATCTAGGCTATAGCACGTCTCCGTGCCACGTTCGCCGACGAGAATCTCGTATACTTTGTCATTCTCTTCAACGATTGATTCCGCGACTAGGACGAATCCTGCGTCGAGCAACCATTCGCGGACGTGTTGCCCGTCCACGTTCGGTTGCAGGACGAGCCGTTCGACCGCTCCTAACTTGTCACGGCCGCTCTCTAAAATCGATCGAATCAAACTTCCGCCCATCCCGCAAATCGAGATGCATGTCGCCTCATCTGCTTCGAGGACGGCGAGCCCGTCACCGAGACGGACGTCGATGTTTTCGGTCGCCCCGATGAGCTCAACTTGAGCTTTGGCCGCTTCCATCGGTCCACGGTTCACTTCGCCTGCGATGGCGCGGTCGACGATACCTTGCTGAACGAGATAGCATGGCACGTAGGCGTGGTCAGAGCCGATGTCCGCCACTACACTGCCTTTCGGAATGAAATCGACGACTTGCTTCAGCCGGCGGTCTAACGTCACTTGTTCTTGCATAGGGACAACTCCTTTTTCTACTTCTTCACTATTAGGGTAACGAATATTTATATCCAGGACAATAAAAAACGTACCCCAGAAGGAGTACGTTTTACCCTTATTGTTCGAGCAACCAAGTCGCGAGTACGTCTGCTTCTTCGGCAGTCGCGAGACCGGCTGGCATTGAACCTTTACCGTTGACGATGATGTTTGTGATCTCTTCCGCCGATAAACGTTCGCCGACGCCTGTCAACGCAGGACCGACGCCACCTTCGAGATTTCCACCGTGGCAACCTGTGCAGCCTTTCGCCGCGTACAAGTCTTCCGGGTTCATCTCAGTGACCGATGGACCTTCAGCAGCCTGCTGAGCTTGGTTCACGCCAAAATACGATAATGAGACCATGGCAATGATTGCGACGATCGCAATCGCTGCAAACGGTAACAATGGATTACGCATTGTATTTCCCCCTCATGTTCATTCCAAATTTCTACCCATCACTATTTTACTCAAAAAATAATAAAGAAGGAAGGAAAATCACTCATTTTCCTTCCTTTCTTCTAAAACTTCACATTTTATTCAAAAACACAATTAATCAAGGAAGTCTTTCAAGCGTTTCGAACGGCTCGGGTGACGGAGCTTCCGGAGCGCTTTCGCCTCAATTTGACGAATCCGCTCGCGGGTGACGCCGAACACTTTCCCGACTTCTTCGAGCGTGCGCGTACGGCCATCATCGAGACCGAAGCGAAGACGGAGTACGTTTTCTTCGCGGTCCGTGAGCGTGTCGAGCACGTCTTCGAGCTGTTCTTTGAGTAGCTCATAGGCAGCGGCGTCTTGCGGTGCCATCGCATCTTGGTCTTCGATGAAGTCGCCGAGGTGCGAATCATCCTCTTCCCCGATCGGTGTCTCGAGCGAGACAGGCTCTTGGGCGATTTTCAAGATCTCACGCACTTTTTCAGGTGTGAGTTCCATCTCTTTGGCGATTTCTTCAGGTGCCGGTTCGCGCCCGAGGTCTTGCAACAGTTGACGTTGAACACGAATCAACTTGTTGATCGTCTCGACCATGTGGACCGGGATCCGGATTGTCCGAGCTTGGTCGGCGATGGCGCGGGTGATTGCTTGACGAATCCACCACGTCGCGTACGTCGAGAACTTGAACCCTTTCATGTAGTCGAACTTCTCGACGGCTTTAATGAGGCCCATGTTTCCTTCTTGAATCAAGTCAAGGAAGAGCATACCGCGCCCGACATAGCGTTTCGCGATCGATACGACGAGACGGAGGTTGGCTTCGGCAAGACGTTTCTTCGCCTCTTCGTCCCCTTGTTCAATCCGTTTCGCGAGTTCGGTCTCATCTTTCGCACTGAGGAGATCGACGCGCCCGATTTCTTTCAAATACATGCGGACCGGGTCGTTGATCTTAATACCTGGCGGGACGGACAAGTCGTTCAAATCGACCTCTTCGTCCTCTTTTTTTGTTGGTGTTTCTTCGGCATCGGCCGCATCTTCTGTGACGCGGATATCTTTACCTTCTAAGTCTTCAATGAAGTTATCGATAAAGTCCGAATCCACCTCGAAATGGCTGAGGCGATCTTGGATTGCTTGCATGGATACGACGCCTTTTTTCTTACCTAATTTCTCGAGTTCGTCTATGGCGTTAAATAAATCCTCTTTTTTCTTCTCTGCCATCTAGCAGTTCAACTCCTTCCAAACTTCCTTCACGTTCATCGTTCACGAAGACGACGACTCCGGGTAATCAATTCTTGTAACTTGGATGCCTGGTCTACTATACTTTCGGCATCTTGTCCGATTTCCCTTTTCGCTCGTTCGATTTGACGCTGTTCCTCATAACTGTTTATGACCTTAATGTATTCATCTAAAACCTCTTCGGTCAGTTCGTCCGGTGCGGACATGAGCCGAATCTCGGCATACCGATTCGCATAGTCCGGACGTTGGTCACAATACCGTTCCATGAACGGGGGCGCCACTTGTTCGAATTCTTCATGCGTCATGTCCTCCGAGACGATCTCATAGAGGGCCGTCGCCAGCATGCGATGCACTTCGTCCTGATAGGCTAGCCCGAGGCGGTCCCTGACGAAGCGGACCCGCTCCGGACCACTCAGCATGGCCCGAAGCAACAGCTTTTCGGCTTTGACATAACGCGGTTCATTCGTCTTAGATGAACGCCGGCGAACCGGTTCAGCTTCCGGCACTCGTTGGGGTGCGATTTCTTTCGGTCTTGTCGAGGGCATCCGTGACAACAATGTCTCGACTGGAATCTCAAATTCGTCGGCCAGCTTTCTCACATATAAATCACGTCGAATCGAATTGTCCGTTTTACTGATTTCCACAAGCATAGATTCAATAAAACGAATCCGTTCTCCTTCTCGATTCATATTTTTCCCACGCCGTAGCGTCCGGTTCATGAAATCGAGGACGGATAAACGCTCCGATTCGACAAGTCTGTGCCACTGCTCCGCCCCATTCGTCCGAATATAATCATCCGGGTCGGTCTTCTCAGGTAACATCAGCACCTGGACATCGAGCGGGTAGCCCTCGAGCAAGCGGACGACTTTCATCGTCGCTTCTTGTCCGGCCGTATCACCGTCATAACAGATGATCACTTCTTCGACCATGCGTGCTAACGCACGGGCATGCTGCGTCGAAAACGCCGTCCCGAGCGACGCGACGACTTCCTTCGTCCCAGCTTGCGCGACTTGCAAGACGTCGACGTTCCCTTCCACGAGCACGACCCGTTTTTGCTTTCGCATCGTGGCCCGTGCCTGTGAAAAGCCGAAGAGGAGTTCACTCTTGTTGAACAAGGGCGTATCCGCTGTGTTGACGTACTTTGGCTGTCGCTCATCGATCGCCCGTCCGCTAAATCCGACGATGGTGCCGTCTCGATCCGCAATCGGAAAGACGACTCTGCCTTCAAACCGGTCAAAATATTCACCGGACCTCGACTTAGAAATCAACCCCGCCTCCACCATGACCTCGAGGTCGAAACCTCTTCGTTCCAGTGAATCAACGGTAAAACGGCGATGATCAGGCGCATAACCGATCTTATACTGTCCGATCGTCGTCTCCTGTAGACCGCGCGCTTGCAAATACGTCAATCCGACTTCGCCCGCTTCGGTCTTCATCAACACTTCATGATACAAATCCGCCACGACACGATGGGCATCGCGCATCTGTTTACGAATGACTTGGTCTCGTGACAACTCCTCATCGCCAGACACCCCGCCCTCGATGGCGATGTTCGCCCGCGTCGCGAGACGTTCAATCGTCTCAGGGAACGACAAACCTTCTGTCTCCATGACGAACGTAAATACGTTCCCGCCGGCTCCACATCCAAAACAATGGTACATCCCTTTTTCCGGGGACACGGAGAACGATGGACTGTTCTCCGAGTGGAACGGACAGAGACCGACGAGGCGATGGCCTTGCTTCTTCAATTCAACGCGTTCACTGATTAAATCAACGATATCTGTGGCTTGTTTCACTTCCGCAATGACTTCATCCGGTATTCGCGGCAACTCGACCACTCCCTATCCAAACTCGCAACGAAACGGAACGCTCACCACGTTCCGTTTCACTGTAATGTCAGTACTCTATTATACCGTTAACACCAGTCGATTACTAATCCGAGTACTCAATCGTCTTTCGATTGGTCGAGCATCCGTAAAATGATGCCTGCCGTCTCTTCGACGGCTTTGTTCGTCACGTCGATGACCTCGCAACCGATTCGTTCGTAAATCCCTCGGGCATACTCGAGTTCACGATTGATGCGTTCGAGTTGGGCGTAGTCGGCCTCCGGTTTCAAACCGAGCGACTTCAACCGTTCCATCCGAATCGAAATCAACTTATCCGGCGAGATGATCAACCCGACGCACTTGTCAGGCGGCAAATCGAACAGTTCTTCCGGCGGGCGTGATTCCGGCACGAGCGGTACGTTGGCGACCTTATACCGCTTCAACGCCAAATATTGTGAGAGCGGCGTCTTGGATGTGCGTGATACGCCGACGAGGACGATATCAGCTTTTTTCAAGCCTCTTGGGTCACGTCCGTCGTCGTACTTGACCGCGAACTCCATCGCTTCGATTTTCCGGAAGTAATCCTCATCGAGACGATAGATGAGTCCCGGTTTCTCGCGCGGACTCTCTCCGAGTTGACCGGCGAGCACGTCGAGTAAGTCGCCGAGCAAGTCGACCGTCTTCACGTCATGCTCTCGTCCGAGTTGAACGAGGAGGGCACGATGCTCTTCGTTGACCAACGTGAAGGCGATGACTGCTCCTTGGGCACGCGCTTGTGTCACGACATCGTGAATCGTCTGTTCATCTTCCACGAACGGAATTCTAAGCGTCTCAATCGCATTCTCGTGGAACTGGATGCTCGCGGCGCGGACGACGAGTTCACACGTCTCCCCGACCGAATCGCTCACGACAAATACGAGTTGTTTTTGTGTCAGTGTCAAACCAGATTCCTCCTCAGAACGACTCATCGTTGGCGAGTGCGATCAATACTTTCGTCATGTTCGTCTTCGTCATGCGACCGAGCACGATCAGCTTGCCGTCTTTCTCTTCGACGACTGGCATGGCATCGATTTGTTTCTCGATCAGCTTCATCCCGGCCCGAATCAACGTCTCACTCTTCTCGCACACCGTGATGTTCGGCATGCGGGTCATGATGACGTTGACCGGCAATTGATCCAAGTCTTGATTGCCGATGGCGGCCCGAAGTAAGTCTTTACGTGACAAGACACCGACGAGCTCGTTGTCCTTGCCGACGACGAACAGCGAACCGACGTCTTCTAAAAACAAGGTCACGACGGCGTCATACACCGTCATCTCGTCACTGACGACTTTCGCGGACGACATGAAGTCGCCGACCGTCAATGAATCCAATTTTTCCCGAAGCAGGGATGAGTTTCGTTTGCCGACGAACGTGTAGCCGACACGTGGCCGGGCTTCTAGTATTCCAGTCATCGTCAAGATGGCCAGGTCCGGGCGGAGCGTGGCGCGAGTGAGCGACAGCTCTTGCGCGATCTGCTCACCCGTGATCGGTCCGTTGACCCTGACGATCTCAACGATCTTCTGTTGGCGTTCATTCAGCTGCATAGCCAACCCCCTCAAGTTTGGTCAGAGTACGAGCGCGCTAAAGTCGGCGACGCTCTCGATCGTCATGGCGAGTCGTTTCATCTCGCGCAGACGGTTCTCGCGAATCGCTTCAACGTCGCTCATGACCATTGTATTTTCGAAATAAGCGCTAATCGGTTGTTCCAATACGCGCAATGACGCGATCGCTTGATGATAATCCCCATCCTCGACGGCTCGCTCCGTTTCCGGTAGCGTCGCTTCGATGGCGACATGGAGTTCGTTCTCTTCTTTGTTTTCGAACAATGCCGGATCGACCTCTCCAGCCTCACCTTTCTTGGCGATATTGACGACACGCGTCAATTGCTCAATGAGTAGTTTCGCATCGTTTGCGAGCATGGCTTGAACCGCGTCCGCTCGGGCATCGAGCCGGTTGATGGCGAGCTCTGTCGTCAATACGGCGTCGATGACGTCATAACGGACTTGCCGTTCTTGGAGACGATACTTCAGGCGAAGCATGAAGAAGTCTTTTAGTTGCGCCTTGACTTGTTCTTTATCGGCATCATAAAGTCCTGCCTGAAGTTGCGAATCGACAACTTGTGAAAGTAATTTGTCGAGTGGGAGCGCAATCTTCCAATCCGCTAGAATTTGGACGACCCCTTGGGCTTGACGACGAAGCGCGAACGGGTCTTGCGAACCGCTCGGAATCATGCCGATTCCGAAGAATGCAGCGATCGAATCCAATTTATCGGCGAGTGCGAGAACCGCACCCGTTGGCGTCGATGGTGACGCGTCGCCCGCAAAGCGTGGCATATAGTGTTCACGGATGGCCGCGGCCACTTCTTTGTCCTCACCTTGTTGGAGCGCATACTTCTCACCCATCACCCCTTGGAGTTCTGTGAACTCATACACCATTTGGCTGACGAGGTCGAACTTATGGATGGCACCAGCCCGGGCGACTTTGGCTGCATCCGCATTGAACAATGGCGCCAGCGTTCCGGCGAGTTGTTCTACGCGACGGACCTTGTCTCCCGTCGTGCCCAACTTCTCATGGAAGACGATGCGGTCGAGACGGACGAGTTGATCGTCAATCTTCGTCTTTTGGTCTTCCTCATAGAAGAAGACGGCGTCTGCCAAGCGGGCCCGGATGACCTTCTCGTTCCCTTTGGCCACGTTTTGAAGATGGTCTGCGTTCCCGTTACGGACGGTCACGAAATAGTTTTTAAGCGTTTCACCGATATAGACCGGGAAATAGCGTTGGTGCTCTTTCATCGTCGTGATCAATACTTCTTCCGGAAGTTCGAGATAGCTTGCATCGAATTCACCGAACAGCGCAGTCGGCCATTCGACGAGGTTCGTCACTTCCTCGAGCAATGAGGCGTCGAGCGGAACCGTCCACCCTTGTTCTGAAGCCAACTCGTCGATTTGACGCTCGATGCGGGCCTTACGGTCTTCATATGACGCGACGACGAATTCGCGTTCGAGCGTCTCGGCGTAGCCGGCCGGCTCGGCGATCGTGACGTCGCCTTTACTCAAGAAGCGGTGACCACGTGTCACGTTTCCTGTTTTTACGCCTTCGATTTCAAAATCGATTTGCTCGGCACCGAACAACGCGACGAGCCAACGAATCGGACGCATGTAGCGGAGACTGCTCGTGCCCCACTTCATGTTTTTCGGGAACGTCATACCACGGACGACGTCTTCGAGTGCCGGAAGCAGCGTGCTCGTCGCCTGACCTGACTCGTGACGGTCTGCGAACACGTACTCGACACCTTTCTCTTCAGCGAAGTACAAGTCGTCGACCGAGAGACCACGGCCACGGGCAAACCCAGCGGCTGCTTTCGACCAGTTTCCTTCAGCGTCTTGAGCGATCTTTTTCGCCGGTCCGCGAAGCGTCTCCGTCAAGTCTTGTTGCTTCTCTTCGACGTCTTTGACAAGAACGGCGAGACGGCGCGGTGTTGAATAGACGGTCAATGTCCCGAACTGGACACGGGCGTCCGTCAAGAAGGCGGTCACACGCTCTGCCAATTGTTTCTCCGAACGGAGGACGTATTGCGCTGGTAATTCTTCAAGTCCGATTTCTAATAAAAGGTCACGCATCAAGGGCACCTGCTTTCTCTTGGTTCAAAAGTGGGAAACCGAGACGTTCCCGCTCTTCGATAAATTTGGCAGCACACGCACGGGACATGTTGCGGACACGTTGGATGAAACCGGTCCGTTCCGTCACCGAGATGGCGCCTTTCGCATCGAGTAGGTTGAACGTATGCGAACATTTGAGGATATAGTCGTAAGCCGGGAAGACGAGGTTCTCATCAAGGGCACGCTTCGCTTCTTTTTCGTACGTATCGAACAACGTGAACAACATGTCGACGTCTGAAAGTTCGAACGTATATTTTGAGTGTTCATACTCGGGCTGGTAGAAGATGTCCCCATATTTGAATCCGTCCGTCCAGACGAGGTCAAACACGCTCTCGACTTCTTGGATGTACGACGCGAGACGTTCGAGACCGTATGTGATCTCGACGGCGATCGGGTCACACTCGATGCCACCGACTTGTTGGAAATACGTGAACTGGGTGATCTCCATCCCGTTCAACCAAACTTCCCAACCTAGACCGGCCGCGCCGAACGTCGGGTTTTCCCAGTTGTCTTCGACGAAACGGATATCGTGCTCGAGTGGGTTGATTCCGATCAACTCTAAACTTTCTAAGTAAAGCTCTTGGATGTTGCTCGGTGACGGCTTCATGATGACTTGGAACTGATGATGCTGATACAAACGGTTCGGGTTTTCTCCGTACCGTCCATCCGCCGGACGACGTGACGGCTCCGTGTAACAGACGTTCCACGGCTCTGGTCCGAGACTCCGTAAGAACGTCATCGGGTTCATCGTACCGGCCCCTTTCTCAACGTCATACGCTTGCATTGTCAAGCAGCCTTTCGACGCCCAGAAATTTTGTAACGTCAAAATAATTTCTTGCACGGTCATGTGCTTCATATGTGACACCTCCAAAAGTATTGAAACGACAAAAAACGCCCCTATGTGCCATGCACATAGGGACGGGATTACCCGCGGTTCCACCCTACTTGCCTCGAGATGAGGCCACTCTTTGGATTGTGGGCGCTCCGGAATTGCCATTCACTTCCCCCTGGCGTTCGGCTCCCACCTCCCCGAACTCGCTGTACCCATGGCGTAAAAGCTACTCGTTTCCTTCATTGCGCACGCTATTTCATTTGTCTAATCGTAGATTATGGTATCGAATCTTGTCGAAAAAGTCAATCATCGTTCAAGTAAAGGCGTTGCATTTGATCGAGGACACGTTTCGTCTTCAGCCGCAAGCCACTGTATGATTCCATATAGGCGTCGAACAGCTGCCTGAGCAGAATCCGCGTCTCTTTTGTGAGCGGGACGTTACTGAATTCGGACAGCTCGTGTCGGCTCATCAAATAGAGGAGCTTCGCTAGACGTTCGCTCATGCGGGCCGACCCTTCTTCTTGGTGACGCGAGCAAAGAAAACCACCGGCCGCCACTGAAAAATACATCGGGTCGGTCACATCGTTGCAACGGATGCACCCGGTCAAAACGGGTGCGACCCCGAGCAGGTGCAAAATCCGCAGTTCAAAGTGGTGCGTGATCACATCCGGGTCCATCCCTGCATTGAGCGCCTGCAGGGCATCGTTCAAGATGCGATAGAGCGGACGGTTCGGCACCCGGTCCTCGACGGTGCGGTCGACGAGCTCGAGCCAGTACATGGCGTATGCCATCCGCTCGACGTCTTTTCGGATTTCCGGATAGGACGTGATCACATCCGACGACTTCAGTTGACCGAGGCCACGGCTCGCCGGGAAAATATACACCGCCTCGACGAAAGGCTGGCTCGACGCATGCAGGCGACTGCCCGGCTTTTTCGCACCGCGCGCCATGACGGCGACTTTCCCGAGTTCTTCGGTGAACAACGTGACGACTTTGTTCGATTCCCCGTAATTGACCGTCCGAATGACGATTCCCGTGACCTTTTGCAACATGGCTTAATACTCGTCGTCGCGGAAACCGAGGTCGCGGAGTTGACCCATCTTGTTACGCCAATCTTTTTGTACTTTCACCCATAGGTTCAAATACACTTTTGTCCCGAGGAGTGCCTCGATGTCGTGGCGTGCTTCTGTCCCGATTTCGCGGAGCATCGCACCTTTTTTGCCGATGACGATTCCTTTTTGCGAATCACGCTCGACCATGATGACGGCCTCGACATCAATCATTTCCGAGTTTTCCCGTTTCTTGATTGATTCGATAGCGACCGCGATTGAGTGCGGCACTTCATCACGCGTCTTATGGAGCACTTTCTCGCGAATCAATTCAGAGATGATGAACCGTTCCGGGTGGTCGGTCACTTGGTCGGCCGGGTAATACATCGGTCCTTCCGGGAGCAACTTTTTGATTTCTTTAAGGAGCGGTTCGACGTTATTGCCTTGAAGTGCCGAGATCGGGACGTACGCCGCGAAATCGAGTTGGTTCGTATACTGCTCGATGACAGCCGGAATCTCGTCCGGATGAATCAAATCGATTTTGTTCATGACGAGGATGATTGGCGTATCGAGCCCTTTTAACTTCTCGATGATGAACTCATCGCCGGCGCCGCGCGGTTCCGTGACGTTGACCATGAAGAGGATCGCGTCGACTTCACGGAGTGCGTTCGTCGCGACTTTCATCATGAAATCGCCGAGACGGTGTTTCGGCTTATGAATCCCTGGCGTGTCGATAAAGATGATTTGCGAATCATCCGCCGTATATACACCTTGGACCTTGTTGCGCGTCGTCTGCGGCTTGTCTGACATGATGGCAATCTTTTGTCCGATGACCCGATTCAAGAACGTCGATTTCCCGACGTTCGGACGACCGATGATGGACACAAACCCTGATTTAAAATCTTCTTGATACATAATGCACCTGCTTTCTAAATTTCCAATACGTTCAATCATATAACGAATTTGTCGATTACATAAGGGCCAAAAATGAAAAGTGCCGTGATGGCGGCCCCGATGGCGGCAACGAGCACTGATCCGGCTGCGACGTCTTTCGCTTGCTTCGCTAACGGTTTGATGTCTTTCGTGACGAGGTCGACCGTGCGCTCGACCGCCGTGTTCATCAGCTCGAGCGCGATGACGAGTACGACCCAACCGAACAGAATCAAGTTCTCGAGTTTCGTCGTTGGGAGCCACCAGGCAAATACGACGACGAGCAGGCTCGATGCGAGATGAATCAGCATGTTGCGTTCGGTCCGCACTGCGTGCACGATGCCGTGCACGGCGAACCAGAACGGTTTCACACTTCGCCTCGTTTCAGCTCGAAGTGAGCGAGCACTTGTTCTTGGCGCGCCGTCATCTCCGCTTCTTCCTCAGGCGTCATGTGATCATAGCCGAGGAGATGTAAGAAGCCATGAATGGCCAAAAATCCGAGTTCTCGTTCGAATGAGTGGCCATAGTCGGCCGCCTGTTCGCGGCAACGCTCGACCGAGATGAGTAAATCACCAAGGAGACGAGGCTCGTCTTCATCGAGCATGAAATCCATCTCTTCTTCGCCCATCTCGTCAAAAGCGAAACTGATCACGTCGGTCGGCGCATCTTTCCCGCGCCATTCCCGATTGATTGCTTGAATCTCGTCGTTCGTCAAAAAGGTGACCGACAGTTCGCTCGGTTCTTCAATGTCCTCTTCGAGCGCTGCGTGCATCAAAATAGATTCGACGAGCTCGACTTGAGCATCGGTCAATAACCCGTGCTCATCGTTCGAAATGATTTGCATGTAATTCGCCTTCTTTCTTCAGTTCTGGGTACTCGATCCGTTCATGGAACAAGCCGGTCAACGTCTCACACGCGCTCTCCCCGACCCGCCATACTTCTTTCGTCGTCAACTCGCAGTCTTCGAACTGTCCGTCTTGCAACTTGTCACGGATGATCGCGCTGACGAGCTGCCGGATCCGTTCTGGTGTCGGCTGCTTCTGTGACCTTACCGCCGCCTCAATCGAATCGACGATCATGACGACCGCCGCCTCGCGCGTCTGCGGTTTCGGTCCCGGGTAACGGAAGCGCGACTCAGTGACATCTCGTGTCTCTTTCGCTTTCACATAAAAGAACTTCAACAATGACGTGCCGTGATGTTGCTCGGCGATATCGATGATTTCTTTCGGTAGCTTGTAGCGGCGCAACAGATCAGCACCGTCATACGGATGGGCCATGATGATGTCGGCCGATTCTTCCGGCGTGAGCCGGTCGTGCGGGTTGACGCCGCTCTGTTGGTTCTCGATGAAGTGGAGCGGCCGCTCGGTCTTCCCAAGATCATGGTAATAACTAGCGACCCGGGCGAGCAATCCGTCGGCTCCGATCGCCTCACAAGCCGATTCAGCCAGATTGGCGACCATCATGCTGTGATGATACGTACCCGGTGCCTCCATCAACAATTTCCGCAACAGCGGATGCGTCGGGCTCATCAATTCGATTAAGCGACCCGATGACAAGACGCCGAACCACGGCTCGAGAAACGGCAGGAATCCGAACGTGAGCACGATTGATAACAGGGCACTCGTAATCGCGAAGCCTGACAGATACGCGACCATCTCCCATGTCACTACCGTGTTACGCAGGAACAAGAGCGCGAGCACCATAATGATGTTGATGATGCCGAGCAAGACACCTGACAAGAATAACCGTTTCCGCTGAATCTTCGGTTCGACGAGGAAGACAGCCAGGAAACTACCGGTCGCAAAATAGACGACCGTCATGAAGCTCGTGTTTTGCCCGAAACTCGCCACGATCGATCCGGCGATCATCGTAATGAGTGCCGAGGCGAGCGCGACCCGTTCATCGACGAGGATACGGAGCAAGAGGACAACGAACGCCGTCGGTGCGAGCACGTATGCGTACGTCGTAAACTCGATGCCGATATAGCCGACCCCGAAAAAGATGCCGAGTTGAAGCAGTAACAACCCGTACACGGTAATCAAAATTTTAGGACGAAGCAACAACTGTTGAATCTTCGACCGGATCAACATGAACAGAAATCCGGTCGTCAACAGTCCGCTCAGTAAGTAAGCCCCGAACAGCGGTGCGAACGAACGGTTCGGGTCGATCGCACCGGTCAATTCGAGCTTCCGATAAATCTCACGTGTCACGACCTCGCCTTGATTGACGAGCAATTGTCCTTCTTGGATGATGACCGGCTCGACCGCGTCGAGCGCCTGCTGTTCTTTCTCGCGCGTCGCCTCAGAGTCGAACACGTAGTTCGGGACGATCAATTGATCGCTCAGGCTGTTGGCGATGGCCCGGAACTCGAGTGAGAGCGGGGATTGGTCGACGAGCGTCTCGGCCCGGTCTCTCGCTTCTGAAATCGACTGTGAGCTCGTCTCGATGCGGTTGCCCATTACTTCTTGGAGCGCCGTCACGGTGACGTCTTCGACCGTTCGACGCGTGTTCTCACTCGCCTCGAGCAACAGATTCAACTCATCGTCACCGAGAAAGCCATTCACTTCGGTCGAGTTCAACCGGTTCTTAATATCCGAGAGTTCGGTCTCTTCTCCCGTCTCCTCGAACGCCGCGAACAGTTGCTCGACTTTGGCGATTTGTTGATCGGCAAACTCGCGTCGGAGCGAAAATTGACTACCGACGCCATTGACGGCTTCTTGTTGCAACCGTTCCGTCGCCGTTCGGTCCTCGACCGTGATGGGCGAGCGGATATCCTGTTCGGCAATCCCGAGCGGTTCGACGCTAATAATAGATGGGCGCACCGTAAAATAGAGAATCGCGCCTAGAATGAGAAAAAAGAGGACGGAGATTGTCGCGACCGTCCAATGACGTGCTTGCTGCATCAGTGCCCCCCCTTTTTGTTATGTGAGTTCGGTACTATAGGCGTTAATAATTTTCTTGACGAGCGGATGTCGAACGACATCGGACGACGTAAAGTGTTCGAAATGAATTCCTTCGACTCGCTCGAGCAGATGTAACGCCTCTTGAAGACCTGACGCCTTCCCTTTAGGTAAATCCACTTGCGTCAAGTCGCCTGTGACGACCATTTTCGACCCGAAACCGAGTCGCGTCAAGAACATTTTCATCTGCTCTTTCGTCGTGTTCTGCGCCTCATCTAAAATGACGAACGCATCTTCAAGCGTGCGTCCTCGCATATAGGCGAGCGGGGCGACTTCGATTGTGCCACGTTCGAGCAACCGATTCGTCTGCTCGACGCCATAGACGTCAAACAAGGCGTCATAGAGCGGACGTAAGTATGGATCGACTTTCTCTTTCAAGTCGCCTGGCAAGAAACCCAAGTTTTCCCCTGCTTCGACGGCTGGACGCGTCAAAATAATACGTTTGACTTGTCCTTCTTTCAATGCCCGTGCTGCCAAAACGACGGCCAGATAGGTCTTTCCGGTCCCGGCCGGCCCGATTCCGAAGACAAGATCGCGTTTTTCAATGGCACGAACGTAGCGGCTTTGTCCGACTGTTTTCGCCCGGATCGGTTTGCCTTTGTTCGTCGTGAAGACGACCCGCTCATAATGCTCGAGCAGTTCATCGCCTTTGCCGACCTTGATATGTTGAATCACGCTGATGGCATCACTCTCGTTCAAGCGAGCCCCTTTTTTGACAAGCTGTTGTAGCGTCTTGATGACGGTTTTCGTCAATTCAAGTGTGTCAGCAGTATCGGCCTGAATGATCAATTCTTCTCCACGAGGAGTGAGTGCGACCGCGAGTTCTGCCTCGATAGCGTGAAAGACCTCGTCTTTCGGCCCGAGGAGTGCCTGTGCTTCGTTCGCATGTTCCATGACGAACGGTATCTTATCAGTCATAATCAATGGTTGTTTCTCCTCCCCATCAGTAGATTGTTCCTTCTTTACTTTAGCACTATCAAGCCGTTCGTGAAAGAAAGACCGTCCGTTTCGGCCATAAAAAGAAGCAGTGACTCGATGTCACTGCTTCAGGCTTAGCGACGGCGTTTCGACACCGGCGGCTGCAAAATTTCACTCCAAACGACAGCTTGCCGAACTTGCTTCATCGACATGCGCGGTTGCGGTTGCGGCCGAGACTCGGTCGCCTCCGAAATCGGCGGAATCTTGACTGTCTGTTCGAACTGCGCACTCACGTGCGGTAATTCTTCCCGCCGGCGCGACGGCTGAGACTCTCTTGATTCAGCCGGGGCAGCGACACGACGACGCAGTTTTTGCGGCGTCGGTTTTTCCTTGCCATCGCGTGGCTCGTCAAATGTCGCCTCGACTTCTTTCATCATGTCACCGACCGTATCGAGATAGCGTTTCAAATCCGTACTCGGCGGCCGTTCTCCAGTAGAAGATGATTTCTCCATCCGCTTCATGACCGCCGAAGCGATCCCGAATGCGGCGAGGAGTAGTACCCAAAGTCCATCCATCCCGATCACTCTTTGTCAGATTCGACTGGGTGACCGATCGCTTTACGCATTTCTGTATCGGCTTGGACGTTCAAGTAGTTGACGTAGTCCATGACACCGAGCTTGCCGTGGCGAAGCGCATCTGCCATCGCAAGCGGGACTTCAGCCTCGGCCGCGACAACTTTCGCGCGCATCTCTTCGACTGATGACTTCATCTCTTGCTCACGGGCGATAGCCATCGCGCGGCGTTCTTCCGCTTTCGCTTGCGCGATTTTCTTATCAGCCTCGGCTTGGTCGGTCTGAAGAACCGCTCCGATGTTTTTACCGATATCAATGTCGGCGATATCGATGGACAAGATTTCAAACGCGGTCCCTGAATCAAGACCTTTCGTCAATACGGTACGTGAAATCATATCCGGATTTTCCAAAACGTGTTTATGGTTATGTTGCGAACCGATCGTCGAGACGACCCCTTCACCGACACGGGCGATAATCGTTTCTTCTCCGGCACCCCCGACAAGACGGTCGATGTTGGCACGAACCGTGATCCGGGCTTTCGCTTTCACTTCAATCCCGTCCATGGCCACACCGGCGATGAACGGCGTTTCGATGACTTTCGGGTTGACGGACATTTGAACAGCCTCTAACACGTTTCGGCCGGCAAGGTCGATTGCTGCGGCACGTTCAAACGACAATTCGATATCGGCACGGTGGGCCGCAATCAAGGCGTTGACGACACGGTCAACGTTACCCCCAGCCAAGAAGTGACTCTCGAGCTGGTTCGTATTTAAGCCAATACCGGCTTTGACCGCTTTGATGAGCGGGTTGACGATTTTCGATGGGACGACGCGACGGAGTCGCATCCCGATCAATGTGAAAATCGAGACGTGGACGCCAGCGGCGAACGAGCTGATCCACAGCCCGACCGGGACGAACGTGAAGAATACGGCGAGCGCAATCAATCCTCCACCTGAGATGAGTAACGTGGTCAATAGTTCTGGTGTCATTCTGTTACATCCTCCTTCGGCTCTATAAAGCTACGGACGACAACGCGCCCTGAATCGACTTTATACACCTGAATTTTCGTTTGCGAATCGAGATAGCTACCTTCTGTCACGACATCAATCCGTTCTCCGTCAATCTCAGCGGTACCCGCCGGGCGCAGCGGCGTCAATGTGACCCCGACTTTCCCGAGTAACCGTTTGCGGTCATCGTGAGACAGGTACCCTTTGTCTGATGACGTCGAATCGGTCAAAATCAACCCTTTATACATGAGCGAACGATTGGACTGCAGGCGACGATATGCCCAAAATCCGAGTCCAGCGACGATGGCCGTGGCTAAACCGAGCGACAACCATAGTTGCCCGATCGTGGCGCCCGCCATAATCAAACTGGCGACGACCGCCCCGATCCCTAGCACGCCGAACAATCCAAAACCGGCAACGAACACTTCAATTCCTAGAAGGACGATCCCGACAAAAAACACCGTCAGAATCACTCCGAGACCAAATGTCATCGTATTGCAACCCCCTTCCGAGTTCACAAGCTACCTCTTATCTCTAGTGTATACGAAACAAGTTTGCTTGTGGTTTCAGAATACGCAAAAAAAGACAGAAACTTTTGGTTTGACCCAAAAGCTCCTGTCTCTTTCATTAATTCGTCAATTGTTGTTTGACAATGCGGTTCACAAGACCACCGTCTGCCTTGCCTTTAACTTGAGGCATGACGACGCCCATCACCTTACCCATATCTGACGGGCCTGTGGCATTCGTTTGAGCAATAACTGCTTTCACGATCGCCGTGACTTCATCTTCAGAAAGTTGTTCAGGCATATAGGCCTCTAGTACGACAATCTCGTCAGCTACTTTAGATGCAAGGTCTTCACGACCAGCGCTTTCGAATTCTCGGAGGGAGTCTCTGCGCTGTTTCATCTCTCGGTTGAGCACCGTGAGTTCCTCTTCCTCAGTAAGATCTTGTCGACCAAATTTGATGGCCTCATTTTGGAGCGACGCTTTGACCATTCGGATCGTCGTGAGACGATCTTTCTGTTTTGCGCGCATGGCTTGCTTCATGTCGTCCGTCAAGCGTTCTTGAAGACTCATGAGCTAACACCCTCTCTACAAATGAAACTGAAATTAGAATTTCTTACGCTTACGCGCAGCTTCTGATTTCAATTTGCGTTTTACGCTTGGCTTTTCGTAGTGACGACGTTTGCGAACTTCGGCAAGAGTGCCATCTTTCGAAACACCGCGTTTGAAACGACGAAGAGCGTCTTCAAGCGATTCGTTTTTACGGACACGAGTTTCCACTAGTTTTCCCTCCCTCCGAATTACACGACTAAGGAAACGTGTTTCACACGTCATAACATATTATAGTGAAAGTAAGTCGTGCGGTCAACCACTAGTTATTAATAGTCGCTATCTGAACGTCCGCCTGTGACGATGGCGATTCCAGCTGATGCGCCGATGCGCGTCGCGCCGGCATCGATCATCGCTTGTGCGCCTTCGAAATCACGTACGCCGCCTGAAGCTTTGACGCCGAGATCTGGTCCGACCGTCTCACGCATGAGGCGGATATCTTCTACCGTCGCGCCGCCTGTTGAGAAGCCAGTCGACGTTTTCACGAAGTCTGCGCCTGCTTTGACTGAAAGCTCAGCCGCTTTTTTGATTTCTTCTTTCGTAAGGAGGCACGTCTCAAAGATGACTTTGACGAGCGTCCCGTTTGCCGCTTCGACGACTGCGCGGATATCGCGCTCGACGAGGTCGAAGTCGCCGTCTTTCATGGCGCCGATGTTGATGACCATGTCAATTTCATCTGCACCGTTGGCAATCGCGTCTTTTGTTTCGAACGCTTTCACTTCTGGCGTGTTGGCTCCGAGCGGGAAACCGATGACCGTACATACTTTGACGTCGTCATCTGATTTGAGTTGTTCCGCCGCGTACTTCACCCATGTCGGGTTGACACAGACGCTTGCGAATTTGTATTCGAGCGCCTCGGCACAAAGTTTCGTGACTTGATCTTTCGTTGTTTCTGCCTTCAAGGCTGTGTGGTCGATATAACGTGCTAATTCCATCGTAAAATTCCTCCTCTGATGTATCGGTCTGACATATAGGTCTGACATCTAACATATTATCATGTTTTCTTGAAATGTAACAGCTTTCAATTCAGACGAGTTGACGACGTTTTCGTGTCTGGATCCAGCTGTTCCAACTAAAGAAGAAAATCGCAATCCAGATGCACGTGAACGCAAAAATGTGATAACCCGTGAACGGCTCATTATAGAGGATGACCCCGATCGCGAGACTGAGCGTCGGTGCGATGAATTGAAGAAACCCGACAAGCGTGAACGGGATATGTTGTGCTCCGTACCCGAACAAAAGAAGCGGCAACGCCGTCATCACGCCTGTCCCGACCAAGGCGACCCAAATGACCGGTTCGGTCGTCATCGTCAATCCGCCCTGAGACGTCTGCCAACCTAAGAAAATGATAGCGACCGGCACGACCGCGAGCGTCTCAATCCCGAGACTGACCGTCGAGGCAAGCGGTCGGCGTTTCTTCACCATGCCGTAAAATCCGAACGTACTGGCCAGAATGAAGGCGATCCAAGGGAACGACCCATACCCGAACGTCAAGACGAGCACGCCGATCGCCGCCACGGTCACCGCGAGCCATTGGACTCGGTTTAATGATTCCCGAAAAACAAGCACACCTAACACCATGCTCACGAGCGGATTGATGTAATAGCCGAGTGACGCCTCGATGATATAGCCGTGATTGACCGCCCATATGTACACGAACCAGTTGGCACTGACGATGAAGCCGTTCAACATAAAGGCGTTCCGCGTCGCCCGGTGCCGGAGCGCATAGTTGAACTCAGTCCACTGCTTCGTCCATTTCAAGACGAGTAAGATGAAGAGAAATGACCAGACGATCCGATGGGCCAAGATTTGACCGCTCGGTATCTCCTGTAAAAACTTCCAATAAATCGGTAGGACGCCCCACATGACGTAGGCTCCGACCGTCGGCATGACGCCTTTGTTCACTTCGTTCACCCGCTCTCGTAATCAATTATCGTCAGTGTAGTCGATGCGATTAGGACATTCAAGCGAATTCTTTCGCCATGCACACGACAAAAGAGGTGCGCTCGCAAGCGCACCTCGCATCACTATGAATGTTAGTTCGGAATCGTCGCCACGGTCGCGAGCGCTTGCTCCAAATCTTCAATCAAATCTTGTACATCTTCGAGACCGACGGAGATGCGGACGAGCCCGTCCGTAATGCCGAGCTCGAGACGACGTTCCGCCGGGATTGACGCATGGGTCATCCGGGCCGGGACGCTAATCAAGCTCTCGACCGCGCCGAGACTCTCGGCGAGCGTGAAGTATTTCGTCTTCGCGACGACGAGTTCGGCCGCATCGGCTGAACCGACATCGAAGGCGATCATTCCACCGAAGCCGCGTGCCTGCGACAAGTGGACCCGCTTCGCTTCTTCGCTGCCGACACTCGGATGTAGGACACGGCTCACCGCCTCGTGCTTCGTCAAGTAGTCGACGAGCGCGAGCGCGTTTGACTCGATCGCTTCCATGCGGACCGCGAGCGTCTTGATGCCACGGACGACGAGGAAGCTGTCTTGCGGTCCGAGTACCGCGCCGACTGAATTTTGAAGGAATGCGAGACGCTCTCCGAGTTCTTCCGTCCGAGCGACGACGAGACCGGCGACGACGTCGCTGTGGCCACCCAAATATTTCGTGGCGCTATGAAGCACATAATCGGCCCCGAATTCGATCGGATTTTGGAAGTACGGGGTCATGAACGTGTTGTCGACGACGAACAAGACGTCCGCCTCGTCAGCGATGGCGCGAATCAGGCGCATGTCGGTCACGTTCAACAGCGGGTTCGTCGGTGTCTCGACGTAAATCATTTTTGTGTTCGGTTGGAGCGCTTCACGGACCGCTTGCGTATCGGCCGTATCGACAAAAGATGCCTCCAAGCCAAGTGATTGAAATACTCGATTGAATACACGGTACGTTCCCCCATATACGTCAGAACCGACGATGACGTGGTCCCCTGATTTCATTAACATTAAAATCGTCGAGATGGCTGCCATCCCAGAGCCGAACGCGAATCCGCGGGCACCGCCCTCGATATCGGCGATGAGCGTCTCGAGTGCCGTCCGCGTCGGGTTGGCCGTCCGCGAATACTCATATCCGTCCCGGAGATTGCCGATGCCGTCTTGCTTGTATGTGCTCGTCTGATAAATCGGTGGTGTGACGGCTCCTGTCAGGGGATCCGTCGTTTTACCGCCATGAATGAGTGCTGTTTTTGTACGCATATTCTGCCTCCTTGACTATTCCTTGACTTAAATACCGTTCGACACTGTCCGGTAAAATCGTGACGATGACACCTTCTGTCATCTTCGCTGCTTCTTGAACACATGCCGCGATGGCCGCTCCGGATGAACTTCCGACGAGCAAGCCTTCTTGTTTAGCGAGATGAGCGACATAATAGAACGCCTCTTCGTCCGTAATCGTGTAAATCCCGTCGACGAGGTCGTGCGGCAAGAATGCCGGCCACGCCTCGACCCCAATTCCTTCTGTCTTATGGGGGCCAGGAGCTCCCCCGTTCAAAATCGACCCTTCCGGCTCGACGACGATCGCCTTCGTCCCGTTCGGCCGCAACTTGCTCGCGACACCGGTGAACGTGCCGCCTGAGCCGGCCCCGGCGACGAACACATCGATGTGGGGAAGGTCGGCCTGAAGCTCGAGTGCGAGCGTGTCGACGTACGCGTCCGGGTTATCCGGGTTCGAGAACTGTTCCGGCACATAGGCGTCATATTCGATGGCGAGCTCTTTCGCCCGCGCGATGGCGCCTTTCATCCCGAGTTCGGTCGGCGTGTTGACGACGGTCGCCCCGAGTAGCGCCATGAGCGCCTGCTTCTCTTGACTGAACTTTTCCGGCGTGACGGTCATCAACTTGATGCCGTGACGTTGACAGGCGAGCGCGAGCCCGATTCCGGTGTTCCCGGCCGTCGGTTCGACGACCGTTCCCCCGCGTTCAAGTTGTCCACGTTCAAGCGCCCGTTCAATCAATTGCAGACCGAGACGATCCTTGACGCTACCACCCGGATTCATCATCTCGAGCTTGCCGTATACTTTCACACCCGCAGGTACCGGCAACGTCCGCAATTCGAGAAGCGGCGTCTCCCCAATCAATTCATAGACGCTTTGGACAATCATTTACGCTTCGTCCTTGAAGATGATGTGCCACTCGTCACGCTTGGCAAGCATATCGGCCGCAAGCTTCTTCGCGCCTTCGAAATCGTGATGGTTCGCGCTCCCGCATTGAATCGGGTTTTGTGCCGGCAACTCCGTCGCATTTGCTGCGTCGCGGAGTGTCGCTTCGACGAGGTCGAGCATCGCTTCGTAATCCCCATCGTTCAACATCGTCCAATAGAAGCCTGTCTGGCAACCCATCGGCGAGACGTCGATAATTTGATTCGAATGGCTACGGCTGTTCTCGGCGATCAAATGCTCGAGCGAGTGGACGGCCCGCATTGGCATGAGCCCTTCGTTCGGTTGAATGAAACGGATATCATATTTATAAATCGTATCGGCCGTCCCTTTCTTCACTCCGGCTAAACGGACGTAAGGCGCTTGTACTTTTGTATGGTCTAAATTGAAGCTCTCGACTTTATAACTTTTCATGATTGAGTTCCTCCTGTTTGTTTCGTGGCCACGACGAGCCAGACGAATTTATTTTTTTGCGTAAGGGTGACCGTGTAGCCGTTTGCTTCGAGCATCGCTTGAATCGTCTGGGTATACGGATAAAACTCTCGATTCAAATCTTCGAGTAAATCGGTATAGCCGTTCGCTTCGGCCCAGTCCAAGATGTCCCGTTTCGCTGTTTGCGAGGCGAACATCGTATCAAGCAAAACGAAGCGCGGGGCGTCAAGGTGTTCGACGTAACTTCGAATCGCCGTCCGTTTCTCGTCATCCGTCAAATGATGGAACGCATACGACGACACGATCGTATCGACGGACTTGTCAGTCGGATAGTTGAGAAAATCACCATCGACGATATCGAGCTGTAACTTCTCGGTCGCGACGGCCCGCATCTCTGGCGACGGTTCGACAGGGATGAGGTCGTGCCTCTCTAGAATTCTTGCGCTTAAGTTCCCAGTCCCAATCCCGAATTCCATCACTCGGCCTTCTAACTGGTCGACGACCTCGCCGAGCATCGTCTCGTACCCCGCGAATACTTCGCGATATTGTTCGTCGTGTCCGGTCACGGCCGCGTCATATTCCGACGCCCACTCCTTAAAAATGTCCATGAACTGTAATCCCATTCTGTCACCCCATCATCTTTATTCCGACTATATCGATAAGTTTTATATGATTTATCTACTACAGACTGTATCAACTTACGCTAGAAATCTCAAGTAAATTGTCCATTTCGTTTTAGAGAATTCATTTTTTGAGACTTGGGGCCCTACACTGGAAAAAGACCTATATGCCAATCTGAGCACATAGGTCCAAAGTAATTGTCAGAATCTTTTAATTTGTTCAAATTCATTACCCTTCCGTTTAAAAAACAGGAGGATTTTTGGGTTTAAATCCGCTATCATTTTCCACAAATGGATTTATTTTTTCAAAAAACGATTGGAGGATACTAAATTGCCACAACCAAAATTTTATTTGAACGTCTCCCTCGCGACATGTCTCGCGTTGACCCCTGGCCTGCTCGGTCTCGGTGCCGAACCGGTCTTGGCCAAACCGTCCGTCAAACAAAGCGTGAACACGACGGACAAACACGAGAAGTTACGTGTCGTCGTCGAACTCGTCGGTGCCCCGGCGATCGATCAAGCAAAAAAGAAAGGCAAGAAATTCAATGAATTGACGAAGACCGAGAAAGATGGCGCCCAAAAGGTCGTCAAAGCCGAACAAAAGAAAGCGAAAGCGGCCATCTCGAAAAAAGGCGTTAAAGCCGTGACGCTTGAAGAGTTCACAACCGTCTTCAACGGGTTCAGTACGATGCTCACAGCGACAGATGTCAAAAAAGTCGAGGCGTTACCTGAAGTTGCGCACGTCCACGTCGTCAATGAGTACGAACGTCCAGAAGTCAAACCGGATATGGTCACGAGCAACGGCATGGTCCAATCGCAACAGACGTGGGGCGACTATGGCTTCACGGGCGAAGGCACGATCGTCGCCGTCATCGATACAGGCGTCGACGCCGACCACCGCGACTTCCGTCTCACCGATGATTCGAAGGCTGAGTTATCTCAAACAGAAGTCGAGACGGCCGTCAGCACGTTCGGCATGCCTGGAGCTTACATAAACGAGAAAGTCCCATACGCTTATAACTATTATGATGAGAACGATGACATCCGTGACGATTCGCCTGGCGCCTCGATGCACGGGATGCACGTCTCGGGTACTGTCGCCGCCAACGGTGATGAAGCCGCGGGTGGATTGAAAGGCGTTGCCCCTGAGGCACAAGTGCTCGGGCTCAAAGTATTTAGTAACGACCCGAACTACGCTTCGACATATGGCGATATTTACATCAAAGCCATCGATGATGCGATCAAACTTGGGGCGGACGTCATCAACATGAGTCTCGGATCAACGGCCGGATTCGTCGACGCCGACTCACCGGAACAACAAGCCGTCCAACGTGCCGTCGACAACGGTGTCTTCATGTCCATTTCAGCAGGGAACTCGGCCTACTTCGGGAACGGTTATGACCTTCCATACGCCAACAACCCGGACACGGGCGTCGTCGGTGCCCCGAGTGTCAGCTCGGCATCGACATCGGTTGCATCGCTTGAGAACGATCAAATCCAATTGGACGCGTTCTCCATCAAGTCAGGCGACAACACCAATAAAATCGGTTGGAAAAAACAAGACGGTCCCGCCTTTACACAAGGAGACTATGAACTCGTTTACGTCGGCGACGGGCAACCGAGCCAGTACGTCGGAAAAGATGTCAAAGGGAAAATCGTCCTCGCCGTCCGTGACGGTAGTTACTTCTATTCGAACATTCAGCAGACGGCCGAAGCGAACGGCGCGGCCGGTGTCATCGTCCGCGGTGCTGTCGGTCACGGCGACTACGTGAGCATGGCCTTGTCAAACCCGCAAGTCCCGATGGCCTCGCTCAGCATCAAGGACGGAAACGCCTTGCAACAACGTCTCCTTGCGGGCGAACAGATGACGATCGGCTTTGCCGGCGATCGACTCAGCGTCGTCAACGGTGCGGCCGGTCAGCTCTCGAACTTCACATCATGGGGCATGACGCCAAACCTTGACTTCAAACCAGAGATTTCGGCACCAGGCGGACAGATCTTCTCGACGTTGAACGATAACCAGTACGGCTTGATGAGCGGTACATCGATGGCTGCGCCACACGTTGCCGGTGGAGCCGCCCTCGTCCTCGAACGCGTTGACCGCGACTTCAACTTGACAGGCACGGCACGTGTCACGATGGCGAAGAACTTGCTTATTAACACGTCGAAAGCCGTCACGGATATCGGACCACTCAACAAACAGTTGCAACAAAACCTTCCGTACACGCCACGTCGTGGTGGAGCAGGTCTCATGCAATTGCATGCTGCCGTTTCGACACCAGCGATCGCGTACGAGAAGAAAACGAAAGAAGCAAAAGTCGCGCTCAAGGAATTGAACCGCAGCAAAGCTACGTTCACACTCGTCGTCGAGAACTTGTCGGATAAGGCCGTGTCGTATAACGTGTCTTCGTCACTCCAGACCGATCTCGCCATCGAGCAGACAGCTGGACTCGTTCAGAACGCGATGGAAGCGCAAGCACTCGAGAATGCAAAAGTGACGGTGAATGGCAAGAAAGTTCGCACGGTCAAAGTGAAACCAAATCAAAAAGTTGAATTGAAAATCGCGCTCGACGTCTCGAAAGCGAAAGTGCTCAATCCGAAAACACTCGACGGCCTCGTACCGGCGAAAGACGTCTTCGAGAACGGTTACTTCGTCGATGGATTCGTCCGCTTGACGGACGTCAACGGTCCTGAGGGCAACCCGTCACTCGTCGTGCCGTTCGTCGGTTTCGAAGGAGACTGGGGCAAGGCACCGATCTTCGATGCCTCGATTTATGAAGACGGCTCGTTCTATGAAGTATCAGGCATGGTCGACCAGACAGGAAACTATCTCGGTTCGAACCTTGACAAGTCTGTCGATGCCGACGCGATCGCCTTCTCACCAGACAAAGATGGCTCGAAAGATGCTGCCGTTCCGGTGTTCTCGTTGCTCCGTAACGCCAAAGACGTCAAGTACCGCATCGTCGACGAGTCAGGGAACGTCGTCCGGACGCTGTTCCAAGACGAAGAACTTCGTAAGAACTACTTTGACGGTGGTGCCAACACGCCTTACTACTACTCGGCCGCTTACACGTGGGATGGTCAGTTGAACGGCAAACCAGCCCCTGCCGGCAAGTACTTCTATGAAATCGAAGGAAGCATCGACTACATGAAGAAACAAGCCCAGACGCTTCGCTTCCCGGTCAAAGTCGATTACACGGACCCGACGTTCACGACGAAATGGCAAGGGGACAGCTTGGCGGTCCAAGCAAAAGATGAGTTCTCAGGCATCCATTCGGTCGAATATTTCTTGAACGGGAAATCCGTCGCCAAACAGGCTGACGACAAAGCGGCATACACGTTCGCAGGCGTCAGTGACGCCGATCAAGTCAGCGTTCGCGTCGTCGATCACGCCGGCAACAGCACGACGAAGACGGTCGCCTACTCGACAGACGCCGATAAGCCGGGCGTGTTCGTGAACGCCCCGCTCGCATTGACGCCATACGCGACATCGGACATCCCGGTATCTGGAACGATTCAAGATGCATCTGCGATCCAATCGTTCCAAGTTGACGGCGTTGACGTGCCACTCACATGGGATGATGCGAAGAAAGAACACGTCTTCAACACGACCCGCAGTTTCGTGGACGGCGTCCATAAATTACGTTTTGTCGCGGAAGACGCGGCCGGCAACGTGACCAACTTCCAACGTGCGATTTTCGTGGACACGACACCAGCCGTCATCGAAATCGGGAAACTGCCGAAGAAAATCGGTAAAAAACAATCGACGGTCAACGTCGACGTGACCGTGAAAGACAACTTTGATGAAGTGAAGCTTCTCGTCAACGGTGACTTGAAATTCAGCCAAACGCTGAAGGCTCCGTATGAGATGCGTTCGTTCACTAAAACCGAGCGAATCGCGTTACCTGTGACAACAGGTGAGAACACGTTCACGTTCGAGGCGACTGACCTCGCCGGAAATGTGACGACGAAGACGATCACACTCGTCAAAAAATAAGTAGAAGGGCTCGCGTCTTGGATGCGAGCCCTTTATCTTTCCACAAAAAATGGCTCTCGCATGTGCGAGAGCCATTTGTGTGGTGTATCAATTCAATTCAAGGGCGTAGGAAATAGCTGAGAGCGCATAGAGCGGAGCCGTTTCCGAACGCAAGATACGCGGACCGAAGGCACAAGGTACGGCACCCGCCTCGATCCAACCGGCCACTTCCGCTTCATCGAAGCCGCCTTCTGGACCAACGAGAAGCAGGAGCTTCGAGCCCGGTCGAGCGGCTGTCAATACCGTCGCAAACGCGGAACCTTCTCCGTGTTTGGCCACCTCTTCGTACGCGAGAACGACCGCATCATACGCATTGAAACGAGCCGTTAGCTCTTTTGGGGTGAGATAAGCACATGTCGGGACGACGGCGCGGTACGACTGTTCGGCCGCCTCCTGCATGATTTTTTGGAGCCGTTCCAGCTTTTTCGGCACCTTCTTGGCGTCCCATTTGGCGACCGAGCGCTTCGACTCGAACACCAACAGATGATGCATACCGAGCTCGGTCCCTTTTTGGGCAACGAGTTCGACTTTATCCCCTTTCGGGATCGCGTAGGCGAGCGTCACGTCAACCGGCAGTTCGGTCGTCGCTTCCCGCTTCTCGACGACGCGTGCCGTACCGGACTTCTTATCGAGCGTCACCACTTCGGCCACGTATTCAAATCCGGTCCCGTCCAAGAGCACGAGTTGATACCCAGAACCTCCCCGAAGCACTGTGCCGATGTGATGCACGACGTCGGCCGGCAATTCGACGAGATCGCTTCCAAACGCTTCACGTTGTAAAAAGTATCGTTGCATGGCTTACCCTTTCTTCGCGATGATGGCGACCCAATCTTCCATGACACGCGTCTCTTCAATCGTGAATCCAGCCGCTTCGAGCGCAGCTGTCACTTCGGCCCGCTTCTGACCGATGATTCCAGACGTGATGAAGTAACCGCCTGATTTGACGCGCGCATAAGCATCATCGATGAAGAGCATGATGACGTCGGCCAAAATGTTGGCGACGACGAGGTCGTACTCGCCCGTCATCCCTTTCAGCAGATCTCCCGTCTTCACGTCGACGACGTCTTGGGCATCGTTCGTCTCGACGTTTTGACGCGCCGATTCGACGGCGACCGCATCCAAATCAAGCGCCTCGACACGTTCGGCGCCAAGCTTCGCCGCGGCGATGGCGAGTACACCGGATCCGGTACCGACATCGATCAAGCGGTCACCCGGCTCGATATAATTCTCGATTGCTTGGATACACAGCATCGTCGTCGGATGTGTCCCGGTGCCAAACGCCATGCCCGGGTCAAGCAAGATGACGTTCTCTTCAGGTTGCGGCTCATAATCTTCCCAGAGCGGGACGATCGTGAGATGTTGCGAGATTTTGACGGGCTTGTAGTATTGCTTCCACGAATGGGCCCAGTCCTCTTCGTCCATCTCGACGACCGTCACTTCGCCGGTGCCGATGTCGAGCATATGACGCAACCCGTCCACTTCTTTTTTGAACGCGGCGAGGGTGTCTTGGAAATCACCCGACGCCGGGACGTACGCTTTCACGTAGACGCCGGACGTCGGATACGATTCTCGTCCGGAAACGTCCCAAATCTCTCCGAAATGGTCTTCGGCCATCATCTGGTCGTAGTCCTCGACGTCCTCGATGACGACCCCTTGTGCCCCCACTTCATGTAATAAGTTCGATACGGCTTCGACTGCCTGCTGTGTCGTGTGGACACAAATTTCAGACCATTTCATCGTTTCACACGCTCCTTTTACTGACTAAAAAACTTCTTCATTTTTTGGAACAGGCCGTGCTGTTCTTCGACGCCTGCTTCCCCGCTAATCTCTTCGAACTCACGAAGCAGTTCTTTTTGACGGTCGGTCATGTTCGTCGGTGTCATGACGACGATATTGACGTACTGGTCGCCATTGCCGCCGCCGCGGACGCTCGGCATCCCTTTGCCGCGCAAGCGGAATTTCGACCCGGTCTGCGTGCCGGCTGGTACTTTTAGGCTCACCTTGCCGTGGACGGTTGGCACTTCTAGCTCGGCACCGAGTGCTGCTTGTGCGTATGTGACCGGCATCTCCATCGTGATGTGTTGGTCGACCCGTTCAAAGATCTCGTGGGCCCGGACGCGGACGACGATATATAGGTCACCGGCTGGTCCGCCGTTATAACCTGGGCCGCCTTTTCCGGAGAGACGGATTTGTTGGCCGTTGTCAATCCCGGCTGGAATCTTGACTTCGACTTGCTTCTGTTTCTTGACGTGGCCAGAACCATGGCACGTTTCACATTTTTCTTTGATCGTCTTCCCGCTGCCGTGACATTGGCTACACGTCCGCTGGTTGACCATCCGCCCGAGAATCGTGTTCTGTTCGACCGTCTCGACGCCGCTACCGCCACAACGGCCACACGTCTCTGGTTTCGTCCCTGGTTTGGCACCGCTGCCCATGCACGTGTCACATTCCACTTCGATCTCGAGGTCGATTGTTTCCGTCTTGCCGGTCACGCTCTCCATGAAATCGAGATCGACGACGTATTGATAATCTTCGCCGCGACGTGGAGCGTTCGGGTCTTGACGACGTCCGCCGCCACCAAAGAACATGTCAAAGATGTCACCGAAGCCACCTTGGAAGTCGCCACCGCCACCGAACTGGCTGGCCCCTTCAAAACCGAAGCGGTCATACTGGGCCCGTTTCTGCTCGTCTGACAGCACTTCATACGCTTCTCCGAGCTCTTTAAATTTATCGGCCGCATCCGGCTCTTGGTTGATGTCTGGGTGATATTGTCGTGCGAGCTTACGATATGCCCGCTTGATGTCTTGTGCCGAGGCCGATTTATCCAGGCCAAGCACTTCATAATAATCTCGTTTCGCCACGTTACTCTCTCCTCTACACTGTCTAAACTAAGATTCTACCGAATCTACCTTAACATGGAAAGAGCCAAAGCAGAAACCTGCTTTGGCGCTCTCCTATCTATCGGTTGCCTTATTTACGATCGTCGAGGTCTTCAAACTCCGCGTCGACGACGTTGTCGTCTTTCGCTTCCGTCTGTGTCTCGGCACCTTCAGCACCTTGCTCTTCAGCCATGTTCGCATATACTTTTTGCGTCAATTCTTGAACGACGTTTGACAATTCGTCTTTCGCCGTACGGATTGCTTCGAGGTCTGTGCCTTCGAGTGCTGACTTGGCTTTTTCTTTCGCCGCTTCAGCACGCTCTTTGTCAGCCGCATCGACTTTGTCGCCAAGGTCTTTGATCGCTTTGTCTGTCGCGAAGACGAGTTGGTCCGTTTCGTTGCGGAGTTCGGCTTCTTCTTTACGCTGTTTGTCCGCTTCTGCGTTCGCTTCCGCTTCTTTTACCATGCGCTCGATTTCAGCCTCATCGATACCTGAAGACGATTGGATCGTGATCGACTGCTCTTTGTTCGTACCGAGGTCTTTCGCCGATACGTGAACGATTCCGTTCGCATCGATGTCGAATTTGACTTCGATTTGCGGCACACCGCGTGGTGCCGGCGGGATGTCCGTCAATTGGAAGCGGCCGAGCGTCTTGTTATCCGGCGCCATCGGACGTTCCCCTTGGAGGACGTGGATGTCTACGGCCGGCTGGTTGTCAGCTGCCGTCGAGAAGACTTGTGATTTCGAAGTCGGGATCGTCGTGTTACGGTCAATCAACTTCGTCATCACGCCACCCATCGTCTCGATACCGAGCGAGAGCGGAGTCACGTCGAGAAGGACGACGTCTTTGACGTCACCAGCGAGGACACCACCTTGGATGGCTGCACCGAGAGCAACAACTTCATCCGGGTTGACACCTTTGAACGGCTCTTTTTTCGTGAAGTCGTGAATTGCTTTTTGGACCGCTGGGATACGTGTCGAACCACCGACGAGGATGATCTTGTCGAGGTCAGATGGTGTGAGCCCAGAGTCTTTCAAGGCACGGCGTGTCGGTTCCATCGTGCGCTCGACGAGGTCGGCTGTCAACTCATCGAATTTCGCACGCGTGAGCGTCGTTTCAAGGTGAAGCGGACCAGCAGCTCCGGCCGTGATGAACGGAAGGCTGATGTGTGCGCTTGTCACGCCTGAAAGGTCTTTCTTCGCTTTTTCAGCTGCGTCTTTTAGACGTTGGAGCGCCATCTTGTCTTGTGCGAGGTCGATGCCATTCTCTTTTTTGAATTCAGCTACGAGGTAGTCGATGACTTTTTGGTCAAAGTCGTCACCACCGAGACGGTTGTCCCCTGCAGTAGCCACAACTTCGAAGACACCATCGCCAAGTTCGAGGATCGACACGTCGAACGTACCGCCACCGAGGTCATAAATCAAGATCGTGTGGTCTTCACCTTTGTCGAGTCCGTAAGCGAGTGCTGCTGCCGTCGGCTCGTTGATGATCCGCTTGACATCAAGTCCAGCGATTTTCCCTGCGTCTTTCGTCGCTTGACGCTCGGCATCGTTGAAGTAGGCAGGAACAGTGATGACCGCTTCTGTTACTGACTCACCGAGGTAGTCTTCTGCATCTTTTTTCAATTTTTGTAAGATAATCGCCGAAATTTCTTGCGGCGTGAACTTCTTGCCATCGACTTCTACTGTATGAGCCGTACCCATGTGACGTTTGATCGACTGGATCGTGTTCGGGTTTGTGATCGCTTGACGTTTCGCGACTTCTCCGACTTGACGCTCTTCCCCTTTGAAGGCGACGACAGATGGTGTCGTACGGTTCCCTTCCGCGTTCGAGATGACGACTGCTTCGCCACCTTCCATCACTGCTACACATGAGTTCGTTGTCCCTAAGTCAATTCCGATAATTTTACCCATTGTCTATTCCTCCATCTAATTAAGTAATGTTATTCTGAAACTTTTACCATGCTCGGACGAATGACGCGCCCGTGCATCGTGTACCCTTTTTGAAGCTCCATCGTCACGATCCCTGATTCGAACTCATCGCTCGGCTCTTGCATGACCGCTTGATGATAGTTCGGGTCAAACGGTTGTCCGACCGCTTCGATCGCTTCGACGTTCTCACCGTTCAAGACGTCGAGCAACTGGCGGTGAATCATGTCGACACCGGCTTGAATCTGCTTGGCGTCGTCCGAATTCGCTTCAACTTGAAGCGCACGCTCAAAGTTGTCGATGAGCGGGATCAATTTCTCGACGACCGTCTGCGATGCGAATTTGACGCGTTTCGCGTTCTCTTCGTTCGTCCGGCGTCGGAAGTTGTCAAAATCCGCACGGATGCGGAGCTCGCTCGCCTTGAGCGCGTCGATTTCTTTTTGTAAATCCGTCCCCTCAGAAGTTTGTTCCACAAACTCAACATTTGAAACCTCTTCAGCTTCGACTGTTTCCGTCTGTTTCGGATCAAAATCTTTTTCTTCGAGCACTTCTTCTGGCTCTGGCCCATTCTGTTTGTCAGTTGTCATAATGAGGCTCCTTTCCATCACTCTTCTAATTTCGTTCGCCTGAGCGCCTCAATGATTTGTCCCATCATCTGAACCCCGTGTCGATAATCCATCCGGGTCGGTCCGATCATCGCGATCGTCCCGAACGTCTGACCGTCGAGCGTATAGTCGGACGTGATGACGCTACAATTTTGAAGCGCGACGATGCCATTCTCGCTTCCAATGCTCACATAAATCTCGCGGTTTGGCAACGATTCGAGCCAGTCGGTCAACCGCTCCTGCTCGTCGATCCATTCAAGGAACGGACGCAACGTATCAAGCGTCTGGAACTCAGGTTGGTTGAAGATGTTCTTCTTCCCGCCTAAGTAGAGCGAAGCAGGATGTTGGACGCCGACGGTCGATTGAATGAGTTGCATCATGAACTCGAATTGTTCCTGATGCGCGAGTCGAAGCTTGGACACTTCTTCTCCGATCCGGAACTTCAGCTGACCGAGTGGAGTTCCTTTCAGACGATCGTTCAAGAAGCGGATCGTCTGTTCGACCAGGTCCGGCGCCATCGGAGAGTCGAATACGACCGTCCGATGTTCGACGTGGCCTTGATCGGTCACGATCAAGACGACGCCACGCCTTTCGTCGAGCGGCATCAAATCGATTCGGGCCAGCCGATTCATCTGGCTGTTCGGACCGAGCGCCACCGTCGTATAATTGGTCAGGTCAGAGAGTAGGTCGGCGGCTTGACGGATGAGCACTTCCGACTCTTGGGCCGAGGCACGTAGCCGCTCGCCAAGGCGATACGTCTCCCGCTCGTCGATGATTTTCGTCTCGACGAGATGGTCGACATAATACCGATAGCCGACTTCGGACGGGATGCGTCCGGCCGACGTATGCGGCTTTTCAATCAGACCCATATCTTCTAAATCAGCCATGTCGTTCCGAATCGTCGCCGAACTGAATGACAAGTCATCCCGCTTCGATAACGTCCGCGAACCGACTGGTTGGGCCGTTTGAATATAATCATCAATGATGGCTCGTAAAATGAGCAATTGTCTCTCTGTCAGCACAACGTCACTCCTCTCTGAAGGATTGGCCTCGCTTTATTAGCACTCATATTTACTGAGTGCTAATCACACTTCAAATATTATCATGTTCTCCATATTTGTCAATTCATTCGCATCATTTTTTCCAGTCCCATAGAGCCTTCCGGTATGCATGTTTCTTCAAGTTTCGGTATGATACGAATTGAGGTGATTAGATGTTTACAACACAACAATTTAACGTATTCACGCAAGACGGACTCGATGCCCGCATGGCAGGCATCCGCTCTGAGATTCAACCGCTGTTCCATCGTATCTATGAAGAGGTCGGTCCCCAACTCGAGGCCGATGTCGGTGTCCCGCTTTACTTGCATGTCGCCAAACATGCCCGTCGGACGGTCAATCCACCGAAAGACACGTGGATGGCGATCGGCCATGACAAACGCGGCTATAAGAAGCATCCCCATTTCCAAGTCGGATTATTCGACGACCGGGTCTTCATCTGGCTCGCGTTCATCTATGAGATGCCGAACAAAGAAGCGATCGGCCGTCGACTCATGACGATCGACTTCAAATCAGAGTTCCCGGACTTCCATATCGCCGGGGATCATATGAAAAAAGACGCGTTCTTAGTCGAGGAGTCGTCAGCTGAATCGATCGAGGCGATCACAGAACGGTTCGCGACGGTGAAGAAAGCGGACTTCTTGATCGGTCGTCAACTTCCGGCCGATGCGTCGATTCTGCAAAACGAAGCCGCGTTCCTGGCGCTCGTCGAGGATACGTTCAGCCGGCTCATGCCGATTTACCGCGATCTTGTCTTATAACCAAAACAAGGGCGAACCCAATCCGGGTTCGCCCTTGTTTGTTATGACATCGATGTCTGTTCCGGTGAGTCGCTCATCCGTGCCTCGCCGATGAAGGCAGCGAACGCCTCGTTGGCGAGCGGGAGCCCAGATTCGGTCAAGCGGACGTGTGTGTCCGTCGTCTCGATCAACCGTTTTGCCTCGAGTTCCGACAAGACATGCCCGAATACCGAACGCATCGACACACCATACTTCGACTCGAACGTCGCAAACGACACGCCTTGACGCATCCGGAGTCCGAGGAACAGTTCCTCTTCCATCTTCTCGACCGTCTCGAGCATCGTCGTATTGCGAACCGGCAGCCCTTCCGCCTTGATATAGTGCGGAATCGGCGCGATGTTCGCTCGACGCTCCCCGTTCAAATAACTGTGCGCCCCGGCCCCGAAGCCATAATACTCTTCGTTGCGCCAGTACACTTGGTTATGACGGCTCTCCCGTCCTTTGAGGCTATAGTTCGAGATCTCATACTGTTTCAAGCCTCGACGTTCGAGCGTCTCCATCACTTTCAAGTACATCTCGACTTCGATGTCCTCGCCCGGGAGGCGCAACTTCCCTTTCCGCTCTTGAATCGCGAACACGGTGTGCGGCTCGAGAATCAACGAATAGGAAGACACGTGTTGGATTGGGAGCTTGAACGCCAAATCGAGGTCGCGCTCGATCTGTTCGAGCGTCTGTTCCGGCAAGCCGAACATCAAGTCGATCGAGATGTTATCGAATCGCTTCGCCGCTTCCGTCACGGTCGCGAACACGTCATCGGCCCGGTGTGTCCGTCCGATTCGTTCGAGTCCACCGTCATCGAACGTCTGGACGCCGAAACTGACGCGGTTGACCCCTCCTTGTTTCATCGTATCGAGCTTCTCGGCGCTCACGAAGTTCGGATTTGCCTCGATAGAGTATTCGAGGTCCGGCGACGCGAGCGGGAGCAAGTGACGCGCGACCATGTCCATGAGTCGTTTCATCTGCGCCTCATTGAGGGCGGTCGGTGTCCCGCCGCCGATAAAAATCGTCTCAATCGTATCGGTCGGGTATTGTTCGAGCGAGAGTTTGATTTCTCGTTCTAATGCATCTAAATAGTCATCAACCGGTTGGTTCTTCAAGAACACCTTGTTGAAATCACAGTAATAACAAATATGTTCACAAAATGGAATGTGAAGATATACGGCTTTAGCCATGGCGGCCACCCCTTTCTTCTCTTCCATTTATAACGCTTTTCACGCCGTGACGCCACTCTGCACGTTCAATCGAACCGATGAATGAACAGACCGCTCTTTAATTTCGGTTCGAACCACGTTGATTTCGGCGGCATTTGACCGCTCTCGTCGGCGACGCGCATCAGCTCTTCCATCGCCGTGGCGTGACACGTCAACACGACGACGTCATCACGTTCAGCCAAGTCGGCGAGGCGCGTCGGGGCATCTTTGCCGCCGATGAAATCGATTCGTTTGTCCGTCCGTACGTCTTTGACATGGAAATACGGCTCGAGCACATCCCGTTGCAACGTCGCGACGTCGAGCGCCGTCGTCGCCTGCCGTTTTTTGAGCATGAAATGCTCGCCCCGGTAAGACAAACCGAACGTGCCCCGTTCGTTCGGGACGTGTAAGGCAGGCACCGATTCAATCTCATACGAGAAAGCTAAACCGTCAAGCAACGCTCTGACTTCTTCTGGCGCCACATCGTTCAAAATGCGATGGTACGGCAAAATCGTCAGCTCATCGCTCGGGAACAAGACGCCGAGGAAGTGGTCCCGCTCTTGTTTCGATTCCGCTTCATGGATCGGGCTCCGGGCGACGACAGCTGCGGCTTTGGCCCGGTGATGTCCATCGGCGATATAGAGGGCTGGGATACTTGCCCCGAGCATGATGACGCGTGCTTGATGCTTGGATGGCACGGCATAGCCTTCATGGATGACACCTTCACTGTCCGTGAAGGCGAACAACGCCTCTCCTGTCGTCGCGTCGTCCAAGATGCGACGCAATCCTTCGTCCGGGACGTGACTCATCAAAATCGGGCCGGTGTGCGCTTTCGTCGCCGATACGTGTTCGACCCGTTCGCGCTCTTTCACCTCACGTGTGTGCTCGTGGATTTTGATTCTCCCCGTCTCATAATCGGTCACCGAGAACGTGGCGACGAGTCCGGTCTGCACATGTCCATGGTCGGTGAGCCGGTAGACGTAAAACCCATGTGTCCGCTCGGTCAATTCTGATTCATAGAGCCGTTCGAGCTCATGACGGGCTCTGCGTCCCCAGGCGTCGAGCGGCATGTCCGCCGTGAACAGTTCTGGTTTATCGACCGAAAGAAAAGAATCAGGACGCTGTTCGACGTCTTCACGCGCCTGTTCGACAGTGACGATATCGTACGGGGCGGCAGCGACCGCCTCGGGGTGTTTCGGCATATACGGGGCAAACGGTTTAAATACGACCATGGTCATTCCTCCTTAAAATTCGCGGACGCGCATGACACCCTCGATGTCATATAGGGCATGCACGGATAACGTCTCATGTTTATGGTTGTCGATGTCGATCAATGTATAGGCCACATCGTTGCGGCTCCGGTTGACCATGTTATCGATATTGATTCCGTTTTCGGCGAGCCGGCTCGCGATTTGACCGACCATGTTCGGGACGTTCAAATGAAGTACCGCCAAACGCCGCTTCCCGACATACGGAAGTTCCGCGTTCGGGAAGTTGGCCGAGTTACGAATGTTACCGGTCTCTAAGTACAGTTTGAGCGTATCGACGGCTTGAATCGCACAGTTCACCTCAGACTCGTGCGTCGACGCCCCGAGATGCGGGAAGGCGACGACTTGTGGATGACCGAGCAGCGCCTGTTTCGGGAAGTCAGTGATGTACGTCGCCACGTTCTCATCGAGCGCCTCGAGCAAATCGGAATCGTTCACGAGCTCACCGCGGGCGAAATTCAAGATGGTGGCGCCCGGTTTCATCTGTTTGAACCACGTCGCGTCGATCATGTGACGCGTGTCATCGGTGAGCGGCATATGAATCGACAGGATATCGACATCGGCGAGCAATTCGCTCAACTGCTTCGCCCGCTTCACTTGTTGCGAGATGTTCCACGCCGCGTCGACCGATAAATGCGGGTCGTAGCCGACGACGTCGATGCCGAGGTGGAGCAAGTCGTTGGCGAGCGACGCACCGATCGCACCGAGACCGATGATCCCGACTCGCTTGCCTCTTAGCTCAGACCCGACAAAGCGCCGCTTCTCGTCTTCCATCGCCTGCTCGAGCGACGCCTGATCGGAAAACGTATGACCGTTGACCCAGTTCGTCCCTTCTAAAATCGGTCGGACCGACAACAGCATGCTGGCGAGCACGAGTTCCTTGACGGCGTTCGCATTCGCGCCCGGTGTATGGAACACGACGACCCCTTGACGAGCCAACCGTTCGAGCGGAATGTTGTTCACACCGGCACCGGCCCGGGCGATGGCCAGCAAATAGGGCGGGATGTCCGCCTGATGGACGTCATGACTCCGAATGACCCAGGCGTCGGCTTGCTCCGCATCATTGACGGCGTACTCGCTCGGTTCGAAGCGTCTTAGCCCGTCTTGGGCGATTTGGTTATACGTTTTTATATGAAACATCTTGTCCCTCCTGTTCAAACTCGTGCATCACGTCAATGAGACGCGTCACACCTTCAAGTGGCATCGCATTATAAAGGCTCGCTCGAAGACCCCCGACCGACCGATGACCCCCGAGCTCGATCAACCCGCGCATCTCCGCGAACTGCCGGAACGCTTCATCCGTCGCGTCATTTCCGCTCGTGAACGGGATATTCGTCAGCGACCGTTCCTTGCCGGAGACGAGCGCGCGAAATACCGGTGACGTATCCAAGGCGTCATATAACAGCTTGCTCTTCTTTTCGTTGCGACGTTCCATCTCGTCGACGCCCCCTTCGGACTCGACCCAGGCGAGAACCCGCTCAGCGACATATAAACTGAACGTCGACGGGGTGTTAAGTAGCGTGTCGACATGCTTGCTGTAAGCCAGATACGACGGCAAATCGCGCTCGGTGACCAAGTCACGACGAATGACGACAATCGTCAATCCGGCCGGACCGATATTTTTTTGGGCACCGGCGTACAAGAGACCATAGCGCTGTACATCGATCGCTTCCGCTAAAATGTTCGACGAGATGTCGGCGACGAGCGGGACGTTCGTATCCGGCAACGTCGTGTAGCGCGTACCTTCGATCGTATTGTTCAACGTCACGTGAAGATAATCCACATCCTGAATATGTTCCGGCCACTCCGGGATTGCGTCGTAGTTGGATGACGCTGAACTACCGGCGACGATGACGTCACCGAAGTGTTTTGCGTCATTGATCGCTTTCTTCGACCATGTTCCACTGTCGAGATAGGCGAAGCGACCCGATTCCCGCAGGTTCATCGGCACCATTGAAAATTGAAGCGTCGCCCCACCTTGAAGGAACAGGACGGCGTAATCGTCTGGAATCTGCATCAATCGCCGCAGTCTCGTCTCGAGCTGCTCGACGATTGTCGCGAACGTGTCGGAGCGGTGACTCATCTCGACGATGGACACCCCTTGTTTATAGGAAAGAAACTCGGCTTGCACTTCTCGTAAGACAGGTTCTGGCAATACGCCCGGCCCTGCTGAAAAATTATATATCGACACCGCCACTCCTCCTCTATTTATCTGTAAGTGGGTACTATTCCGTACCTGGCCCACCGAATCCTGCCAAATACGAAAAAAACGCCCTCATCCGTAGATAAGGGCGAACGATTATTCTTCGTCCATCGACAAGACGGACATGAACGCTTCTTGCGGCACTTCGACAGAACCAACCATCTTCATGCGCTTTTTACCTTCTTTTTGTTTCTCGAGCAATTTACGTTTCCGTGAGATATCGCCGCCGTAACATTTGGCGAGGACGTTTTTACGGAGCGCCTTGATCGTCGAACGGGCCACGATCTTCGTTCCGACCGCTGCCTGAATCGGCACTTCGAACTGCATACGCGGAATGAGCGCCTTCAATTTCTCAACGATGACCTTCCCACGTTCGTAGGCAAAATCGCGGTGCACGATGAAGCTGAGCGCATCGACAAGTTCGTTGTTGAGGAGGATATCCATCTTGACGAGGCGTGACGGGCGGTAACCAATCAAGTCGTAATCAAGCGACGCATATCCTTTCGTGCTCGACTTCAACTGGTCGAAGAAGTCATAGACGATTTCACTGAGCGGGATGTCATAC
This sequence comes from Exiguobacterium sp. s7, assembly GCF_018618195.1. Lineage (NCBI taxonomy): Bacteria > Bacillati > Bacillota > Bacilli > Caryophanales > Exiguobacterium > Exiguobacterium sp. s7. Next base: position 214,736 of record NZ_JACSLO010000002.1, on the reverse strand, counting down.
GTGATTTTGACACGCGTCGTATCGATATACTGCATGTCGATGAAACTGCCGCGCTTCTTCTGACAGAGCTCCATGATGGCGCCGACATAGTCATTCGGTGTCATGATGGCCGCTTTGACGTACGGCTCTTCAATCGACTCGACTTTTTGTTGTTCCGGCATTTTCGACGGGTTATCGACATGGATAACGTCGCCCGCCGTCGTCGTGACGTGATAGATTACCGACGGTGCCGTCGTGATCAAGTCGATCCCGAACTCACGCTCGATTCGCTCTTGGATGATCTCCATGTGGAGCATGCCGAGGAATCCGCTACGGAAGCCAAAGCCGAGTGCTTGTGACGTCTCCGGCTCGAATTCGAGTGCCGCATCCGACAACTGGAGTCGTTCGAGCGCTTCGCGCAAGTCGTTATATTTGGCGGCATCGATTGGATACAGACCACAATACACCATTGGGTTCATCTTCCGGTAACCCGGGAGCTGTTCCGTCGATGGATTTTTCGCAAGGGTGATCGTATCACCGACGCGCACATCACCGACCGTTTTAATCGATGCCGATAGCGTACCAACGTCTCCGACGTTCAATTCCTTCACCGAGACCGGTTTCGGTGTTGAGACACCAAGATCCGTTACTTCAAATGATTTACCAGTCGACATCATTTGAACCTTGTCACCGACTTTGACTGAACCGTTGACAATTCGGATCGAAGCGACAACACCACGGTAGGCGTCATAATACGAGTCGAAAATTAACGCTTGAAGTGGTGCTGACGGGTCACCAGTCGGCGGCGGAACGAGTTCAACGACTTGCTCGAGAATCTCTTCAATCCCGATCCCCGCTTTAGCAGAAGCTGGCACAGCATCACTTGCGTCGAGCCCGATTACATCTTCGATCTCTTGACGGACACGTTCGACATCGGCCGACGGCAAATCAATTTTGTTGATGACCGGGATGATTTCAAGGTCGTTATCGAGCGCAAGATAAACGTTTGCAAGCGTTTGAGCTTCGATTCCTTGCGCCGCATCAACGACAAGCACTGCGCCTTCGCAAGCCGCAAGTGAACGGGATACTTCATATGTGAAGTCGACGTGTCCCGGTGTATCGATCAAGTGAAGAATATACTCTTCACCGTCTTTTGCGGTATAGTTCAACTTAACAGCGTTCAACTTGATCGTGATGCCACGCTCCCGTTCAAGGTCCATGGCGTCAAGTGTCTGTTCTTTCATTTCACGTGCTGTAAGCGCACCAGTTCTCTCGAGAATCCGGTCAGCGAGTGTCGACTTCCCATGGTCGATGTGAGCGATGATGGAAAAGTTACGAATCTTCTTTTGACGATTCTCTAATTCTTGTTTGTTCATATATGGGTTCACCTGTCCTTCTCATACATACCGTGTCATTATATCAAAATCCTAAGTTAATGTGTACGACCTACTACAACAATACCACATATAGTTTTCAGAATAATCATCAAGTGGTTGCTTTTCGAATAACCGTTTGCTACAATTGTGCTTGTTCTGTTGAATGATTACTTGAAGTAATGAGAACATACACTTTCTTGTTTCAGGAGGTGAAATAACATGGCAAATATCAAATCAGCAATCAAACGTGCAAAAACTTCTGAAAAGCGTCGCGTAGCGAACTCGCAAGAGAAAGCAGCAATGCGTACAGCAGTAAAACGTGTTGATACTCTCGTTGTAGAAGGTAACAAAGAAGCGGCTCAAGAAGCTTTCGTCCTCGCTACGAAGAAAATCGACAAGGCTGCAGCAAAAGGTCTAATCCACCAAAACAAAGCAGGTCGTGACAAATCACGTCTCGCAGCTCGCATCGCAGCTCTCTAATTAGAGACTAAAACGAAACAGCCGCCTCCATTAGGAGCCGGCTGTTTTTTCGTACTTCATCACATAATGGGGTCCAATCCCTGGAATGTCGAACGCGTCACCGACCGTCACCAATCCGTTCCGTTCATAGAACCGGACGGCGATCGCTCGAGCGTTGCACCACCACGAATCACTGACCGCTTCATGCAACGCCTGTAAAAAGGACGAGCCAATTCCTTGGCCAGCAAATGCCGGGTCCGTTGCCATCCCTCTGAGCTGATACGGCACCGTCTGACCGTCGAAGTCACGCCCCACTTCCATCACGGTCGCAATCGACACGACACGACCGTCTTCGACCCAGGCATAGTGGCGTGTCGTCTCGGCGTCATCCCCTTCAAAATAACATGTCTCGACTGCCTGTCCCGGCCGTAACACTTCATGCCGGAGCGGAATCACGTCCACGAGTCTCACTTCCTGTAATCCCATGTCTTCACCTCACAGTAACGTTAATTGGCAGACGAGTGTGTCAAAGACGAGTTGCTTGTCGCCCCGTCCCGTCTTCATCGCCTCGTCCGCATCGGCAATCATCGTCAGCGCCCGGGCGAGCTGGGCCTCTGAGAAATTCCGGCTCGCTTGTGAGGCGAGTTTTACCGTATATGGATGCGCCCCGATTTTCGAGGCGATCTGCTTCTCGCCATAACCTTTCTCGGTCAACTGTTTGGCCAGATACATATTCCGGTACTGCCGGGCGAGGAGCGACAACAGACCGATCAATTCCTGCCCCTGTTTCTCCAAGTCCCGTACAAGCCGAAGCGCAGCATCCGCACGTCGGGCCACTAAAAACTCGGATAGCTGGAATACGTTATCCTCGAGCGTCCGCGGGACCAAGTCGTTGACGATCTCCATCGGGATGTCGGCGCCTTCACTCGCATAGAGTTGTAATTTCTCAAGCTCGCGCACGAGTTTTCCCCAATCGTCCTGACAGAGGAACAACAGACGCTCGACGGTCGCCCGCTCCATCTTTTGACCACGACGATTCAATTCGTCGCCGACGTAACGCATTAATTCGGATTGGCTCGGTTTTTTCGCTTCGAGGACGATGGCCCGTTCTTTCAGGCGTTTGACAACTTTTTTTCGTTCATCGAGTTTTTCCGCTTCAATGACAAAGACGAGCACAGAGTAAGGAGCCGGTTGTAAGACGTAATCCGTCAAGCGCTCGACGTTTTGTTTCTGCTTTTCTTTCGCCCCCGTCAAAAACTGGGCATGTTTGACGATGACGGTCCGATACTCACTGAAAAAAGGTACCGTCTCCGCTTCATCAAGCGCCGTATCGAGTGACGTCTCGTGCAAGTCGAGCTGCATGACATCAAATTGATCACCAGACGGGTTGGCGGCTTTGATGATCGACCGTTCCCACGTCTCTAGTAAATATTTCTCTGTCCCAAATAGGACATACACGTTCGACAACTTTCCGTTATGCAGCCACGGTTCATTCAAAACACACACCACTTTCACAATTTATTCTTATCTAAACATAGATTATCCTTCACTGATTCGCTATACTTAGGACGGAACCATTTCAAGGAGGGACTCACTATGCATATTAACTCTGTTCGCCCACAAAGCGAAAACCCGTTCGAGAACGACGTGCAGTGCAAACGTAACGATGCCATCGATTCAGCAATCGGCTTCATCGTCCCGTTCGGCTTTTTCTTCACCATCTTCGCGATCGGTGTCCTCATCAAGTTCTTGAGCTTATAAGTCTGTCAGAAAGCGATTGCCCCGGGGGAGCAATCGCTTTTTTAGTTTATCATAGATTTCTTGGAGTGACCCCCCCTCGTTACGATCCCGCGACAGCGATTTCGTTCACAGACGACCATCCCGTCCTCGTCCGTCCGCAATAACCGTCTTCCTTCGATTCGCTCTAACGTATCGGGGTGGGGGTGACCGTAGCGATTGTTCGCCCCGACGCTGACGACAATCCATTCCGGATCGACCCGCTCAATCAACTCACGACTCGAGGATGAGTCCGCCCCGTGATGTCCGAGCTTGAATACATCGACGTCGACGGTCGGGATCATCCCTTCCCGTGTGTCCGGTAAGTCTCCGGTCAATAAATAAGTGAGGTCCCCGACTTTCATGAACAGTGACACCGAGTTCGCATTCTCATCCTCTCCTGACTCGTCCGGGGCGACGACCCACATCCACGGGTACGGCCTGTCCCCGCTCGACAGGAGCCGGACCGGGACTTGATAAGCCGCCAGCTCGGCCAGTAACTCGTCTCGTTTGCCTTGATCCGCTACTTCCGCCGAGAGCCACACCTCATCGACTTCGATGGACGAGAGCAAACCGGACAGTCCGCCGACATGATCATGATCGGCATGGGTAAGCAGCAAGAAATCGAGACGCGTCTCCCCTCGCTTCCATATGTACGGGGCGACGACATCCGCTCCCGGATCATACGTGGACCGTTTCGATTCCTTCGGGTCTTGAAACACTCCGCCGACATCGATGACCCCGGTCACACCCCCATACTCGACGACGATGGCATCGCCCTGCCCGACATCTAGAAACGTGACGCGTGGCTGTTCGGTCCATTCCAACGAGACGTGAAGGAAGAAAAGGGAACTGACGGCCAGCGCCCAGCCCGTCCAGCGCTTCCATTCGAGTAAGATCAACCCACCCCACAGCACGGCAGCGAGCGTTACAGCGTGCCAAAACGTGAACTCGTGCAACGGGAGCCACGGCTGCCAGTCATGGTGCAGTTGGAACGTCCCGTTCAACCCGTCGAGGACCGGATAGAGGAGTGGTTCGGCCGTCGGTACGAGGTACGAGAGCAGTGTGATCGGGATGATGAACCAAGAGATCAACAGCCCGACGAGCACGTTATATACCGGTGCCAACATCGATAGAATTGGTTGCACGGGCCATAGGAAGATGAGACCGAACCATTGCGCATAGATGGCCAATCCGAACGGCCCCTTCCAAATCGACCGGGTCACGAGCAAAAATATCGTCATCGCGACCGTCAATTGAAACCCTAGATTCCAGAACAGATAAGGTTGCACGGCGAGTAGCATCGCGGCACACCAACTCAGTAACCGAATCGGGTCACGGACACGGTAGCCGAACAGCGACAACCCGAGCAACAGATCGGCGACGAGAACGGCCCGTGCGACCGGTGGCGAAAACCCGGTCAGCCAGCCGAACAGCGTGACCGCGGCGATGATGAGTTGCGTCTTCGTCTCCTGACGAAACGGCAAACCGCGCATCAGCCAACGGAACGCCAAAACGAGGAGCGCGATATGTGACCCGGAGATAACGAGCAGATGAAGCAGACCCGTGACCCGGTAAGAGAACGAGGTGTCTTCATCGAGCAATCGGCTCTCCCCAAACAATAACGCCTCCATGTATAGCGCCACATCTGGTCGATACGTTGCCTCGATTCTCGCGAGCTGCCGTTCTTTCCAGCGGAGCATCCGCCCAGCTATCCCGTCACTCGGACGACACGCCTCGATGGCGACGTCACTCCCTTTGAACGTCAGACCGGCTCCGAGCGCCCACGCCGACTCATTGAATCCGCCCGTATTACGCAGCGGTGCGAACGGGATGTGCGTGAACGTGACGAGGCACGTCTCTCCGGGACGACCGAGTGCGAGGTCACGACCGGTCAACACACCTTCCGTCCCGTCGATTTGTCCATACAGCCGCGCTGATAGTCCGTTGTCCCGCCGGCTCTCGATGGCGAACAGATAGGGCCCGGCCTCCGGCAACGGTTCGGCGTCAGGACGTACGAACACGAACAGGACGAGCAGGACGGCGCCGATATGCGCATAGACGGATTGACCGCGACAGGTGAACGCGATGGCGACAGACAACAGGAGGCAGAGGGCGACCGACCCGTACATCCCGGCAATGAATAGGCTGATCGGCAATAGTGGATACAGCGGCATGTCACGGGACCAATAAATAGCCTTCCATGCTTTCTAACGTCTTCTCCCCGAATCCTTTGACGTTGCCAATCTCTTCGTATGACTTGAACGGCCCATGTTGTTTCAAATGATTGAGAATCGCCTCGGCTTTGGCCGGGCCGATGCCCGGTACGGTCATCAGTTCGTCCTTCGTCGCACTGTTGACATGGACCCCGTTCGTCCCCCCGCTCGCTTCTTCAGCGGCCGGCACAACGACCGTCTCTCCTTTTTTCGGGACGCTCACTTTCGTCCCATCGACGAGCAGTTGGGCCAAGTTCAATTGCTCAGGGTCGGCCTCATCCGTCAAGACAGCGAGTGACAACACGTCACCGACACGCGCCCCTTGTGGCATCGTATACATGTCCGGTGCCTCGACCGCCCCGGTCACATAGACGACGATTTCGGTCGGGACGCTCGGCTCGACTTCCGGTTCGGGTGTCGCCACGAACTGTTCGACCATCGGCGTCTCCGGTTCTTTCGAATAAAACATATAGCCCACCCCGATAAACAGTCCAATCAGCAGCACGACGACATATCGTTTCCACTTCTCCATACGTCCCCTCCTCGAGCGAGTCTTTTCTATAGTATGAAGAAACGTTGTCATCTGTGCCGAGGCCGAACTCGTCGTTTTCCACGCGCCTATCGGACGAAGGCATCCGCTTCCCGTACATAACGAGACGACAAAAAAGAGACAAGCCGAAACTTGTCTCAGTGCTCTTCAAAATGTTGGACTTGGCTCGCGAGTGCCGCGGCTTGCCCTTCTAACTCTTGCATCAAAGCGAAAATCTGATCGAAGCTCGCTTGCTGCTCTTTCATCGAGGCTGCGACTTCTTCGTTCCCCGCCGCAAGTTCCTCGGTTACACCGCTCACTTCTTCAACCCGTTTCAAGACGTTCGTCACTTCCGAACTCGACGCGACCATCTCGCGTTCAATCGTACTGACAAACGAGGCGACGTGGTCCGTGCGGTCATGGATTCGGTTGAACGCCTGCTTCGTCATTCCGAACGCCTCGAGCTGTGCCGTCTGTTCCCGACTCGACTCTTCGACCATGTCCGTCAAGCGGACGACCTCGTCCCGGATCGTCTGGACGACACCAAAGATAGAACGTGTCGCCACGTTGCTCTCCTCGGCCAATTTCTTCACTTCGCTGGCGACGACTGCAAAACCTCGTCCTGCCTCCCCTGCCCGTGCAGCCTCGATGGCCGCATTCAAGGCGAGCAAGTTCGTCTGGGCGGCGACATCTTCCACGAGCTTCGCCATTTTTTCGATTTCTTCTGTTTTCCGGGCGAAATCATCCATCCGGTTGACGAGCGATGCGTTACGTTCGCTCGAACGTGCTAAAATCGCTTCCTGGTCCGTCAACGTCTCGATGCCGGCTGCGACTTCGCGTGTCATCTCAGACGTCTGTTCGGTCGTCTGCTTCGTCTGGTTCAAACTTGTCTCGAACGAGGTCGCCATGATGCCGACCGATTCAAGTGTCTCTTGCAGTTCGGTCGCAATCGACTGGGCCCCGTTCGCCATCTCATCGACCGCATTCGTGATGTTCGATGTCGTACTGACCACGGCCTCGTTCTCAGCAGCCGCCGTCTCTGTCATATCGTTCACTTTCATCGACGTGACACGGATGGAACCGATGACCGTCTGGAGCGACATCGTCATTTCCCGCATCGCTCGTTCTAAGCGTCCGATTTCATCACGTCTCGTCGAATCCGGCAGCGTGATCAATCGTCCGGCCGCGATCGCTTCCGCCGCCTCGACGTTGCGTTCGAGTGGGTGGGTGATCGAGCGGGCGAAGAAGAAGTTGTATACACTGAGTGCGACGATGACAAAGACCGTCAACAATACGGACACGAGCAGGAGACGTTTTGTCTCACTCGCCGCCTCGGCTTGTAACGCCTCGTAGAATGTTCCATTTTTCAAGAGGAGCGTATTCACATCGTTCAATACCCCTTCAAGCTTCGCCGCTTGAATCCGGGCGGCGATTCCGCCGGCCTCGGCCGCCTCGACCTCCGCTCCGATTCGCTCGTACTTCATCGTCGCACGTTCGAGGTGGTTCGCAAATTCAGGAATAAGATACGTCTGTTTCAATGTCGTAAACGTCTCCGTGTTTGTCGTCCGAATCCGCTCGAGCTGCGTGAGCGTCGATTGGCTCATCTGCTCACCGAGCGAGGTCCAAAGGGACTGCTCCTGCAAGAGCGACGTCTCGAGTTGGGACAACTCAATCATCTGGGTGCCGTACTGCTCGTTATAAGTTTGCAGACGATTCAACGTCGACAAGACATAACTCATCATCAAGACAATCAATAAGACCGTGAACACGGTCGAAAAGATGAACCGTTTCCGTAAGCTCATTTCAGCGTCCCCTCCATCAACTGTTTCTGAAACGCCTCGAACCGTTTTGTCTCGTCGTCATCCCATTGGACACGACGAAGAGCGGCCAAACCGACACCGCCTTGATCGATCCCGAGTTCGACGTGAGCGTTGAACGCCTTCGCTTCGACCCGATCCGCGATTTCGACGATGGCCAAATCGACTTGTTTCAACATCGACGTGATGACCGCGTCCGGTGCGATCATCGATTGGTCGCTATCGACGCCAATCGCTTTCACGCCGTTCCGTTCCGCTGCTTCTAAGACACCGACCCCTGTCAGTCCTGCAGCGGCGTACAGCACGTCCGCTCCGGCTTCAATCTGTTTCTCTGCCAACTTACGTCCGATTTCAGGCGAGGCAAAATCGTTGGCGTAATCGACGAGCATCGTTACGTCTTCATTCACGCCTTTTGCACCGAGCTCGAAGCCGGTCCCGAATTTTTGAATCAGCTCGTTGTCGACACCCCCGATGAAACCGATTTTATTCGATTCCGTCTCGAGCCCCGCGACTGCCCCGGCGAGTGCACTGCCTTCCGTCTCTTGGAACGTCACCGAGATGACGTTCGGTAACGTCGATACGGCATCAATCAACGCGAACTGTTGCTCTGGATGTTCGGCCGCCACCGCTTCAAGATCCGTCTGACATGCGAAACCAAGACCGATGATAACATCATGTCCGTCCGCGACGAGCTGTTCGAACCCCGCTTTATATGTCTCCGTCTCGGCAAGCTCGCGATAGTCGACGAACCATTTCCCTGTCTCCCGGAGTTGCCCCATGCCGCGCATCGCCGCGTCGCTGAACGATTGGTCCCCGAGACCAACATCGGACAAGACGACGCCCATCGATTGACGTGTTTCCACGGTTTGTTCCGGTTGGTCGATGACAGACTGACAACCGGGCAACCAAGTCACACATGCGGCCAACAAGCCGATGATGAGTGATTTCTTCATAATAGCTACTTCCTCTCTCTAATGGTCTGACATCTCCCTTATCGTCAGAAACCGATCGAGTTTGAAGTCTTTCCTATCAAATTTAGAGGAATCCGCACGAAACAAAAAAGCCACAGACTATTGTCTGTGGCTCTCGGCTCACTCTTCGGTCGCGGCGAACGTCGATTCGCTCAATTCGCGATTCGCGCTCGGCTGGACGTTGCCTTTCCCGGCAAAATTGTCGAGTAAATCTTTCATGTCGATTCCTGACGACGCTTTGAGCGTCTGTTGGAGCGATGCCATCAAGTCTGTAGCGTAGCCTGTGACTTTGCCGGCACCCCCATCTTTCCCGCTGCCCGTATCGACGACCGTGATCTTGTCGATATTGCCAAGCGGTGCTGCAATCTGTTTCGCATAGTCCGGAAGCATCTTGACGACCATGTCGAGAATGGCAGCCTGTCCATACTGTTCGAACGCTTCGGCGATTTTTTGTTTCGCTTCGGCTTCGGCGAGACCCGTCAAGCGGATAATCTCGGCTTCGGCTTCCCCTTTGGCCCGTTCCGAGTCCGCTTCGGCCACACCGGCGAGACGAACGCGTTCGGCGTCAGCTTTCGCTTCCGCTTCGATACGATATTTCTCGGCATCGGCCGAGGCGATTTGACGCGCCTTGTCGGCTTCCGCTGACTGTTCGATGGCATAGCGGTCGGCGTCGGCCTTTTTCTTCACTTCTGAATCGTATTGTTTCTCACGACGCATGATTTCTTTCTCTTCGAGCTCGATTTGCTTTTGACGCTCGATGATTTGGACTTGCATCTGTTGCTCGGTGACTTCTTGTTTGGCGCGGGCTTCTTCAAGTTCATACGCTTGGTCGGCCCGGGCCTTGGCGACGTCTTGCTCACGACGATAGGCGGCGATGCGGAGCTGGTTCTCTTTCTCGGCTTCTGCGATTTCCGAAGCCCGTTCGAGTTCAGCTTTCTTCGCGTCTTTCATCGCTTCTGCTTGTTTGATGCGTGTCTCTTTGTCCGCTTCGGCCGTTGCGATATCAGCATCGCGTTTCACTTGCGCGATTCGTGGTTTCCCGAGTGATTCGAGATAGCCGTTCTTGTCACGAACATCTTTAATCGTGAACGACACGATGACGAGCCCCATTTTCGCCAAGTCTTGTGAGGCGACGCGTTGGACTTCTTGTGAGAACTTATCGCGGTTCTTATAAATCTCTTCAACTGTCATCGAACCGAGGATGGAACGGAGGTGACCTTCGAGCACTTCTTTCGCCTCGTTCTCGCGTTCGATTTTCGGTTTGCCGAGGAACTGCTCGGCCGCCGTGGCGATCTCGCTGATCGAGCCACCGATTTTGATGATGGCCGTACCGTCCGCCATGACCGGTACGCCTTGCTCGGTGTACACTTCCGGCGTCGTCACTTCAAGTTTGCTCGAAAGAAGGCTGAGCGGTTCCGCTTGCTGGAACACCGGCAAGACGAACGTTCCGCCCCCGCGGATAATCTTTACACGGTTGCCCGACGCGTCGCTATGGACGTTCTTTTTCCCTAAGTAACTGCCGGTGACGATGAGCGCCTCATCTGGTCCGACCGTGCGATACTTCAACACGAAGACGAAAATCAAGGCGAGCAAAATCACCCCGACGATAATACTGGCTAATATGGCTGTGCTCATAAGTTAAAACTCCTTTCGGATTGTCGGCTCGTCATATTCCATGACGACCGCAATGTTTCGTTCGACTTCGATGATGATGACCCGTCGATCACTCGGAATCGCTTTGCCGTCCACACTTTGAGCCGTCTTTAAAATCGAACCGATGACCGATTCGACGAGTACTTCCCCGTAACCGCCTTCCGGAACGGGGACGGTCAACCGTCCGACAAGTCCGACGAGTGATTCATCGGTCATCCCGATCGATTCTTCCGCGTTCGATAACGGCAAGAGGACGAATAAGTACAGGAGCGTCGTGAGCGCGAACGATCCGACGAGTGCGACGGCGAGCCCGATCATCGGGGACACATGGGCGAGCGCGTTCAAAATGAGGCCGATGCCCGCACCGAGTGCTAAAAATGACAGGATGACCGCTGGATTGAACCAACCATCGAATAAATCAAACGCATCTGAAAATAACATGTACAAAAATGTACCGAGACCGGCGATGATGAGTACCCACCAATACAGCTGATCTAACGATTCCATTACCACTCCTCCTCGGCGCGACGCTGTCGTTCATAGGAAAGAACACGACGCAAATGTTCGACTTCGAGTGCAAGTGCTTGCTCGATCGTGTCCCATTCGGACAAAGGCCGGGTCGGTTGATCGACCACCTGCCGCACACGTCCTAACGTCTGTTCGAGACGCAAGCGGTCGTAGCGATCGACCGCTTCCGCTCGCTCTTGTCGCAATAGCGATAAAAAATGATCGACTTCCGCTTGCAGCGCAATGATTTGTTCGGTCGCCGCGGCCGACGATTCTTGCATCAGCAGGCGACGCACCCTGACTTGATGGGCGATCAGCTTCGCAATCCTAGCCTCTAGCTCGAGAATATGTTTATAGAGAGATCCCGCCTCATCTTCATCCGTGTCATCGCGCCACCACATCTCCGACTCACCTCACTTCTTTCTTTACTCACTTGTCTATACGTTTAGAGCGAAACTTTGGTTTCAAAATATCTAAAAAAAATGTAAGATTGATTTGCTAGAGTTAGAAAGGAAGTGCTCACGTTGGGCAATCAAGTCATCAAATTGTCGACCGCGGCCCAAGAAGAACTTATCGCGAGTTATCGGGCCCACGCGGTCAATCCACCGCCCCATGCACGATTCAGTGCCAAAACACCTCAGTGTGTAATTACGGTCTACAATTCGGGTAAAGTCATGTTCCAAGGACGCGATGCCGACAGCGAGGCCGCAAAATGGGGAACGAGTATAAAGAAAGAACCAAGTGTGCCTAAAACCGTTCTACCGGAAGGCTTTTCGGACTGGTCTGTCATCGGGAGCGATGAAGTCGGAAAAGGAGATTATTTCGGACCGCTCGTCGTCGTCGCCGCCTATGTGCCGAAAGAGAAAATCGCCCTTGTCAAAGAGCTCGGGGTCAAAGACTCAAAACTGTTGTCCGATACAGAGATCGTCCGCATCGCCAAAGATTTACATGTTACCATCACCTATCAGAAAGCGACGCTGCACAATCCGGCGTATAATAAGATGCAGCGAACGATGACGCAAGGTAAAATGACGGCCATCGCTCATAATGCCGCCTTGTCGGCCTTATTACAGAAGCTCGATGCGACACCGGACGCGATTTTAATCGATCAGTTCGCTGAAAAGAACGTCTATTACAACCATTTGCGATCTGAAAAGGCGGTCGTCAAAGACGACGTCTATTTCTCGACGAAAGCGGAAGGACTGCACGTCGCCGTGGCCGCTGCCTCGATTCTCGCCCGGGCCTTGTTCTTAAAAGAAATGGACAAGTTAAGCGCGACACTCGGGGTCACGTTACCGAAAGGGGCCGGTGCCAAAGTCGATCAAGTCGCTGCCGAGTTGATCATCCGTTACGGTCAAGAACGTTTAAACGAAGTGGCGAAAGTCCACTTCGCCAACACGAAGAAAGCGATCCGTTTGAGTGAGCTGAAACGATAGTCCTCACTTCGAAGATATGGTATATTAATTTTAGGGTTTAATGAACTTAAAAATTTTTGGAGGATAGCGTTCATGTTGCATTATAAAACGTACACTTTAAGCGACGACCATCCTTGGGTCATCTTCATCCATGGCGCCGGTGGAAGTCTGTCGCATTGGTATCGTCAAATTCGGCCGTTCAAAAAAAAATATAACGTGCTCTTGCTCGATCTCCGTGGACACGGCGGCTCGTACAACGAAGAACAGTCGTTGAACCAACCGCTGAACGCATATACGCTCGACGTCGTCGTCGAAGACGTCGTCGAAGTCATGGATCATTTGAAGATTGAAAAAGGACATATGGTTGGCCTGTCGCTCGGGACAATCGTCATCCAGGCGATGTTCGAGCACCATCCGGAACGAATCGCTTCCGTCGTGCTCGGTGGGGCCATTGTCAAGTTCAACGTCCGCTCGACGTTGTTGATTCGACTTGGCAGTCTCGTGCAGAGCTTCGTGCCGTACATGTGGCTGTATCAGTTGTTCGCGTGGATCTTGCTACCAAAAAAACGTCATAAAAAATCACGGATGATGTTCGTCCGCGACGCGGCCAACCTATGCCAGCGCGAGTTCATCCGCTGGTTCAAGATGACCGAGAATATGAATCCGTTGCTTCGTCACTTCTCATCAATCGAGACGAACGTACCGATTCTCTATATTATGGGTGATGAGGACTACATGTTCCTTGAAGCTGTCGAACGGACCGCGAAACATCAACCGACGGCTCGCGTCCAGGTCGTCTCGGACTCGGGTCACGTCGTCAACGTCGACCAACCCGATCACTTCAATTCGATCTCGATGGCGTTCATCGATCAACAAGTCGGCTCACTCGCCGCCAGCACATCTTAAAGAAAGACGGTCCTGCACGGGGCCGTCTTTCTTTTTGAGCGGTTTTCAATTTTTTCAAATAAATTTTCAGAAAATATTGATTATTGAAAAATATCGTGTTACTCTTAGACAAATCTTAACAAACGGAGGAGCTGGCACTGATGAAAACCAATGCACAACACGGCCTACTGATTATTATTCGACTGAGGGACTGAAAATCGACTCGATGACCGAGACGAATTTTTGGGCCCTTGTTTCGATGGTTTCGGACGAGGCGCTCATGGTTTGACCGACGCGCCTATCCAATCTGGATAGGTTTTTTTATTGGAACGATACACATAGAGGAGATGATGGAAGTGAAACAGTACGCAATGGATCGGATGATCAAAATATCAGCAGGAATGGCAAGCGCCGTCCTCGTCACGCTCGGGGTCGGCCTCTTGATTGAAACGATTGGGAAGATGGCCGGAATCGAGACACTCGTCTTGATCGGCCAAGTCGCGAAATCGTTGCTCGCCCCGGCACTCGGTGCCGGTGTCGCCTACCAGCTCGGCGGCAATACCCTCGTTTTGTTCAGTGCGATGATTGCGGCAACCGTCGGTGGTGCGGCGCTCCAACCGACCGAGAGCGGGCTCGTGCTCGTACCTGGTCAACCGATCAGTGCTTTAATCGCGGCCGCGGCTGCAGTTTGGCTTGGTAAACGTGTCCTCGGCAAGACGAAGTTCGACATGATGGTCGTCCCGGTCACAGCCGTCCTCGGCGGCGGGATCGTCGGGGTCGGGGCAGCAGCCGTCACGACACCGCTCATTAACTCGATTAGTGCGAGCATCACCGCTTCGGTCAATACATCGCCAATCGCGACATCGCTCGTCATCGCGCTCGTCTTCAGTGTCATGCTCATGTCTCCGGCTTCATCGGCCGCACTCGCCATCGCGCTCCAGCTCGACCCGGTCGCCAGCGCCGCCGCGTTGATTGGATGTACGGCCCAGTTCGTCGGCTTCACCCTCATGGCGTATCGCCAAACGGATCCGGGCGGGTTGGTCGCCTCGTTTTTCGTCACACCGAAAGTGCAGTTCCCGAACGTCGTCAAAAACCCTCGCGTCGTCATGCCACCTTTTATCGCGGCGATGATCAGCGCTCCGATCGCGACGCTCGTCTTCTCGCTCGAGGTCCCATATGAGATCGCAGGGCTCGGCCTCAACTCGTTGATCGCCCCGCTCAACATCCTTGCCGCGCAAGGAATGGACGCGTTCCTCATCTTCGTCGGAACGGGTGTCGTCCTCCCGGCCGTCATCACGCTCCTGTTGTATAAAGTGACATGCCTCGTCGGTTGGACGAAGTTCGGCGACTTGGCTCTCGAGGTCCAGTAAACTCAAAAAAGGTGTCCACACGGGGTGGACACCTTTTTTAGGTTAGGCGCGAACTTCTGCGCCGTGGGCCGCTTGAACGGCCGCAAGGATTGCTTCATACGACGCGGTCACTTCTTCATCCTGAAGCGTGCGCGTCGGGTCTTGATATTTGAGCGAGAAGGCGATCGATTTTTCATCGTCTCCTACGTTCTCCCCGACATAGACATCGAACACGGCGAGGTCGATCAAGAGCGGTCCGGCAGCCTGTTTGATCGTTGCTTCGACTTGCCCCGCCGGGATATCCCGCTTCAAGACGAGTGCCAAGTCGCGTGAGATCGATGGGAAACGTGGCACATCTTCGTAGACGAGTTGTGCCGTCTGATGCAACACATCCAAGTCGAGCTCGAATACGTACACTTCTTTCAAACCGTACGCTTCTTTTGACACGCCCGGATGGACTTGTCCGACATAGCCGATGACACGTCCGTCCACGAGGACGTTCGCAGTCCGGCCCGGATGCATATCCGCAATCGTCGCCGCCTCATACGTCGCGTCGATGCGAAGTGCATGCAACAGCGTATCGACGATGCCTTTGGCGACAAAATAGTCGACCGGGACACGTGTGCCTTGCGAGCGATGGTCGTACCAAAGCCCCGTCAATACACCGGCGACGCGTTCCGTTTCGCGTGGTAACGTCTCGCCTTCTTCCACGTAGACGCGCCCTGTTTCATACAAGCGCACATTCGCTTGTTGGCGTGACGTGTTGTATCGCGCCGCTTCGAGGAGACCTGGGACGAGTGAGGTCCGGAGCACTGAGCGCTCTTCGCTCATCGGCATCGCCAAGTTAACTTTGTCCGAGCCTTCCCCACTGAAGCGTGCGGCGTGTCCGACGCTCGTGAGCGAGTACGTGATCGCTTGCGACAATCCTGTCCCTTGAAGGACACGACGAACTCGGCGACGTAACACGTTCTCTCGTGGGAGGTACCCTTTTGAACGCGACGCCGGGAGTGTCGACGGCAGACTGTCATACCCATAGAGGCGCGCCACTTCTTCCGTGATGTCGGCCGGTAGTTCCAAGTCAGGCCGGCGTGACGGTACGTGGACCGTCAACGTCTCGTCTCCGGTCACGTCGAGACCGAGCCGCTCCAAAATGCGGACGATCGTCGCTTGTTCAAGGTCCATCCCGAGGCGATGGTTGATATAGGCGACCGAGACATCGATCGTCCGGGCCGCTGAAGCTTTGTCCCCAGCGACGACGATGTCGCTGATCGTGCCACCGCTCACTTCGACGATGAGCTCGGCGGCACGGTCGAGGGCCAGTTGCAACCGTTCCGGGTCGACTCCTTTTTCAAAGCGGGCACTCGAATCCGAACGCAATCCGAGCGTACGGCTCGTCTTCCGGACCGATGCCGGTGCGAAGTAGGCCGACTCGAGGATGATACTCGACGTCGTCGCATCGACTTCTGTGTTCGCACCGCCCATGACGCCGGCAATGGCGACAGGACGTTCACCGTCCGTGATGACCATCATCGAGGCATCGAGCGTGCGCGTCACGTCATCGAGCGTGACGATTTCTTCGCCGTCATGCGCTTGACGGACAGCAATCGTCGTCCCGAGTTTTGCCGTATCGAACGCATGTAGCGGCTGGCCGAGCTCGAGCATGACATAGTTCGTCACATCGACGACGTTGTTGATTGGCCGGACACCTTCGGCAATCAAGACGTTCTTCAGCCATTGTGGCGAATCTCCGATTGTGACACCATCGACGCAACGTGTCGCGTAGTACGGGCAGTTGTCTGTCTCGAGACGGACACTGACCGCGTTTGGTGCGTCAGTCGTCACATCTGCCGACGGAAGCGTGTAAGGGCGCTCGAGAATGGCCGCGACTTCATGGATGATTCCGTATAGGCTCAAGCAATCCGAGCGGTTCGGTGTCAACCCGAGCTCGATCACTTCGTCGTCAAGGTCGAGTAAGCTGATGACGTCCGCACCGACCTCGACCGATTCACGGAACGTATGGATGCCGTCCTGTTCATCTTCACGAATCTGCTTCTTCTCAAAACCGAGTTCCTCGAGTGAGCAGATCATGCCTTGTGACTCGACACCACGAAGTTTCGCTTTCTTAATTTTGAGTCCTGGGAGACGAGCTCCGACCGTCGCCACGATGACGTGCTGTCCGGTCGCGACGTTCGGTGCGCCGCAGACGATTTGCACCGGGCTGTCCGCACCGATATCGACCGTCGTCACGTTCAACTTGTCCGCTTCGGGATGCTTCTCGCACGAGAGGACGTGACCGACGACGAGTCCTGACAATCCTTCAGCGCGGCTGATGACGCTCTCGACTTCGATTCCGTTCTTCGTGATCAAGTCTCCGAGTTCTTGCCCGCTCAAGTCTGATACATCAATATATTGATTCAACCATTTTTTCGATAATAACATATGTGTTCCCCCTTAGAATTGCTCGATGAAACGTAGATCGTTTGTATAGAAGTGACGGATATCGTCTACTCCATGTTTTAACATCGCCATCCGTTCGACGCCGATCCCGAATGCGAATCCAGACATCTTCGTGGCGTCATAGCCAGCCATCTCGAGAACGCGTGGATGGACCATGCCGCCTCCGAGAATCTCGATCCAGCCTGTTCCCTTACAGACGTTGCAGCCTTTGCCTCCGCATTTGAAGCAAGAGATATCAACTTCGACTGATGGTTCCGTGAACGGGAAGAAGCTCGGGCGAAGACGAATTTCACGCGTCTCACCGAACAATTGCTTGACGAACACTTCGAGTGTGCCTTTCAAATCAGCCATCGAGATGTGCTCATCGACGACAAGCCCCTCGATTTGCATGAACTGGTGTGAGTGTGTCGCGTCGTCTTCGTCGCGGCGGTACACTTTCCCCGGGCAGATGATTCGAATCGGTTTCCCGTCGGCTTGGAGCATCGTCCGGGCCTGAACTGGTGACGTGTGTGTCCGGAGAAGCGTCTCATCCGTGATATAGAACGAGTCTTGCATATCACGTGCCGGATGGTCTTTCGGCAAGTTGAGCATCTCAAAGTTGTACAGGTCTGTCTCGACTTCCGGGCCTTCGGCGATTGTATAGCCGAGCCCGACGAACAAGTCTTCCATCTCATCGACGATTTGTTGAAGTAAATGGGTATGGCCCGGCAGCGCCGTCCGACCCGGTAGTGTGACGTCGATTGTCTCAGCCGCGAGTTTCGCTTCAAGTTCGACCGCCTTCACTTCCTCGATCCGTGCCTCTAACGTGTCTTGGATCGTCGTCCGGACCGTGTTGACCAACTCTCCGACGACCGGACGTTCTTCAGGAGAAAGTTTCCCCATCCCACGAAGCACCTCGGTCATCGGACCTTTCTTCCCTAAATATTTGATGCGGACATCGTTCAATTCTTTTTGCGACGAAGCCGCCTGAATCTCATGCAATGCCTCTTGCTGTAATTGTTCTAACTGTTCTTTCATCCTTATTTCCTCCTCTACAAAAAAAGTCCCTCCAGTCGATGACTGAAGGGACGAATAATCGCGGTACCACCCTACTTGGCCGAAATCGGCCCACTTGAGAGCATCGATATCGGGATGCTACCCCGGTGTTGTCTCCAACACGACTCGAGAGTGAATTCGGCGCCGACCAAGGCATCGGCTCGCAGTCTCGGCCCATGCTCCCTGTACTCATTCGGTAGTTCGCGTACTATGCTCTTTCAACGTCTATTCGGTATGTTGTTCGATGTTATAAACCTATCACGATTTTTCAGTGCTGACAAGATTATTGTAATGCGATCCGGTACATGAGGATGCCCGCCGCAACAGCCGCGTTCAATGATTCGGCATCGCCGAGAACCGGGATATGAACGCGCGTGTCACATAAATCAAGTACGTCGTTATGGACGCCTTGCGCCTCATTGCCGATGACGAGCGCGACTTTGTCCTTGAAGTCGACTTGTTCGTAAGACGTCGCTTTCGCGAGTGCGGTCCCATACACATGGAAGCCTGCGCTCTTCAGTTCTGGCAGCGTCTCGAGCAA
Organism: Exiguobacterium sp. s7; assembly: GCF_018618195.1. Lineage (NCBI taxonomy): Bacteria > Bacillati > Bacillota > Bacilli > Caryophanales > Exiguobacterium > Exiguobacterium sp. s7. Next base: position 195,771 of record NZ_JACSLO010000002.1, on the reverse strand, counting down.
ATCGACCGAGCGCACGTTCACGTGGAACAACGAACCTTGCGTCGCCCGGACGACCTTGGCGTTGAACGGGTCGACCGTCCCTTTGCCGAGGAGGACCGTGTCAAATCCGGCCGCATCGGCCGTACGAATCATCGTCCCGAGGTTACCTGGGTCTTGAATCCGGTCGAGGACGAGGACGTGCTTCATCTTCCGTTCGACCGGGGCCATCTTGACGACGGCGAAGACGCCTTGCGTCTTCTCCGTTTCAGATAACAGGTCGGCCACATGGTCCGATAGTTCGAGGACCGGCATCTCATCGAGGCGCCACGATCCTTTCGGGGTATACGATTCCCCCATAATCAGCTGAACGAGTCGTCCGGCACGAATCGCCTCGTCGACCAAATGCTCCCCTTCGACTAAAAATTGCCCGGACTCTTGTCTGCCTTTTTTTGTCATCAATCGCTTTAAGCGTTTGATCGTCTCACTTTTCGTAGACGTGATTTTCGTCATATTATCCCTCTTTCAACCATTGAACCGTTTCTTGGTCGAGTCGTTTCGTGAGCGCTACGACCAAATCGACGGCTGCTTCATAATCTGCTTTGTGAATGATCGAGACATTCGTATGCAAATAACGGACCGGCACCGTGAGCGCGACGGCCGGCATCCCGACTCCAGACAAATGGAACCGACCTGCGTCTGTCCCGCCGCCCGGCGTCAAATCCAATTGGTACTTGATGTCGTTCTCTTTGGCCACGTCGACAATCAAATCGATGAGGCGTGGGTTCGTGACGGTCGTCGCATCAAAGAAGATGACTTGGACCCCTTCCCCGAGTTTCGACAATCCTTCTGCCGGTGTCATTCCTGGCGTATCTCCAGGAATGCCTGTATCGACGGCGATGGCGACGTCTGGTTTGACCAAGTTGGCGGCCGTGACGGCGCCACGCAACCCGACTTCTTCTTGGACCGTCGCTCCTGTGTAGACGACACCTGGTACTTGTTCGTTCTTCAAACGTTTCGCCGCCTCGATCGCGATGGCACAACCGATTCGGTTATCCCATGCTTTCGCCATCAAGAAATCTTCGTTCTTCATGACCGTGAACTCACAATGCGGGACGACCGTATCGCCCGGACGAATGCCCCACTCGGCCACTTGTTCTTTCGACGTTGCACCGATATCAAGGAACATGTCTTTGATCTCAACCGGCTTCTTGCGTGCCTCGACCGGAAGGACGTGAGGTGGTTTGGCACCGATGACGCCTGGGATTTTCTCTCCCGAGCGTGTGACGACGTCCATGCGCTGTGCGAGGAGAACTTGGTTCCACCAGCCGCCGAGTGCTTGGAAGCGGAGGAAACCGCCCTCTTCAACGCGCGTGACCATGAACCCGACTTCGTCCATATGACCGGCAATCATGACACGCGGACCTTCCGCATCGCCCGTCACTCGACCAAACAGACTGCCGAGCCCATCCTGTTCGAACGTTTCGACGTGAGGTTCTAAATACTCACGCATGAGTGAGCGGACTTCACCTTCATTTCCAGGGACACCTGTGGCATCCGTCAAGCGTTTCAACATATGTAATGATTCGTTCATGGGGCATCGCTCCTTCGATTTTTGATTAGTAACCTTGATTTTGTCGCTCATGGTTCTTTTCATTTTTCGCCATATACGCCATCGCCATCAACTCTTCATTGATCCCGAGCGTATAGCCAAGTTCGAGATAAGCCGCCATCAGCGTCTCGTACATCGGTTCCGTTTTCGACAAACCAAAGTTCGTCACTTTGCGGAACACGTCTAAAAAAGCGTCAGTCGCGTCAAGATACGAGCTACCTGCCGGGAACGAATCACGTTCATACCCGAGGGCAAGTCCGAGCGACAATAAGAAATGAATGCCGTCGACATACTCTTCTAAGATCACGTCTTGAGGCGACGGGCCCTTCGTTGACCAAAATTTAAAACTACGGGTCTCATTGGCGAGTTCACCAAGCTCGACGAGCAAAGCAAGCAAACGCTCATCAAATTGGTTCCCGGATAATTGATGTTCTTCTTTGATCCGCTCATCTAATTCACGCTGCCGATCAAACAATGTTGTCCAGTTCACCGGTTGCTCCTCCTATTCTCCATTCAAAGCAGTACTAAAATCATTAAAGACCAGCCGACTGCCAAAATCAATACTTGTATTTGAACACGTTTTGGGGCATGAACCGCCTTTTTACGCGTCAAATGAAGTCCGAACAGAGCACCGATCGCACCGCCTGCGTACGCGTACAAGACGTTAAAATCACCTTCTCCGAGCGTATAACGTTTCGCCTGCAAATAGGTGTAGACGTTCAAGACGATGAGCGCCAATGCGACGATGGCTAAGACTGATTGATCCATGGGACGTCCTCCTTATCTTAAGTTTAAGGAATAAATCAGAAAAAAGAAAGCGCCGAGATAAGGTCTCGGCGCTGTCGATTGAACGATTACGCGTTCAATTTTGATTTAGCTGTATCAGCAAGTGACGCGAATGCTTGTGCATCTGTCACAGCAAGCTCAGCAAGCATCTTACGGTTGATGTCGATCCCTGCGAGCTTGAGTCCGTGCATCATACGGCTGTATGAGAGGCCGTTTGTGCGTGCTGCCGCATTGATACGTGTGATCCAAAGACGACGGAAATCACGTTTCTTTTGACGACGGTCACGGTAAGCGTACATGAGTGACTTCATGACTTGTTGTTTTGCTACTTTAAATAGAATGTGTTTCGAGCCAAAATAACCTTTGGCAAGCTTGATTTGCTTTTTACGACGTTGACGAGTCGTATAACCGCCTTTTACGCGTGGCATATGGTTTCCCTCCTAAATTCTTTCTGTATTACTTCGCGATCATGTTGCGAATGCGTTTGAAGTCTCCAGCTGATACGATAGCACCTTTACGGAGCTTACGTTTCGCTTTAGTCGATTTGTTACCAAACAAGTGACTTGTGTAAGCGTGTGAACGCTTGAGTTTACCTGATGCAGTACGTTTGAAACGTTTAGAAGCACCACGGTGCGATTTCATTTTCGGCATGAGTATTTCCTCCCCACTATGACTCGATGATTAATCTTCTTTCTTCGGAGCCAGCACTAAGAACATGCTGCGTCCTTCCATCTTCGGCTTTTGCTCAACTGTTGCCAAGTCGGCACATTCCGCCGCCAATTTTTCCATAACGCGTCGGCCGATTTCCGAGTGTGTGATGGCGCGTCCGCGGAAACGGATCGACGCTTTCACTTTGTTTCCATTTTCAAGGAATTTGCGAGCGTTACGCAATTTCGTTTGGAAATCGTTTTCCTCGATTGTCGGGCTGAGGCGTACTTCTTTCAATTGGATGACTTTTTGGTTTTTACGCGCTTCTTTCTCCTTTTTTTGGAGTTCGAAACGGTATTTCCCATAGTCCATGATTTTAGCGACCGGTGGGTTAGCTTTATCGGCGACCAAGACGAGATCGAGTTCAGCCTCTTCTGCTAAACGTAATGCTTCATTACGCGATTGCACACCGAGTTGTGCACCGTCCGCTCCAATTAAGCGAACTTCACGGGCACGAATGTTTTCGTTGATAAAGAGCTCTTTGCTAATGGTTAGCACCTCCATCGTGCGATTGCACGAGTTTTAGATTGATAAGACAACATGGCAATAAAAAAAGCGTCGGCAGTTTCCCGCCCACACATCATTTCGGAGTCAGCAGAGACCAAGGCTCGACTGCTTCACGTACATGATGGACCTGACCGAAGCTGTTCGGACGAGGTGAGAAGCGGGCGCTTCTGCTTTGTTGTATTTAATCACTATGTCATCTTAACACCAATAGGATTAAGATGTCAAGAATTCGCGCATGAATAATTGGTAGCTCACACTTTTATGATGATAACAGTCATTTCGTTGTTTCGCAATACCTTTTCCGAGGGAATAAAATAAAAAAGGAGGGATGGGCCGTGTCTTGGAGACAGCAAGTGAAAGGTGACCATGATTATCACGACCAAATCAAACACATCGTACAAGAGACGATGCGCCACCATGACGTGAGTGATGCCAAGCTCGAAGCGGTATTGACAGACCTTTTAGAAGAGATGAACCGAATCACGTTGAAGATTGTGGACGACCACGAGTCTGCTCGCGACTATATCCATAAACGATGGTATTGAAAAAGGGCCGAGGCCCTTTTTTCAATACCATTTGTGATGTACTCAAAGCCCGTTCAATTCGTCAACGACTTGAAGAAGTTGCTGAGCGCTTCGAACAAACGGGCGAAGAAGCCTTGGACTTCCTCGGTCTCGAGAAACGCCTGAACGTCTTGACCGGCCCCTTGTAACCCATTGCTGATTGCACCCCAGTCGAGGTTCGCCTGCTGCATGTTCTCGAACAACGTCGTCAATTGCGTCAACTGCGTATCAGACAGTTGGACGTTGTTTTGATTCAACACTTGGATGACGATATCTCGAATCTCGATGTTCGTCTCCGGTGCCTTATTCGCAATTTCCGCTTTGATCTCGTTCATGAGTCCGGCCACATCTTCTTGCCCGACCGTCTTCCCGATCTCAGAGGTGACCGCGAGCTCTTCTTGCGCCAAGTCTTTCCGTTCCTCGCTCAATTGAATGCCCGTCTCCGCGGCCGTCTGATCATAGGCTTTCATGATGCCCGTCAAAGCCGACGTCCCGGTGACGCGAATCGGCGACGTGATATAAATATCGGCATCCGTGACGCCTGCCGTCACGAGAGCATTCGCATACATATCTTCGGTCACCCATGTGACATTCTCCGTTTTGATATCGAGCCCGGTCCCGTCGGTCAGTTTGATGCGGGCTGATGAATACATCCCCCCGCCGCGCTGCGCTTGCGGGACGGCATCCCCTAAGTATTTATCTTCATCGGCTGCGGTCGTGATGATCGGCTCAATCCCCGCCGGTGCCTCAACCCGTTCGAGCACCCAGTCCCGTTGGCTCGCCGATAACGACTCTCCGAGTGTGACAATCGTATCATCGACGATGGCTTCTGCGTTTACTTTTGGAATCATGCTTGTCGCGACGACCGAACCGATCGTCAACGCCACTAATGGTTTCATATAATTCAAAATGAATCACTCCTTTCTTCTACCATACGTGTTTGATGAAGTCTTCCGCATCCGTCTCAAGACCGAAAAAACGACCACCCTTCCAATGAAGGATGGTCGACATATTAACGTGAACGGTTGGCGATCTCTGCTGTAAGTGACGACAAGAATTCATCGAGCGTGGCCGATACTTGTTCTTGTTGTCCATAACGACGGATGTTGACTGCACGCTCATCACGTTCTTTATCTCCGAGGACGAGCGTCATCGGGATCTTCTTCATCTGTGCTTCCCGAATCTTGTAGCCGAGTTTCTCGTCCCGAAGGTCCGTTTCGACGCGGACACCGCGCTTGACGAGCTCTGCTTTCACTTCCGCGACGTATTCGTCGTGGACGTGTGAGACCGGGATCAATTTGACTTGGACCGGTGCGAGCCATGTCGGGAACGCGCCTTTATATTCTTCAATCAAGTATGCGACGAAACGCTCCATCGTCGAGACGACCCCACGGTGAAGGACGATTGGGCGATGGTCTTTGCCGTCTGGTCCTGTGTACGTCAAGTCGAACCGCTCAGGGAGCAAGAAGTCGAGTTGGACCGTCGACAACGTCTCTTCTTTGCCGAGCGCCGTCCGGACTTGGACGTCGAGTTTCGGTCCGTAAAATGCCGCTTCACCTTCCGCTTCGAAATACGGGAGACCGAGCTCATCCATCGTCTCTTTCAACTGGCGTTGGGCTGTTTCCCAAATTGCGTCGTTGTCGAAGTATTTCTCTTTGTCGGCCGGGTCACGGTACGACAAGCGGAAACGATAGTCTTTAATGCCGAAGTCAGCGTACACTTCTTGAATCAAGTGGACGATATCTTTGAATTCTTGCTTCATCTGTTCCGGTGTGACGAACGTGTGCCCGTCGTTCAACACCATGTAACGGACGCGTTGGAGGCCTGTGAGCGCACCTGACATCTCGTAACGGTGCATACCGCCGAGCTCGGCGATGCGAAGCGGGAGTTCGCGATATGAGCGCGGCTCATGTTTATAAATCGTCATGTGGTGCGGACAGTTCATCGGACGAAGAACGAGTTCCTCGTTGTCCATCTCCATTTTCGGGAACATGTCGTCTTGATAGTGATCCCAGTGACCAGACGTCTTATACAAGTCGACCGAACCGAGGACCGGTGTGTAGACGTGCTGATACCCGAGCTCAAGCTCTTTGTCGACGATATAACGTTCGACCGTCCGACGGATCGAGGCACCTTTCGGGAGCCACATCGGCAAACCTTGGCCGACTTCTTGCGACACGAAGAAGAGATCGAGTTCTTTCCCGAGCTTGCGGTGATCGCGCTCTTTCGCTTCTTCCAATAGACGCAAGTGTTCCGCGAGTTGTTCTTTCGTCGCGAACGCCGTTCCGTAAATGCGTTGGAGCATCTTATTGTCCGAGTCGCCGCGCCAGTATGCCCCGGCCACGCTCATCAACTTGAACACTTTCAACTTCGATGTCGACGGGACGTGCGGCCCACGGCATAAGTCGAAAAATTCGCCTTGATGGTAAATCGTGAGCGTCTCGCTCGACGGGATATCTTCAATCAATTCGATTTTGAGCGGGTCTCCGAGCGCCTTGTAGCGTTCGAGCGCCTCGTCGCGCGACACGACTTCACGTGTGATGTCCAAGTTCTCGTCGACGATCCGCTTCATCATTTTCTCGATTTCAGGGAGATCTTCTTCGTTGATGCGGCGATCCATCTCGATATCATAATAAAAACCGTTCTCGATTGTCGGTCCGATCCCGAGGTAGATGCTGCCTTCTTTCCCGTATAACCGTTTGATGGCTTGGGCCATCAAGTGGGCTGACGAATGGCGCATCAAATCGATGCCCTCTTCCGAATCCGGCATGACGAGCTCGATTTTACCGTCCTGTTCAATCGGACGACGATAATCGATCATCTCACCATCGATTTTGGCGGCGATTGCTTTTTTTCGGAGTCCTGGACTAATCGAACCTGCTACTTCTTCTGCTGTGATGCCGGCCTCAAACTCTTTGACGGCCCCATCTGGAAATGTCAATTGAATCATGTGTCAACTTCCCCTCTCTACATTTAAAAATAAATAAAAAAAGCCCATCCCTATGAAAGGGACGAGCTTTGATTCTCGTGGTACCACCCTCGTTCCCAAGCGTAACGCTTGGCTCGAACACACGATAACGAGTGTGAATCGCCGCACGATTGGCCCGTACGGTGCTCTGAGGGAGTAAGGCGATCGGCGTGTTTAGGAAGCTCTCACCAGTCTTCCCTCGCTTTGAAACCCGTGACGACGTCTCATGTCCTCTTCGATGCATCGGTTATATGATTATTAGTATAGTCAACTCGTTCAAGAAATACAATCCCTTTACCGACGTCGGTTCTCACCTTTTAATTCGATTTGTGTCGTCGTCGTCGAGATGCGCTGCATGAGCCGCTGGGCTTTCATTTTGTTCTGCGGCGAACCGTCGATCGAGAAGTGCGTCTCGAGCTCTTCACCGCTGAAGTTCGAACTGTAAAGCGTCGGTAAGCGATGCATCATGCGATATTGCAAGATGATCCCGAACAGCTCGTCGCGTACCCACGGACTGATTGCCTCGGCACCGATGTCATCGATCAGTAACACCGGTACGTGTTGGAACGACGTCAAAAATGAGTCGAACGAATCGGTCCGGATCTTCCGTTTCGCTTCCGAGACGAATCCCGGGGCGTGGACGAGAATCGTCTCGATGTCCGCCACTTTCAGTTCGTTGGCGATCGCCGCAAGTAAATACGTCTTCCCGACCCCGAAGCTGCCGTGTAAGTACAGGCCGTTCACTTTTTGGCGGGTCTTCATGCCCGAGACGAATCGCATCGATTCACGGAGTGCGATTTTACGGGCGTCATCCGACCAGTCGAACGATTCAAAGCTCGCCTCTCGCACTTCTTCCGGCAAGAATAAGCTCTTAAACTTCCGGTCCATCTCTTTTTGGCGCCGTGCTTGACGATGCTTGACCGTCTCTTCATAACGGATCGCGATTTGACCGAGGTCGACATAGAGTACCGGCTGATGGCCCGGGATGACGGCTTGCTCCTCGACGAGCTTCTTGCCGTCCATCTGTTCTGCATATTCACTGAGCTTCGTAAAGCCGACCTCGACCGCCGTCTCGTCTAACTCCGGATGCGCCTTTAAAAAGGCGACGACTTCTGGATGTTCGAGGGTGCGCCGGCGAATCGATTCGTACGCTTCCCGCACTTCTTTCCGGTTCATCATTTGGGCGAGCGTTTGATTGATGCGTTCCATGTCCCTCATCCTTTCTCTTTCAATTCATTTAACAACTTGACGAGTTCCGCGTCGTCTGGAACCGATGCCTCGAGCTCTTGTTTTCGTTTTTGATCGTACGTCCGTTGCTCTTTCGCCTCGTCCTCGAGCCATTTTGGCATCTCGGTCTTGTCTTTGCGTCTCGAGCCGACGGTCGTCCGCTGTTGCACGTTCTCCCGCTTCTGCTGTTTCTTCTCGATGAGCGCGTCTTGTGTCGCTTCTTGTTCCAACGCGTCTTTGGCGTTCAAATAGCCTGCCGTCTTCCAACTCGTCGCGATCCGCATGACGTAGTTCTCACTGAGCCGGGTCTGCTTCTTCACTTCGATACAGTAATAGAACAATGCGTTAATGACACTTGGCGCGAGTCCGAGCGTATCGACGAGGTCGATGATGAGTTGCTCGTCGCTCTTCGACAACTGTGGCGTCTTCCGTAACGTCGACACGTACTGATGCGGATGCGCTGCTTCCATGACTGTCACGTCATGCAAATCACCGATTTCCGCCTTCTCCGTCTCATCCGACTTCACTTTCCGATGGCGCGTCTGTTTTTTCTTCAACTGCAACACCATCTGACGGCAGCCGTCGCGCTTCTCTTGCTCGCTGAGCGGTAGATACGCCTCGTGGACGAAGTACTCCTTCAACATCTCGGCCATCGTCTCTTCATCGATTTGGGAGACGTAGGCAAGCTTCGTGATCGTCTCATCGAGCTTCTTCGTGAAGAAGCCGACGGGGAAGTTCGTCAACTTTTTGACGATTTCCATATCGAACGTATAGTTGATCTCGATTTTGGCGCGGTCAGGTTTCTCGTAGTTCTTTTGTGTGAACGCCATATGATTGACCCCTTTGACGTCGAACACTTCATTAAAGTCTTTCGTCACTTCAATGATTCCGGCCGGCAACGGATCAATCGTGAATCGACCTTGTAACTGTTTGAAGCGGACTTCTCCGACTTTATAGAAGAGAAAACTCGACAATAGTCCGTCGTTCAAGAACGTATGGGGTGCGAGCGGGACCCGCAGTTGATACACGTACTGGGTCAAGCGCTCGTCTTTCGTCTTATACGTCCGGACGAGACCGATCGCTTCGAGCCGGAACAGACAGTCCGTCAGCTCGTTGATCGAGTAATCGAGCATCTCACAAAGCGCGCTGTGTGACATATAGTTCGATTTCATTTTCCCGGGCTTCAGCTCGCTCCAAAGCGTCTGATACATTGCGAGCGCCTTCACTCCGATGACCGGCTGATATAAATGGTACAGCGACTGATACGACTCGCGATCGATGAGTCCGGTGCTCATGATCAACAGTTCGTCAGTTCCGTACAGGATGCGTTCTTTTTCCATGGTAGGTCTCCCTTGAAAAAAGGCGACCAGCAGGCCGCCCGTTTAGTTGGTCGATTTTTCTTGCTTCATTAAATCTTCTAGTTCTTTAAAGAACACAGAGATATCTTTGAACTGGCGATAGACAGACGCGAAGCGGACGTATGCCACTTCGTCGACCCGCGCGAGCTCGTTCATGACGAGCTCCCCAACTTGTTCACTCGGAATCTCGGACTGGCCGAGGGCGCGTAACTGTTGTTCGACTTTCGTGACCACACCTTCAAGTTGCTCCAGCGTGACCGGACGTTTCTCGCACGCCCGAATAATCCCGCGAAGCACTTTCTCACGGCTGAACTCTTCCCGATTCCCGTCTTTTTTGACGATGATGAGCGGTGTCTGTTCGACCGTTTCAAACGTGGTGAAGCGATAGCCGCACTCCTCGCATTCGCGACGGCGACGAATCGAATAGAAATCTTGTACTGGCCGGGAGTCGAGCACTCTCGTTCCATTATGATCGCATTTAGGACAACGCATGCTCAGCCCTCCTTATCGTTCGACAGATTGATTCCCGATGGCGCGGAGCGGGAACTTCACGGATAGCGCCTCATAATATGTGGTGACGATTTGACCGAGGTCTGGTCCGAGCATCTGGTCACGGTTCAATGTAAAATCGACGGCCGTGCGTCCGCCGTCCACTTGGACGATGGTTGCCAATGCGTCCCATCCGTCTCCATGAAACGCCACTTCGCCCCGGTCTGCATCGACCCGGCGAACCGTTTGACCTTCTGCTTGAATCCGTTCGCGGAGCCATGTGAGCACGGCGCTTGGCGATGCCGCCACGTAACGCGTCCGTAACGCCTCATTTTTATGCGAATCGTCCGTTTGGACATGTGTTTGAAACTTATCAAATAATCCCATTATCCACCTCGACACCTTATTTATATAGGTTAAGCATATCAAAATTAAGCGGTTAACAAAACAATTAAAAGGGCTGACCGAAAATCGGCCAGCCTCATAAGGTCAATCTGATTATTTGCTGATTGCCACTTGCGCTTCAGGAACACGAATCGGTCCCATCCCACGGTCAAGTTTCACATCTTCACGAACTTTTGCTTCCAAGCCTTCTGCAATGTATTGAGAGGCTGTAGCTGGATCGATTCGATCCCCACATGTGAACACATCGACTGATGCGTAGCCATGCTCTGGGAAACTGTGAATCGTTAAGTGTGATTCTGAAATGATAACGACTCCACTTACACCGTGCGGCGCAAATTTGTGGAAAGCGACTTCGCGGACTTCAGCGCCCGAACGAAGTGCTGCATCGACGAACAAGCGCTCGATGTAGTCGATATCGTTTAATTTGTCGGGATTGCACTCCCAAAGTTCTGTAATAATGTGACGTCCCATAGTATCCATATTAGTGGATCCCCCTTTACATCAATGGTCTCAAAGTAGTTGATGATCACTCACTTTGTGCCTGAATCGCCCACAACCACGGGGGCAAGTTAGTCCTAAGAGGTCCTAACCCTTTAAGTTGCGTTTGTCAGACCAATTGAAGTTCACGAGTTAGAGTGTATCTTGTTTAGGACGTCGTTACAAGACATTTGTTTCAATTCTTTAAAAATATTTTTAGATAAATATATTTTTTCAGACGTGGGTTTCTTGTTGTCCGATTTGCAGGTAGCTCGCGACCATGTCCAACAAGTCGACGACGCGGCACGAATAGCCCCATTCGTTGTCGTACCAAGCGAGCACTTTGACATGGTTGCCCCCGAGCACCATCGTCGAATCGGCATCGATGATTGACGAACGCTCATCTCCATTGAAGTCGATCGAGACGAGCGGTTCGTTCGAGACGCCGAGAACGCCCGTCATTTCCCCGTGTGCAGCACGCTCGAACGCCTGATTCACTTCATCGACCGTCACATCTCGACGCAACTCGACGACGAGATCGACGAGCGAGACGTTCGGCGTCGGCACTCGTAGCGCCATCCCGTTCAATTTGCCCTGAAGTTCCGGCAAGACGAGCCCGATGGCTTTCGCAGCACCAGTCGAAGTCGGTATAATGGAACTGCCACAAGCACGGGCACGACGCAAATCTTTATGCGGATTGTCGATATTGTTTTGATCGTTCGTATAGGCATGCACCGTCGTCACGAGCCCCGTTTCAATCCCGAACGTCGAATCCAATACTTTGACGACCGGGCCGAGACAGTTCGTCGTACACGAGGCGTTCGAAATGACGTGATCGTGCTCCGGTAAATAATCCCGATCGTTCACCCCCATGACAATCGTCCGCAACTCGCCTTTTCCCGGTGCCGTCAAAATGACTTTTTTCGCACCGGCCGTCAAATGTTTTTTCGCCCCGACATCAGAATTGAATTTCCCCGTCGCCTCGATGACGATCTCGACACCGAGTTCAGCCCACGGCAACCGCTCCGGGTCTCGCTCGGATACGATCATGATGCGTTTACCATCGACTTCGAGTGCATCCCCATGCGCTCGGACCGTCAGTGTGAACGGTCCGTGGACCGTGTCGTGTTTGATCAAGTGCGCGAGCGTTTCCGCCGGATAACTCGCATTGATGGCGACCACGTCGTGACGCCCTTCGAGCATCAACTTCCGAAATACCATTCTGCCGATTCGACCAAATCCATTGATTGCAACTTTCGTCCCCATTCTGAATCCCCCTTTTTTCTGCGTTACGACACCATTATAACGGAAAAATGGAAGCGTTTTCACTATGAATCGTCACATTTTTTTCACTTTTTTTACAGTTTCAGATTTGAAAAAGAGGGAAATTTGGTGTAGAGCTTGGAAAGGAGCTAAGACTATATGTTTGATTGGACAGACCTAGATAAATTTGTCATCTCATTTTTCATCATCTTACCGATTGTGACGATTATCCATCAATTCGGTCATTTCTTCTTCGCGAAACTATTTGGGGGTTCGCTCGACATGGAGATTGGGACCGGGAAAAAATTGTTTAAAATCGGACGCCTTCAATTTAACCGCGTTTATTTTTATGACGCCTGGTGCCAATTCAGTGACTTGAAGTACAGCAATCGCCTGACGCGGAGTCTCGTCTACGCGGGCGGTTCAATTTTTAACTTATCGAGCATCTTGCTCGTGAACGCCTTCATCTTGATGCGAGAGATCGAGCCGACAATTTACACGTATCAGTTTGCATACTTCTCGTTCTATTATGTCTTCTTCTCACTCTATCCGATTTACTATTCGAACGGCCATCCGAGCGACGGACGCGCCATCTTCGACACGTGGAAAAAAGGGAAGCCTGACTCAGACCCACTCAACTGAACAAAAAAAAGAAGGCGTCGTCAGTCGCCTTCTTTTTTCATGTCTTCAAATTGTTCGACGAGGCGGATCACTTGGGCCGACAAGTCGCCTAACGCACCGTTGTTGTTGATTAAAAAATCAGCCTGTTGTTTCTTCTCCTCGATTGGCATTTGCGCATGAATCCGAGCGAGCGCTTCTTCTTTCGTCAACCCGTTGCGCTCCATGAGACGCATCAGCTGAATCTCTTCACGGCAATAGACGACGACCGTATAATCGACGAGGTCCCGCATCGTTCCCTCGAACAAGAGCGGGATATCGAATATGACGACCGTCTCCCCTGCAGCCTCGTATCCGTGCATCTCCTCGAGCATCTCTTCTCGGATGGCCGGATGCATGAGCTGATTCAGTAACTGACGTTTTGTGTCATCATGAAAGATTTCTCGTCCGAGCGCCTGCCGGTTCAACTCGTCGCCCGTGAAACATTGCGGGAACGCCTCGCGGACGCCCGCGAACGCTTTGCCGCCAGGCTCGATGACGATCCGTGCCATCTTGTCGGCGTCGATGATCGGGATGCCCTGCTTTCGAAACAGTCTGGATACGGTCGACTTCCCTGTCGCAATCCCACCTGTCAAACCAATTTTCAACATCATGTCCACCTCTTACTGTTGGCAGTGCGGACAGTAATGTGTGCCCCGTCCGCCTAATTTCATCTTTTCAATCGGTCGGCCGCATCGCTTACACGGCTCCCCGGTCTGTCCATATACGTACAGTGTCTCTTGATACGTCCCGCTCGCCCCATCCGGATTCGTATAGCTCCGAATCGTGCTTCCGCCTCGTTCAATCGCTTCCGTCAATACGGCCACAGCCTCTTGATGCACCCGACGGACCTCGTCAAGCGAGAGTGTCGCTGCCGGACGGGTCGGATGGACACCGGACCGATATAACGTCTCATCGACATAAATATTGCCGAGCCCGACGAAAATCGATTGATCGAGCAGCGCCGTCTTGATTGCACGAACGTTCATCCGCTTCAGACGGCTGTGAAGCGTCTCCGCTGTCACTTCAGGATCGAACGGTTCGAGGGCGAGCAGCGACAATGGCGGTGTCACAAACAACTCTTCATTCGTCTTCAACTCCATCGTCCCGAACTTCCTGACATCGTTATAATGAAGCGTAGTCCCGTCCGTGAAGGTGAAGACGACATGCGTATGCTTGACCGGACTGACCATTTCGTCATGCGGGAAGAATTTTCCTTCCATTCGCAGATGCGAAACGAGATAGCAGTTCGTCAATTTGAACAAAATGAACTTGCCGCGTCGCTCCACGTCTTGAATCGTCTCGTCGAGCAACTGTTGTTTCAAAATCTCCGGTTCGTGACCTCGAATGATTTTTGCGTCGAGCACCTCGACATTTGCAATTGTTTTTCCCGAGACGAATGGCCGCAATCGGCGACAGACCGTCTCCACTTCTGGTAATTCTGGCATATCAAGTTCCTTTCTCGTCTTTATTTCGTATCAAACCATGTCTCACCGAACGAACCGTCCGCGCGAAGCGGCACGTCCAAGGTGACCGTGTGTTCCATCGCTTGTTTGACGATCGTCTCGAGCGAGTCCATTTCTTCTTTAGGTCCTTCAAAGATAAGTTCGTCGTGGACTTGAAGCAATAACTTCGACTGAAGTCCTGACTCACGGAGTGCCACGTCGACATCAATCATCGCTTTTTTGATAATATCGGCGGCCGTCCCTTGAATCGGCGTGTTGATCGCTGTGCGTTCCGCAAAACCGCGCAAGTTGAAGTTTCGAGAATGGATGTCCGGGATATTGCGGCGACGCTTCAGCATCGTTTCAACATAGCCGTGTTCCCGCGCTCGTTCGATCGCGGCATCCATGAACCGTTTCACACCCGGGAACTGCTCGAAATACGTATCGATGAACGTCTGTGCTTCTTTTCGGCTAATGCCGAGGTTTTGCGACAGCCCATAGTCGCTAATGCCGTAAATGATGCCGAAGTTGACGGCCTTGGCTTGGCGACGCATGAGCGATGTCACTTCTTCTTTCGCGACTCGGAACACGTTGGCAGCCGTCGACGTATGGATATCCTCATCATGGAGGAACGCCTCGAGCATCTTCTCATCTTGCGACATGTGGGCCATGATCCGAAGCTCGATTTGCGAATAGTCGACCGCATACAGCATCCAGTCGGCCTCACTCGCGGTGAACGCCTTGCGAATGCGCCGCCCTTCTTCCAAGCGGATCGGGATGTTCTGTAAGTTCGGGTTGACCGAGGACAACCGTCCGGTCTGCGTCAACGTCTGCGTATAGCGGGTATGGATCTTCCCGTCGTCTTTGATGACTTTTTGCAAGCCTTCGACATATGTCGATTGCAACTTGCCGAGCTCACGGTAATGCATAATATGTTCGACGATCGGATGCAGCGGCGCGAGTTTCTCGAGCACGTCCGCTGCCGTCGAGTAACCGGTCTTCGTCTTTTTGACCGGTGGCAACGCCAACTTCTCGAATAGAATGACGCCGAGCTGTTTCGGCGAGTTGATATTGAACGTCTCACCGGCGAGACTATGAATCTCCGCCTCGAGTTGAAGCAACCGTTCCCGCAAATCGTCTTCCATCACTTTCAGCGTCGCCACGTCGACGTGAATCCCGGCCCACTCCATCTCTGCAAGCACCGAGGCGAGCGGACGTTCCAAATCTTCATAGAGCGACGTCTGTTCGTTTTGGTCGAGTTCTTTGCCGACGTTTACGAACAGCGTCAAGATCGCCATCGCCTTCTCGCCGAGATGTTGCTCGAGCACGTCCTGTTCCGGGACGTGCAGCTTCGCACCCTTGCCATAAACCGCCTCGTCTTCCGGTAACGTGTAATCGAAATGAGCGGCAATCGAATCGAGTGTCGTCCCGCCCGACAGGTTCAGCAAATATCCGGCGACGAGCAAATCGTCATAGCCTCGGAGCGTCACAGCATGTCGCTTCAATTGGACGATCGTCTGTTTCGCATCGAGACAAATCGTGGCTCGGTTCTCGTCGGCCAACCAGTCTCGTACTGCCGGGACGTCTAAAAGCGACACATCGCCGACCGTCACGCCGGCTTTCGAGGCGATGGCCACACCGATGACCGGTTCTTCGAAATAGTCGTCACGGAGTTGCTCGAGGATGAGGACCGCTTCTGTCAAATCTTGCTTGTCGATCGCGATATGATTCACCTCACGCGCTTCGACCGCTTCCTCGCTCGACGCTTCAAGGTTCAGTTTGCTCAGAAGCGATTTGAACTGAAGGCTCATGAACAACGACTTCACTTTTCCAGCGTCATACGGATGGAACGTAAGGTCGTCCGTGCTTATATCGATTGGGACATCCGTATAGATCGTCGCCAATTGTTTCGACATGAGTGCTTCCCGCTCGTTCGCCTCGACTTTCTCTTTTTGTTTCCCTTTTAATTCATGCGTATGTTCATATAGTCCTTCGACAGATCCGTAAGCCGTGAGCAGTTTAAGCGCCGTCTTCTCACCAACCCCCGGGATTCCGGGGATATTATCGGACTTATCCCCCATTAAGCCTTTCAAATCGATCATTTGGAGCGGGGTGAGACCGTCATAGCGCTCTTTGAACGCCTTCGCGTCCATCGTCTCCACATCGGTGATCCCACGCTTCGTCAAATAGACGGTGACGCGATCGTCAATCAGTTGCAGTAAATCTTTATCCCCAGTGACGACCGTCACTTGATCGAACGCCTCATTTTTTGAGAGCGTCCCGATAATATCGTCGGCCTCGTACTGGTCGAGTTCGAGCACTTTGATCCCGAACGCCTCACAAACCTCGCGGACAATCGGGAATTGCTCGCGGAGTTCCCCTGGGGTCTTCTGCCGTCCCCCCTTATAGTCAGCATACGTGTCGTGCCGGAACGTCTTCTTCGACGCATCAAATGCGACCGCGAAATGCGTCGGTTGCTCATCTTCCATCAGTTTTAACAACATCATGGTGAACCCGTACACGGCATTCGTATTTCGACCGCTCGCATCCGTCATCGGAGGCAGCGCGAAAAACGCACGATATGTGAGTGAGTTTCCATCAAGAAGTAGTAGTTTATTCATTGGTCAACCTCCATTCTATCTGATTCCATCATATCATACGGGCACATGCGTTCGAAAAAAAAGACCCTTTTCTAGTAGCTAGAAAAGGGTCAATCTTCCTGACCGAGTGGAGATGAGCACCGGCCGGGACACGAGATGATGAAGAGGTCTCATCTATAGAGTAGCATCGCTTTGTAAAGTCGGTATGAACCCGACATGAATTCCATGTTAAGCGATTGGGAATTTGATTGTGAACGTTGTCCCAGCACCTTCGACACTATCCACGTGAATCGTCGCGTGATGAAGGTCGATGATATGTTTGACGATGGCAAGACCGAGACCTGTCCCGCCGGAGTTCCGGCTCCGCGCTTTATCGACCCGGTAGAATCGTTCAAAGATTCGGCTCACTTCTTTCGGCGCGATGCCAATCCCGTTGTCTTTGACAATCAAATATGATCCGTCCGTTCTCTTTTCGACCGCGATTTCGACACGGCTGTCTTCCGGCGAGTAGTTGATGGCGTTGGCGACAAGGTTCAAGATGACTTGCTTGATTCGGTTCATGTCCGCCTGCAAGATGACTTCCCCGTCGTGGCGCGACTCCAAATGAATCGATTTCTGCTCCGCTTTCTGGCTCAACACGAGACACACTTCCTCAACGAGATGATTGAGCTGGACCGGGGTGAAGTCCAAATGGAAATCTTCACGTTCAAGCCGTGACAGCTCGAGTAAGTCCTCAACGAGCATTTGCATGCGCGTCGCTTCTTTTTGAATGATATCCAAAAATTGATCGCGCAACTCGGGCACTTCTTTTGCCCCGTCAAGGAGTGTCTCACTGAAACCTCGGATCGATGTGAGCGGCGTCTTCAACTCATGGCTGACGTTCGCGACGAAATCTTTCCGCATCTTCTCGAGTCGTTTCAATTCAGAAATATCGTTAAACAGGAGCGTCGTCCCGCGCAACATGCCTGTATCACTGAAGATTGGTGCGGCCGACACCATATACGTCTTTTGGTTGAATCCAGTTCGAATCGACAATTGACGGCGGTGGGGCTCTTCGGTCAAATAGACGTCCTCGATCAACGTCTCGACGTCCGGACTCGGTAAAATGCCGTGATAAAATTGACCAATCATCAAGTCGTCGTATTGGAACATGTCACGATATGAGCGGTTGACGAGCGTCACGATGCCACGTTCGTCGACCAAAAGCAACCCTGCCCCCATGTATTCGATGAGTGACTCGAGCCTTGCCCGTTGCACGGATTCACCAAGTGAGATCGTCTCCAAGTTACGGGCGAGAACGTTGATCGACCCGGCCAGACTGCCCGTTTCTTCATCATTGCGCAATTCGTACACACGGGCCCGATAGTTTCCGTCGGCAAGTTCACGTAACACGATTGTCGCCTCATCGATCGGTCGGATAAACTGATTCGTCAAATTATGCAACACGAACAAAATCAAGAAGAATGAGAAAATCAAGGCCAAGGCAATCGTCAGCCAAATCCGGTCATACACCCCTTCTAGATCGGAGACGTAGCGGATGAAACTGAGATACACCGTATCACCCGAGGAGAGTTCGATCGGTTTTGTGAACTGAATCAAATCCTCACGCGTCTCGTTCCCAAACGTCCCGTCGTCTGGGATTGAAGCAGCGTCCATCCGAAAATCGAACGAACCGACCCGAAACGGTGTCCCGGCAATCACTTCCATCCGGCGATTGAGGAGCAGAATGTCGAAACTACTCTCGTCATCGATTTGCCGGACATAGTCTTGAATCGCCTCGAGGTCGCCCCCTTCTAAATATAAGGCGGCGAGCTCCGTGTCCTCTTTCAAACGATCGCGTTCGGAGTCCAAATAGAAGTCTTTGAACAATTGACCAAGCACGATCCCGAGGGTCAACAAGACGCCCGTCACGAGCAGGATGAGCGTCGTCAAAAAACGCGAGCGGTACGTCTTCATTCGGGCATCGGCTCTTCCATCTTATAGCCGAGACCGCGAATCGTTTTGATATATGTCGGTTTTTTCGTCACCGGTTCAATCTTTTCCCGAAGGTGGCTAATATGGACATCGACGATGCGCGTATCGCCGACGAAATCGTAATTCCAAATAGCCGATAAGAGTTGATCACGCGTCAAGACACGGCCTTTGTTTTTAGCAAGATAAGCCAACAGTTCGAACTCTTTTGGGGTCAACTCAAGCCGCTCCCCGTTTTTGAACACTTCATAGTTCGAAGCGATAATTTTCACGTCACCGATTTCAATGACGTCCGCGTCCACCGCCGGCACCTCTTGTGGAGCTGAACGCCGTAAGATTGCTTTGACCCGGGCCACGACTTCACGCGGACTGAACGGTTTCGTCAAATAATCATCCGCCCCTAGTTCGAGACCGAGCACTTTATCGAACTCATCGTCTTTTGCCGTCAACATCAGGATCGGCGTGTTCACTTTCTGTTGGCGGAGTCGCTTACAAACTTCGAGACCATCCATCTCGGGCAACATCAAATCGAGGACGATCAATACCGCATCCTGCTTCTCGGCGAGTTCGAGACCGGTCTTCCCATCATGGGCCGTCTCAACCTCAAAACCGGCTTGCTCCAAATTGAATTTCAATAACGTCGCAATCGACACCTCGTCATCGACAACAATCACTTTTTCGGCCACGCTTAGTTCCTCCTCTAATCTATCTGTTCTGTCACGTACACTACCTATTTTACAAATCAATGCCACGTCCGACCAACATCAAAGCAAATCTTTACAAAAACAAAACAAATCCACGTTCTTCTTTCAGTGTAGCACGCGACCCTCAAAAACCAAGCGTACAAAAAACCTCGCCTGCTCAGCAGACGAGGTGACGAATCAGTTAAGGACGTTCAAGACGGAGCGGACCGATTCAGCCGAGCGCTCAAGCGCGGCCGTCTCCTCTTCCGTCAATTCAAGTTCGAGCACACGTTCAATCCCGTTCGCGCCAAGTATCGTCGGGACACCGAGATACAAGTCGTGGAAGCCGTACTCACCGTCGAGATACGCGATGGCCGGTAAAATACGTCGTTGATCTTTCAAGATCGCTTCGACCATCTCGACGATGGCCGCTGCCGGCGCATAGTAGGCCGATCCGTTCCCGAGCAGCTGGACGATTTCGCCGCCACCTTTACGGGTCCGATTGACGATCGCATCGATTCGGTCGCTCGGCAATAGCTTCTCGAGTGGGATGCCTCCCGCGTACGAGTAACGAATGAGCGGGACCATGTCATCCCCGTGCCCGCCGAGCACGAATCCAGAGACGTCCTTCACGGAGATATTCAACTCCGCAGCGACGAACGTCCGGAACCGAGCCGTATCGAGCACACCGGATTGACCGATCACGCGCTCTTTCGGGAAGCCTGACTCTTTGAAGGCGGCATATGTCATCGCATCGACCGGGTTCGTCAAGACGATTAAAATCGCATCGGGTGAATAGCGGGCCACTTCTTTCGTGACGGCCCGCATCACTTTGGCGTTCGTCGAGACGAGGTCGTCCCGGCTCATGCCAGGTTTCCGGGCAATCCCGGCCGTGATAACGACGATATCCGAATCCGCCGTGTCGGCGTAATCCGACGTCCCCGTGATCCACGAGTCAAACCCTTGAATCGGCGCCGTCTCTTGCATATCGAGCGCTTTCCCTTTCGTCGGGCTCTCGTTTTCTTTGATATCGAGCAGGACGACGTTACCGAGCTCTTTTTGAGCCAGATACAGTGCAGTCGTGGCTCCCGTGAATCCGCTACCGATCACCGAAATTTTATTGCGACGAATCATTGTGCTCTCCCCCTTGGTTTAACTGATGAATTACATGTTTTTGATTAGTTCATCTGCAAACTCTGAACACTTCACTTCTGTCGCGCCGTCCATAAGGCGAGCGAAATCGTATGTGACGACTTTCGAGGCAATCGTCTTCTCCATCGAGTTGATGATGAGGTCAGCCGCTTCGTTCCAGTTCATATGACGAAGCATCATCTCACCTGACAAGATGACTGATGACGGGTTGACCTTGTCAAGACCTGCATATTTTGGTGCCGTACCGTGTGTCGCTTCAAAGATCGCATGGCCCGTCACGTAGTTGATGTTCGCTCCTGGCGCGATCCCGATTCCGCCGACTTGGGCAGCGAGTGCATCCGAGATGTAGTCCCCGTTCAAGTTCATCGTTGCCACGACATCGAATTCACGTGGACGTGTCAAAATCTGTTGCAAGAAGATATCGGCGATCGAATCTTTTACGATGATTTTGCCTTCCGCTTCTGCTTTCGATTGAGCTTCGTTTGCAGCCGCTTCGCCTGACTCTTCTTTGATGCGGTCGTACTGTGCCCATGTGAAGACTTTGTCGCCGTATTCTTCTTCTGCGAGCTCATAACCCCAGTTTTTGAAGGCGCCTTCTGTGAACTTCATGATGTTCCCTTTATGGACGAGCGTGAGCGATTTACGGTTGTTCGCAATCGCGTACTCGAGAGCCGCGCGAACAAGGCGTTTTGTTCCTTCAGACGAGATCGGTTTGATGCCGATTCCAGACGTTTCTGGGAAACGGATTTTGTTGACGTTCATCTCGTCTTTTAAGAATGAGATCAGTTTTTTCACTTCGTCGCTGCCTGACGCGTACTCAATCCCAGCGTAGATATCTTCTGTGTTCTCACGGAAAATGACCATGTCTGTATCTTCTGGGCGCTTGACCGGTGATGGGACGCCTGTGAAGTAACGGACCGGACGCAAGCACGTGTACAAGTCAAGTTCTTGACGGAGTGCTACGTTGAGTGAACGGATTCCGCCGCCGACCGGTGTCGTCAATGGACCTTTGATGGCAATCAAATATTCACGGATTTGATCGAGTGTCTCGTTTGGAAGCCATTCGCCTTTTTGGTTGAATGCCTTCTCCCCAGCGTACACTTCCATCCATTCGATTTTCTTCTCGCCGCCGTATGCTTTTTCGACAGCCGCATCAAAGACGCGCACCGATGCGTTCCAGATGTCTGGTCCTGTGCCGTCACCGATGATAAATGGAATCGTCGGTACGTTCGGTACGTTTAATACACCGTTTTCAACTGTGATTTTTTCGTTTTGTGTCAACATAATGAATCCCCCTAAGTACATTTATGTAGGCCGACGCGAACGCCGACCTACGTCAATTGTTAGTTTACCAAAGTTTATGTCTAAATTGTGACTCGATCTTCTCGTGTCGCGTCAATTAACGCTCATTCACAGGGACGTATGACCGGTTCGTCTCGCCAACGTACTCGGCGCGCGGACGAATCAAGCGGTTGTCCGCATACTGTTCGAGAATGTGGGCGATCCAGCCTGACATGCGTGAGACGGCGAAAATCGGTGTGAACAACTCTTCATCGAGACCGAGCGCATAATAAGTCGATGCTGAATAGAAATCAACGTTCGGCTTCAAGCCTTTCTCTGTCTCGACGAGGTGATCGATCTTCTCAGACATCTCGTACCATTCCGGCTCGCCGATTTGGGCCGTCAGTTGGCGGCTCATCTCTTTCAAATGTTTCGCACGCGGGTCGCCGTCCTTATAGACACGGTGACCGAAGCCCATGATTTTCTCACGACGCTCGAACTTGCCGCGAACGTAGTCTTCGGCTTTGTCGACCGAACCAATCTCGTGGAGCATTTTCATGACCGCCTCATTCGCACCGCCGTGAAGCGGGCCTTTGAGCGCTCCCATCGCTGCCGTCACGCCTGAGTAAATATCAGACAACGTGGCAACGCAGACGCGGGCCGTGAACGTCGAAGCGTTCAATTCATGGTCGGCGTGAAGGATGAGTGCCTTATCAATCGTCTTCTCGGCTACCTCACTTGGTTCTTCTCCGTTCAACATGTATAGGAAATTGGCCGCATACGACAAGCCAGGTTTCGGCGCAACCGGTTGTTCGCCTTTACGAAGACGAGCGAACGCCGTTACAATCGTCGCAATTTGAGCTTGGAGACGAATCGCTTTGCGCATGTTCGCTTCTGTACTCATATCTTCAGCCTCTTCATCATAAAGCGCGAGCTGTGAAAGGGCCGTCCGAA
The DNA here is from genome assembly GCF_018618195.1 of Exiguobacterium sp. s7. Classification (NCBI taxonomy): domain Bacteria; kingdom Bacillati; phylum Bacillota; class Bacilli; order Caryophanales; genus Exiguobacterium; species Exiguobacterium sp. s7. The sequence goes on along the minus strand of NZ_JACSLO010000002.1, from coordinate 172,689 downwards.
TCGTCGCCATCGCATTGGCCGATTTCGGCGCCCGTTCGAGCGTCGCGATGACTTCTTCTGGTAATTTGGCTTCTTTCACGAGCGCTTCAGAGAGCTCAGTTAATTCATCTGCTTTTGGAAGACGGTCGTTCCATAATAGGAAAACAACCTCTTCAAAAGTGGCGTGGTCCGCCAAATCGTCGATTGTGTATCCTCCGTAAGTCAATTGTCCGTCGATGATCGAACTGACTTTTGAGGCCGCTGCCACAATTCCTTCTAATCCTTTTGTCGTTGACATCAATAACTCCCCCTCAGTCTTTAAAAGTGATCGACCGCATCATACAGTCTGTTGTGTAGGGAATAAGGGCGGGAAGCCGAACACTTTCCCCAATCCGTTTCGAGCTCGCTCCACCCTGTCCTTTATCTAGTATAAACAATTTACTGAAAAAAAGAAATGTAAGCGTATCCAGCCGTCAAAAAATGTCAGAACCATTTTTCTAACAGGCTAAATCCACCTAAAATCAAAGCGGCGATCCCGGCTCCAATCAGCGGTCCAACCGGCACGCCTTTCATGAAACCGACGGCTAGGATGGTACCGGCGAGGAGTGCCGTCGTCACGACTGGTTCGATTCGCATCAGTTGAACGCCTTGGGCCGCGGCGAGCGCGACGAAGATTCCTGAGCCGAAAGCGATGATGCCGACCGGCCCTTTAATACTATTCCACAATTCCCTAAACCCGATGTCACCGGTCGCAATCGGGACGAGCACGGCAATCGTGATAATCGTCACGCCCCAATGGATGCCTTTTGAGGCGAGCGTCGGAAACAATTGATCACCGAACCCAACGGCTTTAATAATCAATAGGACGCTGCTGGCGATGATGACCGACTGGTTATGGGAGATAACCCCGATCAACACGAGCAGCAATAAGAATAAATACGCACTCATCATAGACTCTCTTTCTGAATGGAAAAAGAACCGACTCATGAGAGAGTCGGTTCGATTGGCATTCGATTACGCGTTGTAGATTTTACCAGTAAGTGGGTCGATCGAAATCATCTGTCCGTCACGGAACGTTGATGTCGCTGATTCGACACCGACGATGACCGGTTTACGGAGTGATGGCCCGACGATACCAGCATGGCTCGTCAATCCGCCGTCTTCAGTGATGATTCCAGCCGCTTTTTCAATCGCTGGCATCATTTCTTTATCTGTGAATGGTGCGACGAGGATCATGCCGTCTTTCGCTTTCGCATTCGCTTCGTCTGCATTGTTCGCAATGACGACTTCACCGACGAGACCGCGCTCACCGATCCCGCGTCCGTTTGCGAGGGCGTGACCGACGATATGAACTTTCATCATGTTTGTCGTACCCGCAGTCGCAGCCGGGATACCTGCCGAGATGACGACGAGGTCACCGTCTGTGACGAATCCAGCGTGACGAGCCGCTTCTGAAGCTTGTACCAACATCTCATCCGTGTTGTTCGGCATCGTGTCAGCGACGATCGGGTACACGCCCCAAACGAGGTTCAATTGACGTGCCACACGCTCTGACTCTGTGACCGCGATGATGTTCGCCTCTGGACGATACTTCGCTGTACGAGCAGCCGTGTAACCTGATTGTGTCGGTGTCAAGATCGCTTTTGCGTTCAAGTTGATTGCCGTGTGGGCAACCGCTTGTGAGATTGCATCCGTTACCGTGTGCTCACTGCGCTTCTGACGATCTTTGAGCAAGTTTTTGTAGTCGAGCATTTGCTCAGTACGAACAGCGATCGCTGCTTGCATTTGAACTGACTCGATTGGGTAGTCCCCTGCTGCCGTCTCACCTGAAAGCATGACCGCATCCGTACCATCGAGGATGGCGTTGGCAACGTCAGATGCTTCCGCACGTGTTGGACGCGGGTTGCGTTGCATTGAATCAAGCATTTGTGTAGCCGTGATGACCGGTTTCCCGAGGTCGTTACACTTCTTGATCAATTCTTTTTGAACTGGTGTGACTTCTTCCGTTGGAATCTCGATTCCGAGGTCACCACGAGCGACCATCAAACCGTCAGAAATCGCCAAGATTTCGTCGATATTGTCGACACCTTCTTGGTTCTCGATTTTCGGATAGATTTTGATGTGTGACGCGTTGTTGCGTTCAAGAAGTTGACGAATCTCAACGACGTCAGACGCACGGCGGACGAACGATGCCGCGATGACATCGATGTCTTGTGAAATCCCGAACTCGATGTCGGCGATGTCTTTGTCTGTAAGGGCAGGAAGGTTTACCTTGACGTTAGGCAAGTTGACACCTTTCTTCGTCTTGATGACGCCTTCGTTTTCGATGACGCAGCGAAGATCACGGTTCGGGAGCTTCTCAACGACAAGGAGTCCGATGAGTCCGTCATCGAGCATGATGCGTGAACCGACTTCAACGTCTTCGTAGAGACCTTCGTACGTGACCGAGAAACGATCTTTCGTTCCGACGATTTCTTCTGTCGAGACGATGATGACTTCTTTGCCTTTTTCGAGGAGTGCTTTTCCGTCTTCAAACGTATGTGTACGGATTTCAGGACCTTTCGTGTCAAGAAGAACCGTCACGACTTTGCCGGCAGCTTTTGCTGCTTCGCGGATGTCGCGGATACGTGCGCCGTGCTCTTCATAGTCACCGTGTGAGAAGTTGAGACGGGCGACGTTCATACCGGCTTCAATCATTTCCGGAAGACGTTTCTCTGAAGCTGGTCCAATCGTACATACAATTTTCGTTCTACGCATAAATAAAAACCTCCTAGGGGATGTATTACATTTACACACAGAAAACGGGGGGGCAACCGACCCGATCCCGTCTCTGTGGAGTTCACTGGTACTCGTTAAATCGAAAGTTGGTTCGAAAGATCGATCAACTGCATATCGAGCGTGTGCTTGTTGTGGTCGAGCGCTTCGTCGATATCGAGATCCATCATCTTACCGGCACGAATGCCGACGACACGTCCTGCCTTGCCTTCGAGTAAAATCTCGACAGCGTAAGCACCCATGCGGCTCGCAAGCACGCGGTCCGCAGCAGTTGGGGAACCGCCACGTTGAATGTGTCCAAGAATCGTCACGCGTGTCTCTGAGTTTGTCTTCTCAGCGATCATTTTTCCGATCTCTTCCGCACTGCCGGCGCCTTCAGCGACGACGACGATCGAGTGTTTCTTACCGCGAGCCACACCATGGTTGATGCGTTCCACGATCGCACTCAAGTCTTCTGGACGTTCTGGGACGAGGATTGACTCGGCACCACCGGCAAGACCGGCATAAAGTGCGATATCACCTGCGTCACGGCCCATCACTTCAATGACATACGTCCGTTCATGCGACGACGCCGTGTCACGGATTTTGTCAATCGCGTCAAGCGCCGTGTTGAGCGCTGTGTCGAATCCGATTGTCGCATCTGTACCCGGGATATCGTTGTCGATCGTTCCCGGCAGACCAATTGTTGGGAAACCGAGTTCTGTCAACTTTTGGGCGCCACGGTATGAACCGTCTCCACCAATTACTACGAGCGCGTCGATGTCGAATTTCTTCAACTGCTCGACCGCTTTCGCACGACCCTCTTCCGTTCTAAACTCAGGGCAACGGGCCGAACGTAAGAATGTTCCTCCGCGTTGAATGATATCGCCGACTGAACCGAGGTTCAATTCGACGAGATCTCCTTCGATTAGACCTTGATAGCCGTTATACACACCGTACACTTCTAGACCTTCGAAAATTGCTTTTCGGGTCACGGCACGGACTGCAGCGTTCATTCCAGGGGCGTCTCCCCCACTTGTCAATACCGCAATACGTTTTAAATTCACGTCACTCACCTCTTATGTGTTTTAACGAAATCTGAAAATAAAATACCATGTCTGACCTTTGTTTTACAACACAAGTATGTGAAAAAAAAGCATGGGGTGTGCTCAAAACCAGTCATCTCGTGAGTGAATGAACGTGAACCTGAAGCGGTTGTTAACGTTTTCACGAGCCAATTGTGCCAATTTGATGATATTTGGCGGCCCGCCCTTGCAACAACTCATTTTGAGTCCGGCCTCGCAACTCCGTCATGTGTTGTGCTAATACAGGCTTTAAGAGTGATGACTGTAATGACACATCGATATGGGCGCCGCCGAATACCTCGGTGACGACTTCATCGACAATCCCTAAATTCAGCAAATCTTGTGCTGTGATCTTCATCGTTTCCGCTGCGCGTTCTGCGAGCTTCGCGTCTTTCCATAAGAGCGCGGCGGCGCCTTCTGGTGAAATGACCGAATACGTGCTGTTCTCTAACATGAGCAGACGGTCACAGACACCAATCCCGAGCGCTCCGCCCGATCCGCCTTCTCCGATGACGATCGAGATAATCGGCACTTTCAACGTCGCCATCTCGAACAAGTTGCGTGCAATCGCCTCGCTTTGCCCACGCTCTTCGGCGGCTTTCCCAGGATAAGCGCCTTTCGTATCGATGAACGTGATGACAGGACGATTGAACTTTTCCGCTTGCTTCATAAAGCGAAGCGCTTTGCGATAGCCTTCTGGATGCGGCATCCCAAAGTTACGTTTCATGTTCTCTTTCGTGTTACGACCTCGTTGATGGCCGATAATCGTCACCGCTTTCCCGTCGAGTGTGGCCAATCCCGTTACGATGGCAGCATCATCATAGCCGTGACGGTCACCGTGCAACTCGATGAAATCTGGAAACAGTTGGGTGATATAATCGAGCGTCGTCGGCCGTTTCGGGTTACGCGCCAGTTGCACGCGATCCCACGGTTTCATATTCCCATAAATGTCTTTTTCTAATCGATGAAGCTTCGCTTCAAGATGACGGATTTCTCGAGATAAGTCGATGCCTTTCGTCTCTGCCGTCTCGCGCAGCCTCCCGAGCTGTTCGTTTACTTCTTTGATTGGATCAAACATGATGGACCTCCCCGCCGTGTAACTCGATCATCTTCTTCAAGAACGAACGCATCTGTTCGCGGTGAACGACGGCGTCCAGTTGCCCCGCTTCTAACAAGAACTCGGCAGTTTGGAAGTTGTCTGGCAATTTCTCACGAATCGTCTGTTCGATGATGCGGCGCCCGGCGAAGCCGATCAACGCCCCAGGTTCGGCGACGTTCACATCCCCGAGCATCGCGAAACTGGCTGATACGCCACCTGTCGTCGGGTGCGTCAAGTAGGCGATGTACAAGAGGCCGGCCTCGTCATGTTGTTTCAACGCAATCGACGTATTGGCCATCTGCATCAAGCTGACCATGCCTTCTTGCATGCGCGCTCCGCCTGAAGCAGTAAACAGGACGACCGGCAATCGTTCTTTTGTCGCGGTCCGCACGGCCGAGGCGATCGCTTCTCCGACATACGCCCCCATCGATCCCATACGGAAGCGGGCATCCATGACGCAGACGACGACCGGGAGCCCATCGATCGTGGCGCGGCCACAGACGATGGCTTCTTCAATCCCAGTTCGCTCCCTGTCTTTTTTCAATTTATCTTCATAATCTGGAAAATCAAGCGGGTTCTCTTTGACGAGCGGCCCCGCAAATTTTTCAAACGATTGACCGTCGACCAACATGTGAATCCGCTCATCTGCACTGAGCGGGAAATGGTAGCCGCAATCACACACTTTATGATTTTCGTTTAACTGTTTCGTGTAATGCATATATTTACAGGATGGACATTTTGTCATCAAGCCTTGTGGTGCGTCAATTTTTGGTTCTCGTTGACGCAAAGGCATATATCGTTTCGGTTTCTTGAAAAAAGCAGTCATCGCTTCCCCCTCGTTCATTCCGGCATCCCCGCCTCACGCCACATCTCCAACAATCGTCTACGTTCATCTTCAGTATACAAGTCGCCCGCGTCCGTCCCGTCATAAAATCGGTTTACTTCACTCCAAATTCGAATGAACAGTTCATTCTTCAACCCGAAGATGAGATGCTGCCGGAAGGCACGGTCCGTCTCCACACTCCCCTCGAGCAACGCGATGCGTTCCGGGGTCGGTTCGACTTCCGTCAACGCCAAGCGTTCGAGCAGTCGCAACATATCGACAATGTCCGACGCCTTCGTCTGTTTCGTGACGATAAACTCTGACAAAATCTCAATATACCGATGCCGATCTTGCTCACATAAAAACGTGCCGCCGCCGTGTCTCGTCTCAACGATTCCAAGGAAGCTGAGTGCCCGTAACGCTTCACGGACCGAGGCACGGCTGATGGATAGCGTCTCGGCGAGTTCCCGTTCTGACGGGAGACGGTCGCCTGGCTCGAGTGAGGCCTGGACGATCAACGTTCTAATTTTAGAAATGTTTTCGTGAAATGAGGATGCGTGTTTTCCATGCATCTGACCGTTCAACTCCCTTTTTGGATGGCATTTTCTCTAAAGTGGTCAGACCAATTAATCAGATTATACCACTTTTTATGACTTGGTACTAGTTTTCGTACCGGGCAATTTCGAGTCGACCCGCTTCAACACGACATCCGTTTCACCAAACCGTTGTTTCAACGCCAAGAGCAATGACTCCGTCGGATTGACCGCATACGCCGAGGCAAGTTGCTTCACTTCCTTTGAATCCGAGAACCGACAAATAACCGGCACATCCCCTTTGGACGTATGGAGCAACTCTTCGAGGTCGGCGAACGACTCCAAGCGCAGACGGACAAAGAGCGCTTGTCCATGGAGCGGCCGGACCCGCTCGACGACGAGTTGACGCCGTCCGTCCCGTTCATTTGGATGCACCTCGAGCAAGAGGACGTTCCCGACGTAAAGCGAGCGCGAAAATTGCGCGAACACCCGCGGGAAGATGACGACCTCATCTTGCGACACACCGTCATCGACCATGACGACACCCATCTCTTCGTTCTTCTTCGTCTTAAATGTCCGAATCGCGTCCACGTAGACGACGATGAATCCACGTTCGCCATGGAGCACTTCATCAATCGTCACCGTCTCGATCGAGAGGGGCGCGACCGTCGTCAATGGCGAATGGACGATCCACGTCCCGAGCGCCTCTCGTTCTTCCTCGGACCAATTCGGCTCAATCGGCGCGGATCGTTTTAATCCGAGCGCGGACAACTCATCCGGGAGCAGATGCGTCTCCGTCTCCTCGCGAAGCCGTTCGACCGCTTCAAAGGCACGTCGACGCTCACCGTGGTACATCCGATCCAACGCCCCAGCACCGAGCAGGCGTCGCAGTTTCATATGGTCTTTCGTTCCCCAGTCCATGAGTTCAAGCAGACGCTTCACATCCGTGAACTCGGCATGATGCTCAATCAACCGCTCGACATCGCGTTTCGTCAACCCTTGGACCGCCTTCAGTCCGAGACGCACGCCGGGCCCTTCTAAAAAGGCGGCGGCTTGTCCGTGCAGAACGTCGGGCGGATAGACAGGGATTTTTCCTTTCCGCAACATGCGGACGAGCTGATTCGTCTTGTCGTACGTCACGAGGTAGAAGATTCGTTCAAAGTGCGCCTTCACATAAGCTAGACGGTAACTGATCAAACTGTAGGCGACGGCGTGGGAACGGTTGAAGCCGTAACCAGCGAACTTCTCGATCCACGAGAACACTTGCCGCATCGAGTCACTGTCGAATCGCTCCGACGAACGTTCTAAGAAGCGGGCTTTCTCGACGTCAATCGCTGCCACGTCTTTTTTAGCGATGGCGCGGCGTATCAAATCCGCCTCGGCGTATGAATACCCAGCAAGCTCCCGCAACAAGCGCATGACTTGTTCCTGATAGACGAGTACGCCGTTCGTCGTCCGCATGATGTCGCCGACGACCGGATGGACCGCTTGATAAGGCATCCCATGCTTGCGCTTCGCATACGTATCGATGAACTGCATCGGCCCCGGACGATAGAGCGACATCGTGACAACGATATCCTCGAACTCGGTCGGCTTCACTTGCCGAAGCGCTTGTTTCATCCCTTCCGACTCAAATTGGAAAATCCCATCCGTGTCACCCCGGGCGAGCACGCGGAACGTCTTGGCGTCATTCAATGGGATCGTCTTCAGCGAAAACAGTTCATCCGTCTCCCGAATCAGCTCCTCCATCTGCCGGAGCCTCGTCAAGTTGCGCAGGCCGAGCAAATCGATTTTCAACAGACCGAGCGCTTCGAGATCCTTCATATTATATTGGGTCACTTGCTCCCCTGTCGTCGGCTGCAACGGTGTGATCGCATCAAGTGCCTCCCGGCTGAGCACAAGGCCGGCCGCATGGACCGAAGTTTGGCGCGGTAACCCTTCTAACTCGGAGGCGATTTTCAAGAGCTGCGAGCGCTTTTGACTGCCAGCGAACCATTTCACTTTCGAAGGGTTGGCCAAAATCCCGGCCAGCCCGTCATCTTTTACTTGTTTGCTGGCCGCTTGTCCTTCTTCAAGCGTCAGACCGAGCGCCCGCGCGACATCCCGTAACGCCGCCTTTGCACCGAACGTGGCGAGCGTACCGATTTGGGCCGCATGATTTTCACCATACTTCTCCAACACGTAGCGAACGACCTCATCGCGTCGTTCATCCTCGAAGTCCAAGTCGATATCCGGCATCGTGATTCGTTCCGGATTCAAAAATCGTTCGAACAAGAGACCGAACCGGACTGGGTCGACCTCGGTGATGTGAAGCGCGAAACTGACGAGCGACCCGGCCGCGGAACCACGACCCGGACCGACCTCGATCCCTTGTTCCTTCGCATAGCGAACGATATCCTCGACGATGAGGAAGTAAGAGGCGAAACCCGTCCGCGCGATGATATCGAGTTCATAGCGGGCCCGTTCGATGTAATCTTCTTGGAATAGGTCGAGCGCCTTTAAGCGGTCGGCAACGAGTCGCTTCAACCGGTCGATGGCACCTTCGAATTCTGGGATGGATGTTGTCGCTTGCGGCAACCGAGTGACGGACACGAGAGATTCGAATCGGTCGAGTGCCTCGAGTTCGATCGGTTCAAACCAATCGTTCATCTCACTCGGTAGGCGGACGTATTTCCCTTTCTGGTGAACGTCTTCTTGCGAGATGAGCTCTCCTTCGCCGATGGCGACGATGGCACGATACGCCTCGAAATCTTCTGGGCGCATGTAACACGTCTCGGGGGCCGGCACGAGCTTCGTGCCGAGCTCCTCCCGCATCTCGCGGAGCTGTCTGAGCATCAACGTCTGCTCCGTCGTTTGGGGCGCCGGCAATCCGAGCCATAGTTTCTCCTCGTTCACGTAACCGAGCAGATGGTTATACAAGCGCCTGCGGTGAACTGGGTCGTTCGTCTTCCAATTCTCCGGTAAGACGACTACCGCCAGTTCGGTCGTCTCGGTCACTCCATCGGCCTGCACAAGGCGATACAGTTCCGGCAACTGCTCCTCGGTCAACGCGTAGACGAGGACAGACACGTCAAACCCGTCCATCCGCAACGTGGTCCGCAACCCGATGACAGGTTTGACCGCATAGCGTTCGCACAATCGGACGAACTGCGGCAAGCCGTATAATGCATCGTCAGCGAGCGCGACGGCCCGACTCCCTCTCTCAGCCATCAGCGCGACGTATTGTTCAAGTCGAATCGTGCTCTGCATCAAACTAAAAGCCGATCGTACATTCAAGTGGATCACAAGATCCCCCCTTTCTTTTTTTCACAATTGTCAAACTCATTCCGGCACTTGTCTGATACAATAATTATAGACAAAACTTCTCCTAAAAGGGGGTATAAACCGTATGATTATTAATCGGGGCAAAATCGCACGTGACAAGCTCGAAAATTTACAGAACGGCCAGACCGTCTTCGCCGATAGCCCGGAGATTATCGACCGACTCCGCCGCTATATCGCCGAGTATCAACTCGACGTCGTCGAGGACGTGACCGACCGCGGCACATGGTTCATCCCACAAGATCAGGACAAAAGCTGAAGAGAGCTGACCAACGGGTCAGCTCTCTTCTGTTTCGAACGTGAACGGTGCCGCGACTTCATCGAGTGCCGCGATCACTTCGTCCATCTCTTCCCATGTATCGATCGTGGCACCGGCTGCCATCGGATGGCCGCCACCGCGATAGCGTTTCGCCACTTCATTGATAACCGGCCCTTTCGAACGGATTCGCACCCGAATCTCATCTTTGTTCTCGACGAACATGACCCAGCACTTCAATCCTTCGAGTCCTGAGAAACTGTTGACGAGCAACGATGCCGCTTCCGGTGTCGCGTGGAACGTCCGCAAGACGTCCGCATCGATTTTGACGTAGCCGACACCCGCTTCTGTCACGTTGACGTTTTGAAGCACATAGCCTTGGAGTTGTAACGTCGCCAAGTTCGTCTTATACATTTGACGATACAATCGATTCGTATCGATGCCGTAGTTGATCAATTCGGCGGCGACCTCAAACGTGCGCGGCGTCGCATTGCGGAACTGGAACCGTCCCGTGTCGCCGACAATCCCGGCGAACAACAAGAATGCGGACGCCTCGTCAAGGGCAAGCCCCCAGATTCCCGCAAGTTCAGCAATCATCTCCGACGTCGAACTGACCGTCGTGTCGACGATTTGATGGGTCGCATACGCGTCCTCATCAGGGTGGTGATCGATTTTGACGACCGTCTTGCCTGTTAAGGCGTGCGGCCCATCGATTCGTTCGTGGTTAGCCGTGTCGAGCACAATGACGAGCGCATCTTTGTACATGTCGGCTTCAACATGCTCCATCTTGCCTAAAAATTCTAAGTCGCGGACGATGCCGCCGACGACGTAAATCCGTTTTTCCGGATAAGCGACCTCTAACATCCGCTTCAACCCTAGCTGACTGCCGAGCGCGTCAGGGTCAGGACGGACGTGTCGGTGGATCATGATCGTATCCGCCGCTTCAATCAATTTCAATATCGTTGCTGCCTCTGGCCAGTGTGCCATCGCCATTCCTCGCTTTCTTGAACACTATTCTATGGTATGATGATAACAGATTACACGTCTGAAAGGGGTTTCTTCACTTGGGTCAATTAATTATGATCGGACTCATTTTGTTTTCGTTAGGTGCCTATTTCGTTTCTAAACGACGCGCCTATTTGACGAAGACACCATACCGGAAAGCGCTCTTTAACACGCAAGCGCTCATCTGGTTGAGCCTGTTCCTCGCACTTTTCGCCGTCAACCAAATGATCGGCGGCCTCGGGCTCGGCTCGACGATCGGTTGGATCGTCAGCATCGCCATGCTCGTCCTAGGGCTAGGCAATGCCGTCGTCGGGTTCATCCGGTACCGTAAAATCTATCCGCTCGCGAACGAAGAGCCGATCAAACAAGCATAAGGGCAGACAGAAACGAGCTGATGACATCATCAGCTCGTTTTTTAGTTAACGGTCGATCAATTGCGCCGTAACGAGCGCTTTGGCAACGAGTTGCGTGCCTTGCGTCATCTCGACGTCGACTTTCCCGAACTTCCGGCCAAGGTCGAACACGTTGGCCGAGACTCGGATTTGGCTCTCGATTTGAATCGGTTTCATGAAATAGACCGTGATATTCTCGACGACGAGGTCGCCTTTTTTCATATGACGCAGACTCCGGGTCGCCCCTTCGACAAGTAACGTCGTCAAGACACCTGACGACGCCGTCCCCATGTGGCTCGTCATTTGCGGCGCGACCTCGACGGTGAACGCGGTCCCGTTCGAGTTCGGATCTTCTTTCAATTGGTTCGTGATCATATTGTCGAACGTCTCGCCGACTTGCGGTTGGCGGTTGGCGAGTTGGAGCGCCTTCAAGACGTCTTGGCGGCTGATGATTCCGAGCAGACGGCCGTAGTTGTCGACAACCGGCAACATCTCGATACCTTCCCATACCATTTGGTGGGCGGCATTGGTGACGCTTGTCTGAACGCCGACCGTGATCGGGCTCTTCGTCATCACTTTCTCGATTTCGGTGTCATGCGGGCGGTCAATCAAGTCTTTCGCCGTGATGACCCCGACGACTTTCATCTGTTCGTCGATGACGGGATAGCGATTATGTTTCGTCCGTTCATTCAGCTCGTGCCAACGTTTGACCGTATCGTCCACTTTTAAATAGAACGTGTCGTGGAGCGGAATGACGATATCCGATACGAGTAGAATCTCTTTTTTGATTAAACGGTCATAGATGGCACGGTTGATCATCGTCGCGACGGTGAAACTATCATAGGAAGTCGAGATGACCGGCATGTGGTATTTATCCGCCATCCGCTTCACTTCGTCGGTCGTATCGAATCCACCTGTGATCAAGACGGCACCGCCAGACTGGAGCACGAGCTCATGCGCCTTTTCCCGGTTTCCGATGATGACGAGCGAGTCGACATCGATGTAACGCATCATCGCTTCGAGCTTCATCGCCCCGATGACGAACTTCGAGAGCGTCTTATGCAGCCCGTCACGGCCGCCGAGCACTTGTCCGTCCACGATATTGACGACTTCAGCGAACGTCAGTTTTTCGATATTCTCTTTGTGCTTACGCTTGATCCGGATCGTCCCGACCCGTTCGATCGTCGACACAAATCCTAAGTTCTCTGCTTCTTTGATGGCCCGATACGCCGTTCCTTCTGATACCGCCAACTCTTTTGCGATTTGGCGGACCGAAATTTTGGACCCGACATCGAGCGACTCGATATGTGCTATGATCTGTTCATGTTTTGTTGTCATGTCACGAGTCCCTTTCCTCAATACATTTTCTGTCATCCTCAGTATACTGTATCAGTCGTTCTTCTTCAAACTGTACTACTGAAATGGTGACATTTCCTTTCCGTTTTGGAAAACGTTATAATGAGAAAGAACGCCAATGAACGAGAAGGAAGGGAAACGAGTTGAATCAACGAACCAACCATATTGCACAATCTTTGGCCACGAAAGGGTTAGACGCCGCTTTCGTCACATCGAAAGCATCGGTCTTCTACTTTTCAGGAGTATACGCCGAGGCTCATGAGCGGCTCATCGCCATTCTTGTCTTGAAGAACGGCACGACCGCGATCGTTTGTCCAGCACTTGAAAAAGGAATCGTCGAAGCGAGCGAGTGGAACGGCGATATCGTCACGTACATGGATCATGAAAACCCATGGGACAAAGTCGTCAAACTGTTCCTCGACCAACAGATCATCCCCGAGCGAATCGGAGTAGAAGGCGAGCATTTGACGTACAATCGCGCCGAGCAACTCCGCGCCGGTTTCGCGGGACTGTCAATCATCGACTTGACGGAAGAGTTGCAGGCACTTCGCATGATCAAGTCACCGGACGAGGTCCGCTTGATGAAGCGCGCCGCCGAACTCGCCGATATGGCGATCGAGGCAGGGATTCGCGCATTGCGTGAAGGCGTGACCGAGCTCGAGGTCATCGCGGAAATCGAGTATGCGATGAAGAAGCAAGGCGTCCGGGAGATGTCGTTCGACACACTTGTGTTGTTCGGTGAGAATAGCGCCGACCCGCACGGTGTACCCGGCAACAATCGCTTGAAGAAAGGCGATTTCGCTTTGTTCGACCTCGGTGTCATTTGGCAAGGATACGCCTCTGACATCACTCGCACCGTCGTCTATGGAGAAGCGAGCACGAAACAACGAGAGATTTACGAGACCGTCCTCAAGGCCGAAGAAGCTGCGATCGAGATGGCGAACGTCGGGACGACGCTCGGCTCGATCGATATCGCGGCCCGTCAAGTCATCACGACGGCCGGCTACGGGGAATACTTCACGCATCGTGTCGGACACGGTATCGGCATCGAAGTACACGAATTCCCGTCAATGGCCGCCAATAACGACATGACGGCCCAAGTCGGGATGACGTTCACCGTCGAACCGGGGATTTATCTCCCTGGCGTCGGCGGCGTCCGCATCGAGGACGACATCGTCATGACCGAGAGTGGCCCGATTCTGTTGACGAGTTATCCGAAAACGCTCCAAGAAATCGATTGAGTCACAAAGAAAGACCAGCCGCGCGCGGCTGGTCTTTTTCACGGTCAATAAAAGAGTCGGAACATGACGTCTCGTTGTGGCACGTCACGGCGTTCCATCGTCTCAAGGAACGAGCGTTTGTCATACGGCACGGCTTGTGGGTGAATCGAGAAGCCGGCCTCACCCCACTCGAGGATGCCGTAACGGGCCAAGTCGTCACGGGCGACACCGAGCGCTCCCGGATTGAAATAATGTTTCACGTCATCCCGAAACATGTGCTCCGGATGATGATGCCCGAAGCAGATGACATCCGCCTCATACGCCGCGTAAAGCGACTGCATGTTCGAAAGTGTCGCCTCGACGATGTCGTGGAACGGTTCCTCGGCGATCGGCGTCTCCCGTTTCTCGGTCGGGATATGGTAATGGATGCCGTATACGCGAGTCCCTTCGACAACACGTTCAATCGTGCGCGGCAGCTTGAAGAGCGCCTCCGCATAGGCAGGTTTCAACGTACGCGCCACCCACTCATGATGCGGGCGCGTGTGTGCGTAGCTTTCGGGATGCCCTGTCCCAGCCATGAGCGACAACACGGCCTCGTCATGGTTGCCCGTAATCATGTGCACGCCGCGGTCGAGCAGTCGCGCCATCACTTCGTTCGAATCGGGTCCCATCGCAATCATGTCCCCTAAACTCCAGATTTGATCGATCCGTTGCCGGTCCAGTTCGGCAAGCACCGCATCGAGCGCTTGGACGTTGCCATGGATATCGGTCAATATGGCCAACTTCATGCAGACCCCTCCTTATTTCCGGTATTGATGGACGACGTTGACACCGCCGGTCACATCAATGACAGCACCCGTGACCATGTCAGAATCGTGAGCGAGCAAGAACAGAATCATTCGTGCGATATCTTCGCCCGTCCCGTGCCGGCCGACCGGTGTTTGATCATCCGGTTCGGCCGCTTCGATTCGCATCTCTTTTTGTGCCCCGACAATATTGCCTGGATTGATCATATTGGCCGTGATGCCGTAGGCCGCCTCTTCAAGCGCGACCGATTTCGTCAAACTGACAAGTCCCGTTTTCGCTGCCGCGAACGCCGACCGGTGAATCCAGCCTGGTGCCGTCGCACTTTCCGGGAAGCCGTACGTGATGATGCGGCCGAACTGTTTCGACCGCATGCTCGGGATGGCTCGGCGCATCAACCAAAACGAGGCTGACAAGTTACCCGTGATCACCTCGTTCCATTCTTCGTCAGACAAGTCGACGAGACATTTCCGTTCAAAGATATATGGCCCGGCATTCAAGATGAGCGCGTCCGGTTCTCCGAACTTGGCCACTGCCTCTTCATAGGCACTCAAGACGGCCTGGCGGTCCGTCAACGGCGTCTCAATCATATGTAACCGCTCGTGGTTCCAATTGATCGGCTTCCGTTGCAATACGCTGACGTGCCAACCTTCTTCTAACAGTCGTTCCGTCACAATGCGGCCGATTCCTTTCGCACCGGCCGTGATGACTACGTGTTTCATCGTCATCCCTCCTCTGTATCATCTTACCCGTTCCGTCTGCTCATTTCCAAACTTCAACCTGTTCGGTGAGAAAGTTGTGAATATTTCACACATTTCTGAAAGAACCGGGCGTGAATTTAGGCAGAAGTGGTATACTATACATGTAAGCCGCACGTACATTTCAAGCGAAAGGTTGGGATTTACATGGCAATTGTCTACAAACATATTCTATCTGCCGTCGACGGCTCGAAAGAGGCGGAACGCGCATTTGAAACAGCAATCGACGTCGCCCTTCGAAACGATGGCAAGCTGTATATCGGTCACGTCATCGATACACGGACGTTCGCCACGGTCGAAGCATATGACCGGACGATTACCGAGCGTGCTGAAACGTATGCGAAGGAATTGCTCGAGGACTACGTCAATCGCGCGAAAGAACGTGGTGTCAAAGAAGTCGAGACGGTCATCGAGTACGGCTCTCCGAAAGTGACGATCGCTAAAAAAATCGCACCGAATCACGACATTGACCTCATCATCTGTGGAGCGACCGGCTTGAACGCCGTCGAACGCTTCTTCATCGGTAGCGTCTCTGAAAGCATCGTCCGCTATTCGAAGTGTGACGTGCTCATCGTCCGCCAATAACGTATTAACCAAGGGCCATCGCAATCGCGGTGGCCCTTGTCTGTGGTTAATTCACTTACGACCTTGATTTGATTGTGGAGCGAACCGTTTAAGCCACCATCGTTTTCATACGCGAACGAAGGGCCACCGCAGATGCGATGGCCCTTTCTCGTTCACCTATTATAACACTTTGACAGTAACCGTTTTGCGGCCAAATTTGAGGGCCGCACTTTGTGAGTACATCAAGATGTCGATTTTGTTGCCTTTGATGGCGCCGCCTGTATCGGCCGCTGTGTATGTGCCCATCAACTTCCCGCCGACGTACACTTGTACTTTTTTACCGAGCGGGATGACGCGCGGGTCGACAGCGACGACGTTACGTTTTTGGGCCCGGACGTTCCAGCCTAATGCCGTCACACCTGAACATCCTTTGCAATACGGTGTGTAAGCCGATGCGTTCATCGTATATGTTTTCACACTAGCCTTTGCGACCGTCTTTTTCACGGTGCGTAAGTATTTAGTAGCGATCCAACCTGCTTTGCCTTTGTAGTTGACGCGAATCCAAGCCCCTTTTGAGCCGGTACGCTGTAATTGTTGTCCTTTGTTGATCTTGCCGATGACTTTTCCGTTGAGTGAACCTGCCGAGCGGACGTTCAATCCGTTGACTTGGCTTTGAACGTAAACTTTTGAAGATGCCTCAACTTGTTGTTGTTGTGGTAAGAGCATAGCGAGTGTCATGACCGTCAGTAGTAAGACCGTTCCAATTTTTTTGAGCATGTGGTTTGTCCTCTCCTAGTCGGTTTGTGAGTTGTAAGTTCATGGTGTCGAATCTGTGGTGCCGTATTCACTGTCACATTTCGCGTTTATTGCTGAATGTTTCGTCCAGATAACTATATGACGAAACATGACGACGTGCGTTTACAACTAAAATTCATTTGAGTGTCATCAAAGTTACGGTTAGATTACAAAACCGCCATCCTTTAAAGAAAGATGACGGTTTTAATAATAATCTTTAGTTTTTGTCACATTAATTCCCATTTAAAGGAATTAATATATCTGGACTATTACGAAAACCTGCTTTTCTTACGTCGAATGTTACAAACGAGATGGATTCATTCGGTCCATTGTCACAACCCCTTCCCTCTTCATGCGTCAAAAGCACTAAAAAAGTCCGTCTCGCAAAGTTGCGGGACGGACTTTGTAATAACTTAAACGTGTGACTCAAAGAGGTTAGCGATGCGTACGGTATCGCGTGCGATGACCAACTCTTCGTTCGTTGGGATGATGATGACTTTGACTGGTGAGTGCGGGTAGTTGATGAACAACTCTTTACCGCGTGCTCCGTTGTTGAGTGATGGATCCCAGTAGACGCCCATGAACTCAAGGCCACGAAGGATGCGCTCACGGATGACGTCAGAGTTTTCTCCGACACCAGCTGTGAAGATGATCGCATCGACACCGTTCATCTCTGCCGCATATTGACCGATATAACCGTGGATGCGGTTCGAGAAGATTTTGAGCGAGACTTCGGCACGGTGGTTGCCTTCAGCAGCAGCTTGCTCGATGTCACGCAAGTCACTCGAGATACCCGAGAGACCGTAGACGCCTGACTCTTTGTTCATGACGTTCAATACATCTTCAGCCGACTTGCCTGTCTTTTGCATCAAGAACGGGATGAGAGCCGGGTCAAGTGATCCTGAACGTGTGCCCATCGTGATTCCTTCGAGTGGCGTGAAGCCCATCGTCGTGTCGATCGAACGACCGCCGGCAACCGCTGCGATTGATGCACCGCTACCGAGGTGGCACGAGATTAAACGAAGGTCTTCAAGCGGACGACCGAGAAGCTCTGCCGCACGTTGCGTGACGTACTTGTGGCTCGTCCCGTGGAAACCGTACTTCCGGACGCCGTGCTCCGTGTAGTACTCGTACGGAAGGCTGTACAAGAAGTTCTCTTCCGGCATCGATTGGTGGAACGCCGTGTCGAAGACCGCGACTTGCGGTACGTTCGGTAAAATCGTTTGGAACGCACGAATCCCCGTTAAGTTTGGCGGGATGTGGAGCGGTCCGAGTTCGACGAACGATTCGATGTTCTTCATGACTTCATCGTCGATGACGACCGAATCCGCGTACAACTCTTTCCCGTGAAGCACACGGTGACCGACGCCTGCGATTTCGTCGAACGACTGAATGATATCAAGGTCGATCAATTTTTCGAGCGAGAGCTCGACCGCTTCTTTATGTGAATGAAGCGGTGTGACGATATGGAACTTTTGTCCTTCGCCATATTTAATCGTGAAGATCGCATCTTCTTTTCCGACACGCTCGACGAGCCCGACGGCGAGCATCTTCTCAGATGGCATCTCGAGAAGCTGGAACTTTAATGACGAACTACCTGCGTTGACTGCCATAATTTTTGTCATGTCATACACCTCTTACCTTTCGATTTAAACACGAGTCTTTATCTGTTCTCTTAAAAACCGATAACTGTATCATAATGAAGATACTTGATATGGCATATGTTTTTCAAGTCTTTTGCCCAATAAAAATTATGTTGTTTTAAACCAATCGTCAATCTGTTTCACAATATTGGCAACCGCACGTACGTCCGTGAACGACGGCAATTCGACGAGGAGCGCTTGTTTCGGGCGTTTGACGCCTTCCCCGAGCTTTTGTAACATCAATAGGCTCTTCGCATATCGCTCATCTTTGAACATCGTCGTCGGGAGTTGCAGAACTCCTTTGACGACGGCCTCACGGTCCATCCACTGTTTTAATTTCCCTTCGTCATCCTGTTCAAACAAATTGTTCGGGATGACGAAGATGCCATGCGCGCCCGGTTTCAGGTGGCGCATCGCTTGTTCGATCAACAAGAAGTGGGAATAGGAATGGCCTTCCTCACGTTTTAAGGTGTAGCCTGACGCCACCTCATCGTTCGGATAGTAGCCGATCGGCAAATCGACGAGCGCTAAATCGCTCGGCTCGACGAACAACGGTGCGAGCGCGTCCTGGTGGAAATACGACACCGGTTTCCCGAGTAAGTTACTGATCGCGTAAGACAGACGTAGCATCGTCTCATCGACTTCGACGGCTTGTGCGGTGGCGTCTTTCAATTGTGTCAACACGGCATGCACGAGTGTCCCCGTCCCGCTTCCAAGTTCGAGCACGCTCGCCCCGTCTTTGACGAGCTTCGTTGCCAAGTACCCGATGAACAGGCTGACAGCGTCCGGTGTCGGTTGGTGGTTCGGCGGGAGTGTCGTCGTCTCCTCGAGCACGAGCAGACTGACGGCTTTGCGGACATCATCCGTCTTCTCTTGTTCGACATCGACCCGTTCAAATACTTCAATCAACGCCTCGAGCGGTAACAAATCAAGGTCGGTCGTCAGCTTCTTCGCCTCTTTCTTCCAATCCCGATACAATTGTTCAAATCGTTCCATCTTCGATCATCCTTTCCATACAAAACCGGCCCTCTGATGGAGAGCCGGTCGGTTCACTTCTATTAGTGTAAGCGATTCGTGGTCATTTCGCCAAGCGAATCAGTTCGCTTTATCAAACGCCTCGAGCGCCGCATCGAAATCGACCTCGTCTGTCATCTCATCCATGTACTGGACGTATTGGACCGTACCTTCTGAGTCGATGACGAACACCGAGCGTGCGAGGAGACGGAGCTCTTCCATCAACACGCCGTAAGATTTCGCGAACGATTGGTCGCGGTGGTCCGATAA
The DNA here is from genome assembly GCF_018618195.1 of Exiguobacterium sp. s7. Classification (NCBI taxonomy): domain Bacteria; kingdom Bacillati; phylum Bacillota; class Bacilli; order Caryophanales; genus Exiguobacterium; species Exiguobacterium sp. s7. The sequence continues at coordinate 153,018 of NZ_JACSLO010000002.1, read as the reverse complement.
CATGATGACGTTATCGAGTCCCGAGGCCGCACACCAGCGACGTTGTGCGAACGGCAAGTCGTTCGACACAGTCAAGACTGTCCCTCCAAGCGTTGCCGCTTTCTCGTTGAACGCACGCGTTTGTGCATCACAGACGCCTGTATCAATCGACGGGACGACACTAATCAATTTTTTCCCTGGGTATGACGCGAGCGTCACCTCTTTAAGTGCCGTCGTGAGCGCTGTAAAGTCCGGTGCAGCATCTCCGACTTTGACCGGATTCCCTTGCAGTGTAACGGTATTGCCTTTAAATGTTGGCATCGTTTCATCCCCTTTGGTTTGATTTATACTTCTTCATCATATCGATGGTGCCGTCTCGATGACAAACTTCCTGCCTCAGACGGTCTGATTGTGATTTTCCCTATATCGAGCGTCTAAAACGCTGTATAATGAAAGAGACTCAATTGACAAAGGGGATGACATGGATGAGAAACAACGTTTATTTGTACCATCGTAACGTCAACGACTTTACTAAAGAGGTAAAGAAACTAATCGAGATCGGTGAGAAGTATGGCTTCAACGTCGTGAATCGTCCGGAAGACGCCAACATCATCGTCGCCATCGGGGGAGATGGCGCGTTCTTACAGGCCGTCCGTTATACAGGCTTCCGTCAAGACGCCATCTACGTCGGGTTCGGACGCGGATTGAATGAGTTTTATTGCGACTTCGACATACATAAGCTCGACGAAGTCGATCGTTTATTCTCAGATAACTCTGCTCGGATCGAAGCCGGGCTCGAGGTACGGAAATATCCGCTCTTATCGGCTTCAATCAATGAATCGACACCGATGCTTTGTTTGAACGAAGCTTCGATCAAATCGAGTATCATCAAATCACTCGCCATTGAGGTATACATCGACGATCTTCATTTCGAGACGTTCCGCGGCGACGGGATGGTCGTCTCGACGCCGACCGGCTCGACGGCTTATAACAAATCACTCGACGGCGCGATCGTCGACCCGCTCATCCCATGCATGCAAGTGAGCGAAATCGCTTCGGTGAACAATAACCGTTACCGTACACTCGGTTCCTCGTTCATCGTCCATGATTCACGCAAACTGTCGCTTCGCATCGTCGAAGACGGGAACGACTATCCGATCATCGGGATGGATAACGAGGCGCTCAGCCTCAAATATACCGACCGAATCGATATCGAGCTCTCTGACCAAGTCGTCAAAACGGTCAAGTTGAAAAACAACTCGTTCTGGCACAAAGTACAACGCTCATTCTTCTAAACGACAAAAGGCTAGCCGTCCATTTTACTTAGACGGCTAGCCTTTTTATTATGCGTTGACGACGTCGGCCTCATACACCGGCGACCCTTCGACGACCGTCATGACGAGTCGGTTGTCGAGGATGTCGCGCCCGCGAAGTTCGAAGAAGTCTTCTTCCCACACCGTGAACGTGGCGTTATAACTTTGAATCAACAAGCCGTCACGTCCGTGCGTGCCTGTGGCGACACGCGGGGCATACGTGAAGCTACGGAGCGCTTCATACATCGACAGGCGTTCCGTCGGATTGAGCGCGCCCGACTCCTCGAACGATTGACGGGTGACGGCACCATACAGGCCTTTTCGCACATCGACCGAAGAAATCGGGGCGTCACTGCCCCCGAGGACGAGCGCTCCCGTGTCGAGCATCGATTTGAAGCGGTAGGCGTTATCGACCCGGTCGTTTCCGAGCCGGTCGAACAACAAGTTCATGTCGTCCGACAAGAAGATCGGCTGCGCATCAATCAATACCGGCAGCGCCTGGATCCGTTTCAACAATGCATCGTTCAAGAGCGAGGCATGGATGATTCGGTCCCGCGTCCCGCGCTTGGCCGGATACTTCTCGAGCAACGTGATGAACTGTTCGGCGGCGGCATCCCCGATGACGTGAGCTGCCACGTTCATACCATACGACCGCGCCTTTTTGACGAGCGCCTCGAGATGGTCTGGACGATGGACCTCGATTCCGCGCTGACCCGGTTCGTCCGTATACGGTTCCGATAAGAGTGCCGTCCGTCCCCCGAACGACCCGTCGACGAACAGTTTCATCGCCCCGAAATCGAAACGTGGTCGTTTCGCGAGCGCATCGTGACGGATTAATTGATCGACGACTTGTTCATGGACGAGCAGATGGGCGTGGAACGGGAGATCTGCTAACACGTCCTCATACGCTTGAATCGTCTCGAGCGGGTCGCCATGATAGAACAGGTCTTCCGTATGGGCGCCGACAATCCCGTGGGCGAAAAGCGAGTCGATGGCCCGGTGGAGTGAGGCGACATTTTTCTCGCGATCCCCCCCCAGTTCTTTATGGAGCAAATCGAGCGCCGCATCGTATAGCACCCCGTTCAGTTTTCCTTCCGCGTCGCGTCCGAGCTTTCCGCCTTCGATGACGGTATGGTGAATCAAGCCAAGTCGTTCCAATCCTTTCGAGTTGACGACGGCGACGTGGCGACAGACCCGCTTCAAGACGACGGGCCGATCTGGGATGACGGCATCAATCATCTCACGCGTCGGCATCTCTCCGAGCAGACGGTCATTGAACCCTTCCGCGACGAGCCAATCGTCACTTCTGTCACTGCCGTCCTTTTGTTTCATCGACTCGAGCAGAGCTTGCAAATCCGTCGTCTCGGTCGCATCGATGCGGTCGAGCGCTTCCCCGTATCCGATCAAATGGATGTGCGAGTCGGTGAACGCCGGATAAACGCTCTTCCCTTCAAGGTTCACAATCTGTTTGATCCTTCCGGCGTATGTACGACGAAGGTGGCCTTCCTCACCTAGCTTCAGAATGCGACCGTGCTCGACATACATGGCGCGAGCCTGTTCATGCTCTTTATTCATCGTATAGATCTTTCCGTTTACCCATAGCGTTCCCATCACAAAATTCCTCCTCGATTCAAAAAAGATTGACGTCTACGTTAATTCCCGTTTACGTCAATCTTCATGCATCATTATTTTCGTAATAGCTCTTGTTGCTCCAAACCTTTTTCGACACGCTGACGAATCTCGCGGGCCGCGCCTTCATCGAAGCGCCCGAGGACGCGTTCACCGATTTCGACGGCCGTGCCGTACTCTCCGTGTAAAAACTTGTTCTCGGCGAGCGTCAAGGCGATATGGACCTCGTTGTCACGCCGGCGATAGCGGTTCGCATATTGCAGCAGCTGCTCGGCGTACGTGACTTGGCGTAAGAGCGCTTTGACCCGGTCGCGGAAGTTGTCCATCGTCTCTTCGACGTCGTGGCTGAGTCCGACGATATACGTCATATTGAACGGCGCCTTCTCGAACTGTTCGTCCAACGATTGAACGCCTTTTTGCAATTGGCGCATATCGCTCGTCAAATCCGTCGGGACGACCGGCATGGCGCTCTTCGTAAGGAGTCGGCGATGGGCCGACAATTCCTTCTTCCAAGACTCGAGCTTGTTACGAACCTCGAGCTCTTCTTTACGGAGCGAGTTCGTATTTTCGATGAAGCGTTCATGCATGGCACTAAACTGGTCGAGCGACCGTTTTGCTTCTTGCACTTTCGACTTGATCATGCTGAACGGGATCATTTGGGCGACGAGCGCCTGTTCGATATCGAGCACGTTCGCCGTGAGCGTCGCCCGCTCACGTTCAAGCTGTTCAAATTCTTCACCGACTCGAGCGTTGATCTCATAGTTGCTGACGAGTCGAGTCATCTCTTGATGGAGTCGCGCCATGACTTCGCTCGTCTGGCGGTCACGGTCTTTCACACTCGCGAATTCTTTCTTCACGTATTGGCGCGCGTCGACTTCGGTCCGGAACGCTTCGAACAACTGGTCGATGTCCGAACTGAGCTGTTGCATGTCCATCTCGAAATGATCGAAGTCGAGCTGTTCGATGCGGTCCATGAGCGCCGATCGGCGATCTTCCGCCTGCTCGATTTCTTCCATTAAACCGAGCGGTTCGAGCGCGTAGCCGTCCATTTGCATCTCTTTATGCCCCGAACGCAACTGGTTGAGCTGTTGTTTCAAGTCAACCTGCACCGTGCGAACGAACTGAGGGATGACACTGACGAGTTCACGAATCTTCGTCACTTTCTCAGACAAGACTTGGCCGGCGACGTACGCCTCCGATACTTGGCCTTCTTGCTTCAACGTGATCATCTCGGTCCGTTTTGCTTCCGCTGCCGCAATCTCAGATTCGACGAGTTCATACGTCGGGCCGAACGCACTGTTTTGCGCGACGAGTGTCTTCCGGAATTGGTACAGCTCTTTCTCGTCTTTTTTGACGATATCGAGGAGCGACGAATGATGCTGATTAAACTCATCCATCTCGTCGAGCATGGCGTGTACCATCGACTCGAGCTCTTCAATCAACTGTTCCGTCGCATTCAAATCCGATTTGACTTTGAGGAAGCGATATTTGTCCAAATCTTCTTCGGCATGATAGAGCGCCTCATCGATTTGCCCGGTATGTACACTGACGAGTTCGTCCCATGACTGATGCCAACGCTCGAACTTTTCTTTCGTCTCGCCCTCCATCGGCCACTGTTTGAACTTCTGAAGTTCGGCCGGGACGCTGGCGCTGAGCACGCTTTGTTTGCGCATGTCTAAATCATCAATTTTCTGGTAAAAATTCCTTCGCACGAGCATGCTTCCCAGCATCGCCCCTAATGCGATGACAATGATTCCAATTAAAATTCCGTAGATTCCGTAATCCATCTCTGTCACAACCTCCAAGCCGCTTTCGTGGACTTATGTATCTGAATGAATAAATGAAGTATTTTATGAGTATAGATAATACTAATCATATTATAGAACCAATGATTTGCATAGGTTTTCCAACGGTTTAGGGAGAGAATGTTATTTTTCACATGAATCTTTTAAGAAGACAAAATAAAAAAATGCGTGTACCATAATGCTAATCAATCTTGCTTTCATTCATTAGGAGGGAATCCCATGTTCCAAACGACTACTTACTCTGGCGACTTGGCCGCCGGTTACGACCTACTAAACAAACAACTCGCCGCGCTACTCGAAGGCGAGACGAACCGTGTCGCGAACCTTTCGAACGCGAGCGCGCTTCTCAACCAATTCCTCGACCGGATCAACTGGGTCGGCTTCTATTTAACAGAAGGCGAAGACGCCCTCATCCTCGGACCGTTCCAAGGTCTGCCGGCTTGCGTCCATATCGCGTTCGGCAAAGGAGTTTGCGGGACAGCCGCCTCGACGCAAGAGACACAACTCATCGCAGACGTTCATCAATTCCCGGGCCATATCGCTTGTGATGCGGCTTCGAACTCGGAAATCGTCGTCCCGCTCGTCCGTGACGGTAAGACCATCGGCGTGCTCGATATCGACAGCCCTGAGTTCGATCGCTTCTCGGATGTCGACCGTCAAGGGTTAGAGCAATTCTGCCAGACATTACTTCGCTTCATCTGATTGACAAGCGAATCATTTCGTCGTATACTGATTTTTGTGCATGAAATGACGATAGCAGTCATTGACAGACGTATCCACCTTTCGGGCCTCGACTAAGTCGGAGGAGCATCTCGTAGCTTCGCTATCAAGTGAAGGTGCTTGAACCTATGAAAGGGGCGTCACCAGTCTTTGACACCGTTGTTCTTTTGTGCAAAATACATGAACAACAAGGAGGAGTCCAAACATGGCTCGTTACACAGGTCCAGCTTGGAAACTCTCGCGTCGCTTAGGCATCTCGCTTAGCGAAACGGGTAAAGAATTAGCAAAACGTCCTTACGCACCAGGTCAACACGGAAATGGTCGTCGTAAAATCTCTGAATACGGTCTTCAGCTTCAAGCGAAGCAAGCACTCCGTCACATGTACGGAATCAACGAGAAGCAATTCCGTCGCATCTTCAACGATGCAGGGAAAATGCAAGGTATCCACGGTGAGAACTTCATGTTCTTGCTCGAGTCACGCCTTGACAACCTCGTTTACCGTATGGGTCTCGCTCGCACACGTCGTGGAGCGCGCCAACTCGTCAACCACGGTCACATCCAAGTTGACGGTTCACGTGTAGACATCGCGTCTTACCGTGTAAAACCAGGTCAAGTCATCTCAGTCCGCGAGAAGTCTAAAAACTTCAAAGCGATCGCTGAAGCTCTCGAAGTAGCACCAGCTACAAAAGACTACGTAACATTCGACGCTGAGAAGCTCGAAGGTACATTCGTACGTCTTCCTGAGCGTGCTGAATTGAACGACCAAATCAAAGAGCAACTCATCGTTGAGTACTACTCACGTTAATGCTTTTATCCCCTTCCCTGCTTTGGCAGGAAAGGGGATTTTTTTTACTTTAATATTTGTTCGCGAATCCGGCCCATCTGCGTATCGAGCGCGTCCGCCATCTTGGCCGCTTCAATCAACTCGAGTTTCGACGCCTCTGGGACGACGTGTTGGTATTTATAATGAAGCTTATGCTCCGTCGCCGCCCAAAAGTCCATGGCGAGCGTGCGGATCTGAATCTCAGCCGGCACCCAAATGACGCGTTCCGCCAAATAGACTTTCGTCCGGACGATGAGATGCAGGCTCCGATAACCGCTCGGCTTTGGATCTTTGATGTAGTCTTTGATCTCATCGATTTGTAAATCGTCCCGCTTCTTCAAATGATCGAGGATGGCGTAAATGTCATCGCGGAAACTCGTGACGATCCGGACGCCGGCGACGTCATAAATATTGTCCCAAAGTGCTTCCACTTCAAGTGGGAGCCCTTTTTGGTTCATCTTCTTGATAATTGACGGCAACGTCTTCATCCTCGTCTTCACATGTTCGATCGGAGAGTAACCGAGCCGCGTCTGCCAATCGAGGTCGATGATGCCGAGGTCGCTCTCAAGCTCGGTGATCGCCATCTCATAGTAGCGGAACCGCTCCCGCCATTGGTGGAACTGTTCGCCAAAAAACTCTTCAATTTCCATAGGAAAGCCTCCTTATCGTCTATACTTGCCATCGTATCAGACCGAAACCAATTTGAGATATAAAAAAACGTCCATGTCCGCAACATTTGGGACATGGACGAATGCATCAGACGTGACGGATCACGAAGTATTTTTTCTTGCCTCGGCGGATGACCGTGAACTCACCAAGTGTATCGGCACGTGTCACCGTCTTATCGAGCGCTTGTTCGCGCTCCCCGTTCAAGTAGATCGCCCCGTTTTGAACGTCTTCGCGGGCTTGACGTTTTGATGGCGCAATCTTCGCTTCGACGAGAAGATCGACGAGGTTACGTTCGCCGTCAAGTTCGAACTGAGGCATGCCTTTGAATGCAGCATCCATATCTTCTGGCTTGAGCGTCTTCAAATCACCGCTGAAGAATGCCGCCGTGATGCGGAGCGCTTGATCGAGACCTGCTTCACCGTGCACGAGTTTCGTCATCTCTTCGGCGAGGCGACGTTGGGCGACACGTTTTTCCGGTGCAGACGCCACTTCGCTTTCAAGCGCCAAGATGTCGTCATGCGACAAGAACGTGAAGTATTTGATGAACTTGATGACGTCGGCGTCGTCGACGTTGATCCAGAACTGGTAGAACTCGTAAGGTGTCGTCTTATCGGCGTCGAGCCAGACCGCACCACCGGCCGTCTTACCGAATTTTTGTCCATCCGACTTCGTCACGAGCGGTACCGTCAAACCGAACGCCTTTTCCGAGTGACCAAAGCGACGAATCAGTTCGAGACCGGCCGTGATGTTGCCCCACTGGTCGCTGCCCCCAACTTGAAGACGGCAGTTCTCATTTTCGTACAACTTCAAGAAGTCGAACGATTGCAAGAGCATGTACGAGAATTCCGTGTACGAGATCCCGTTCTCCAAACGCGAGTCGACCGAGTCTTTGGCGAGCATGTAACTGATCGGGAAGTGTTTGCCGATGTCGCGCAAGAAGTCGATGATCGACAACTCTTCCGTCCACTCGTAGTTGTTGCGGATTGAGATTGGATTCTCTCCTTCAAGCGGCAAGAAGCGGCTCAATTGGTCTTTGATTCGATCCGAGAATTGTTTGACCGTGTCGAGCGTGTTGAGCGAACGCTCGTCCGAACGTCCTGACGGGTCACCGATCATGCCGGTCGCCCCACCGACGAGAGCGATGACATGATGCCCCGCCTCTTGGAAACGTTTGAGTGTTAAAATCGGGAGCAAGTGCCCGATGTGGAGCGAGTCCGCCGTCGGGTCGAACCCGGTGTAAAGCGTCGTCGGTTTGTTCAGCTGTTCTTTCAATCCTGCTTCGTCCGTCATTTGGTTGACGAGACCTCGAAATTCTAAATCCTTCAATAATTCCATCTGTTCCACTCCTTCAATTGACATAAAAAACGCCCCTTCTCATATTGAGAAGGGACGGAGATTCCGCGGTACCACCCTAATTGCCACAGCTGTGGCCACTTGTAGCGAGAGATAACGGTCTCGACCCGGCCGAACGGCACGCTCCAAAAGTGTAATTCATCGGCTGACATTGGCTAGTTCACAGCACCCACTAGCTTTCTGGACAAGCGGTCAGTCGACTACTTCGCTTTCTTCATAGCATCTTTGTTTATGGACTATGCTTTACATTTTATAAGTTCCATTTCCAAATTGTCAACCGAGAATATGGAAACTTGCATCCGGTAGTCGATTCGGGGTAAGGTCAGGAAGGACTTGTGCTATAATCGTATATATTACTGTCAAAAATAGTTTTACACCATATTAAGGAGGCTGTCATGCTGCAAAAGATTCGAGACACATGGAACCAACCAAAGTCCTTGAAAGCCCGCCGTTATGCCAATGTATTTTACGATGTATCGTGGAACGTACTGCTCTTAACGATTATATCGGTCGTTCTCATTGGATTTTTAGGCGCCGGGATCGGAGCGGGTTATTTCGCTTCCCTCGTCAAGGATATGCCGGCACCCGCATATAAGACGATGACGTCGCAAATCAACACATACTCATCGACTTCTGACATTTATTTTGGAAGCGGTGAACGCATCGGGAACTATACGACGGATGAAGTCCGCGTTCCCGTCGCCGTCGAGAAAGTCTCTCCGTTCGTCGTCGACGCATTACTCGCCACAGAGGACGTCGAGTTTTACGAACACGATGGTGTCGTGCCGAAAGCGACGCTCCGTGCCATCTTACAGGAAGCGACCGGATCGGAAGACCGGACCGGCGGTTCTACGCTCACACAACAGCTCATCAAAAACCAAATGCTGACGAACGAAGTGTCGTTCGAACGAAAAGCGAAAGAGATTTTACTCGCCCTTCGCCTCGAGAAAGCAATGAACAAAGATGAGATCTTGAACGCGTACTTGAACGTCGTCTCATTCGGACGAAACTCGATGGGACGCAACATCTCAGGGATTGAAGCAGCCGCTCGCGGTGTCTTCAATACATCGGCTGAGAAGTTGACGTTGCCACAAGCCGCTTTCCTCGCCGGGATCCCGAAAAACCCGTTCCTGTATACACCGTATTATCAAGGCGGTGTCATTAAAGAGGACGTGTCACCGGCCATCAACCGGATGAAAACGGTACTTAACCGGATGTACGTTGCTGGGAAGATCACAAAAGAAGACTATGACGCTGCATACAACTACGACATCACAAAAGACTTCATGAAGACGCAATCGAAGCCGCGTGATCGCTATCCGTATGTTGTGCAAGAAGCTGAACTTCAAGCAAGACAAATTGTCACGAACTACTTGCTCGAACAGGACGGCATCGTCTTGGCAGATTTAAAAACGAATGAACAAAATGAAATTAGAACGACTTACGCCAAACGCGCCCACAATATGCTGCGCCAGGGCGGATTCAAGATTCATATGACGCTTGATAAAAAAGTGCACGAGGCAATGCAACAACCCGCTAAAAATGCCAATAACTTTGATAAAAATCAATACATCGAAGAAGAAGATCGCACGTTGCCTGAACAGACAGCGTCAATCATGATCGAGAATAAGACAGGGCGTATCCTAGGTTTCGTCGGCGGCCGCTATATTAACGGGAAGACCGACGAAGTGAACCGCGCTATGCGCATGGAGCGACAAATCGGGTCGACAGCAAAACCAATCTTGGTTTATGCCAATGCGATTGAAGCTCGGATGATTACGCCCGAAACGACGATTTTAGATGAAGAATACTTCTACCGATTCACCGGTCCTGGTCAACCGAAAAAAGAAGTTGAAAACGAGAGTAGAACGCACAGCGGCCCAGTAACGGCTCGCGAAGCGCTGAAACGTTCCCTTAACGTTCCCGCTGTTAAAATCTACGAAGAACGGAACCAAAAACCGGCTGACACGCAAAAACTTGTCGACATGGGCATCGAAGTGTCAGAAGCGAACCGAAACGCTTCATCGATGGCATTAGGGGTCGGAGAAGTCAGCCCGGTCAACTTGGCCGCGTCTTATGCGATGCTCGCGAACTATGGGGAGCATGTGGAACCCTACTTTATCGAACGCATTGAGTATAACGGTGAAACTATCTTTGAGAAACAACCGAAAAAGACGCGCATCTATACCGATCGCACGTCTTACCTCGTCATCGACATGCTACGGGATGTCTATACGTCAGGAACAGCAACGTACGCTCGATCACTCTTGAACGTCCCTGGCGATTGGATGGGTAAATCTGGTACGACGAACGACCGACGCGACTCGTATTTGGTTGGCTCGAATCCGAACGTCACGCTTGCTGTTTGGTCTGGTTTTGACTCACAATTCGGTGAAATGCAAAACAGTTATGAAGTAGGTCAGTATTACCAACGGACGCAACGTATCTGGTCACAGACGGCCAACCGCGTATACGCCGACAATCCTGAAATCTTCAACACTGGGGCGCGCTTCAACCAACCTTCTAGCGTTTCTGCCGCTGACTTCAAAGACTCAGGCTCATTCTCGGAGAAGAAGAAAGTCGAAGAGAAGAAGAAGGAAGAGGAAGCCAAGAAGAAAGCCGAAGAAGAGGCGAAGAAGAAAGAAGAAGCTGAAGAGAAGAAACAAGAGGCTGAAGAAAAACAAGAAGCTGACGCTGCTGCGAAAGAAAAGGCAGATGCTGAGGCTAAAGCGAAAGCTGAAGCGGAAGCGAAGAAAAAAGCTGAAGCAAAAGCTGAAGCCGACAAGAAGAAAGCTGAAGAAGAAGCTAAAAAGAAAGCCGAGGCTGAGAAAAAGGCTGAGGAAGATAAGAAGAAAGAAGACGCCGAAGAAGCAGACGGCGCCTAACTCGACAAGAAAGGTCGACACATCGCGTGTCGACCTTTTGTCGTTCAATCTTCCATTGTCGATAAGTCACCTGTCTCAAGGTTCAATTCCCAAGCTTTCAAGACGCGACGCATGATCTTCCCGCTTCGTGTTTTCGGTAGCTTGTCTTTGAATTCAATCTCACGCGGGGCCGCATGGGCCGCGAGCCCTTCTTTGACGAACTTTTGAATCTCCGTCTTCAGCTCGTCTGACGGCTCATAGCCTTTACGGAGCGCGATGAACGCCTTGATAATCTCTCCACGGACCGGATCTGGTTTCCCGATGACACCGGCCTCGGCAACTGCCGGGTGCTCGACGAGACGACTCTCGACTTCGAACGGACCGACCCGTTCGCCTGCCGTCATGATGACGTCATCGACGCGGCCTTGGAACCAGAAGTAACCATCCTCGTCCATATAGGCCGAGTCGCCTGAGACGTACCAATCACCCCAGAAATAGCTCTCATACTTGGCGTCGTTCTTCCAAATCTTCCGCATCATCGACGGCCATGGCGTCTTGAGGGCCAAGTTGCCCATCCGATGTGGTGGGAGCGGTTGACCGCGGTCGTCTAAGATGGCCGCTTCACAACCCGGGATGGCTTTCCCCATCGAACCCGGTTTGATATCCATCGTCGGATAGTTACAAATCATCATCGCACCCGTCTCTGTCATCCACCACGTATCATGAATCCGTAACCCGAACGATTCGTTCCCCCAACGAATGACTTCCGGGTTGAGCGGTTCACCGACCGAGAGGATATGGCGGAGAGATGATAGATCATATTTCTCGAACGCTTCTTCGCCGGCACCCATGAGCATCCGGAACGCCGTCGGCGCGCTGTACCAGACGGTGACCCCGAACCGTTCGATGACCGAATACCAGAACTCCGGATTGAATCGTCCTCCGACGATCACATTCGTCGCCCCGTTCAAGAACGGAGCGAAAATCCCGTAGCTCGTGCCCGTCACCCAGCCTGGGTCGGCCGTGCACCAGTAAATATCATCCGGTTGTAAGTCGAGCACCCATTTTCCCGTCATCAAGTGCTGCACCATGGCGTTATGGACGTGCAGGACGCCTTTCGGCTTCCCGGTCGACCCTGACGTATAATGCAAGATCATGCCGTCCTCACGGTCGACCCATGTGATGTCGAGGTCAGTCGAAGCTTCAGCCGCCAATTTGCGATAGTCGATGATTTTCCCGGCTTCTTCTACCCCGTCGCCGACGATCAAAATCGTCTCCAAGTGCGGGAGCTGATCGACCGGGATGCGCGGCAAGAGCGCCTCGGTCGTCACGATGACTTTCGCTTCCGAGTCGAGCAGACGGTCGTGAACGGCTTGTTCCATGAACGCCTCGAACAACGGACCGACGATGGCGCCCAATTTAAGTGTGCCGAGCAAAATAAAATAAAGTTCTGGACTCCGCGGCATGAAGATGAAGACGCGGTCGCCTTTCTCCACTCCAACCGATTTCAGAACGTTTCCGGACCGATTGCTTTCTCGTTTCATATCTTCATACGTATAGCGCTCTTCTCGTTCCCCATCGAAATAGAGCAATGCCAGTTTTGTGGCAAGTTCACCTTCGGCGTGACGGTCGATCGCTTCGTACGCCATGTTAACGTTCCCCGTCAAATTCCAAGAAAATAGTGCTTCTGCTTGAGTCCACTCGAACGACTGACAAGCCTCTTCATACGACGCCAATTGATGTTCCCCTGATAACGCTTTCAATTTTTCCATCGCTAAAGATTCGCCTCCCCTGTAATGAATGGTATAACCACTTTCAGTATAGTGTTAATATTGTGACAAATCAATGAATTTCCAAAATCTCCAAAAGAGCGTGAAAGAAGTAGAATGAAAGCGCTATAATAGAAGGTGGAAAAGGTGGTGACTCCATGGAAAAACAATATCATTCAAAGGTGTGGGAAACCTCACTCGGAGCCGTAATCATCGATGGACCCATCGAAAGCGATGTACTGGCGACGTATCGCCTCGATGAGGGATTGACCGCATTTCGTGAACCAGAGGACCAACATAAGGCCCTCGTTGAAATCGCTGACTTGAAAGAAGGTCGCATTATCGTGGCCCGCGTCGACGATCTCGTCATCGGCTACGTGACGTATTTATATCCAGACCCGTATGAACGTTGGAGCGAAGGGAACGACCCTTACATTCTCGAGCTCGGCGCCATCGAAGTGAGTCCGCGCTTCCGCGGTCAACGAATCGGCAAACAGCTGCTCGAAGTGTCGATGATGGATCCACATATGGACGACTTCCTGATTTTGACGACGGAATATTATTGGCACTGGGATCTAAAAGGAAGCGGACTCTCCATTTGGGACTATCGGAAAGTGATGGAGAAGATGATGAACCACGGCGGGCTCGTCTTCTTCCCGACCGACGACCCGGAGATCGCTTCGCACCCGGCCAACTGTCTCATGGCACGGATTGGCAAGAACGTCCGGCAAGAGACGATTGACCACTTCGATTCACTCCGGCTGCGACGCCGGTTCATGTATGACTGAGGAGGGATCTGGATGCTGATTGAACAAATGATGAACCGTCATGTCGTGACGATTCAACCGACCAATACGATTGCCCATGCCGCCAAGCTCATGCGCGACCACAAAGTACGCCATCTCATCGTCACAAATCCGGCCCGTCAAGTCGTCGGAATCGTCGGCCAGTTCGAGATGAGCGGTGCGACGAGTGTGTTCCACCCCGAAAGCGAGAGCGCTGACTTTAAAAACCCCGTCTCGAGCATCATGCGTCAAGATGTGACGACGGCGCACCCGTACGATTTTTTCGAAGACGCGGCCGCCTTGTTTTATGAATATCGTTTGACGTGTCTTCCGATCATCGAACAAGGAAAGCTCGTCGGCGTGTTGACCGAGACAGATTTATTGCGTTATTTCGTCCAATTGACCGGTGCACTCGAGCCAAGTTCACAAATTGAAATCTTAGTCGAGAATACGACCGGCACGCTTGAGAAAGTGACACGGCTCCTCGCCAAGACGAACGTGAATATCATCAACGTGTTCGTCCACCCGACGGCCGACCCATATAAACGGATCATCTCGTTCCGCGTGCAGACGATGAATCCGCTCCGCATCATCGAACGGTTGAAGCGTGAGGGCTTCGACGTGCTCGGTCCGGAGATGTCCCCATGAGACCGGCCTACATATTCGGCGAGAACGAGAACTCGTACCGCTTTCACGAAGATCATCCGTTCAATCCGATTCGCCTGGAGCTGACGACGTCTCTCCTCATCGCCTCAGGCAAGCTTCAGGCCTCCGAGTGTATCGCTCCTCCCCTCGCCTCTGTCGAGTCGCTCGCGCTCGTGCACGACCTCGATTATATCGAGGCGGTCCAAGCGGCCGCCGCAGGTGAGCTGTCGACGTTGAAAGCGAACAAATTTGGGCTCGGTACTGAAGACACTCCGATTTTCCCAACCATCCATGAAGGGGCGGCCCGGCTGGTAGGTGGGACGATGCACGCCCTTGACTTGGTCGCGAGCGGAAAAGTCGAGCGTGCGTTTCACGTCGGGGGCGGTCTGCACCACGGGATGAGACGAAAAGCGTCAGGTTTTTGTGTCTATAACGATGCGGCCGTCGCCATCGCTCACGTCCGTCAGACGTACGGGTCGCGTGTCTTGTACGTCGATACCGATGCCCATCACGGTGACGGCGTCCAGTGGCTGTTTTATGACGATGCGGATGTGATGACCTTATCCATCCATGAGACCGGCCGCTACTTGTTTCCTGGGACAGGATCGGTCACGGAGCGTGGTAACGGGAACGGCTATGGATACAGTTGGAACGTCCCGGTCGATGCATTCACCCAAGATGATTCCTTCCTGCGCTGTTACGAGACCGTGTTCCGGGAAGCGTGCGAGTGGTTCAAACCGGATATCATCCTGACACAGAACGGCGCCGACGCCCATGCATTCGACCCGCTGACACACCTCGCCTCGACGATTCGGACGTTCGAACAGATTCCACAAATCGCCTCTCGACTCGCCGATGAGTACACGGAAGGTCGCCTCGTCGCCCTTGGCGGCGGCGGGTATGACTGGTATCGAACGGTGCCGCGCGCCTGGTCCCAAGTATGGGCCGGCCTGACGCGTGAGGCGCCGTATCGCGGTGACATTCCGGTCGAATGGATTGAACAATGGCAGGCCAAAGCCGATCAAGCGTTGCCGACGCGGTGGGATGACCATACGTACACGTTCCAACACATTCCACGAAAGCAACAAATCGAGGAGAAGAATTGGGAAGTGTCGAAACGGGCGTTCTGGCCGTTCATCTCGAACGATCGCAAATCAATATATGTCTAAAAAAATCCCCTCGTCCGCGGAGTGACTCCGACTGGCGAGGGGATTTTTATTCAGTCTTGACGTACCGAATCGCGACGTTCGATGCGGTGCGGCAAGACGACGTTTTTCTCTTCGATTTCTTCGGCGTTCAAGATTTTCGTCAAGAGACGCATGGCAACGGCACCGATATCATACATCGGTTGGACGACCGTCGTCAATTTCGGACGAATCATCGTCGCGAGACGCGTGTTATCATGGCCGACGACTTCAAAATCGTTCGGGACCGAGAAACCGGCGTCTTGAATCGCGTGAATGACACCGAGTGCCATCTCATCCGTACCGGCGAAAATCGCTTTCGGGCAATCGTCACGTTCGAGCATCTTCTGCATCGCCTCAAGGCCTGATGCGTACGTGTAATTCCCGAGGACGACGTCACTCTCACGGAACGGGAGTCCGGCGTCGTCAAGGGCACGGCGGTAACCAGAGAATTTCTTCTCGCCATTGATTTGTTGCTCGAGTGGTCCTGTGATGAAGCCAACTTGTTTGTGGCCGTGGCCGATCAACATTTCGGTTGCATCGTACGCTGCCTGCTCGTAATCGATGTTGACCGCCGGAAGGTCATATCCTTGGTTGAGCGTCGCCGCAAGGACGATTGGCACCGGCGACTTCTTGAACTCGTTGACGAGATCTTCATGCAGACGTCCACCCATGAAGATGATGCCGTCGACTTGTTTGCCGAGCAACGTGTTCAACAAATGGATCTCTTTGTCACGGTTCGAGTCCGAGTTCCCGAGAATGATGTTGTACTTGTACATCGTCGCCACGTCTTCAATCCCACGCGCGAGGTCTGCGAAAAAGATGTTCGAGATATCAGGGACGATGACGCCGACCGTCGTCGTCTTCTTGCTGGCGAGTCCGCGGGCAACGGCATTCGGACGATAACCAAGACGGTCGATGGCGTCCTGGACTTTCTTACGGGTCGTCGGTTTGACGTTCGGGTTTCCGTTGACGACGCGTGAGACGGTTGCCATCGACACCCCGGCTTCTCGTGCGACATCATAGATGGTTACATTATTACTATTCATTAAAACTCCTCCTACAAGCAATGATTTTCAAACGATTTTCAAAAAACGTGTCAAAAAAGGAAGACAGGTATCTGTCATCATTTTACCCTGTCTTCACGCTATATAAAACGTTTCCAATTGGAAAGCTTACTTTTTCACCAAATCAAGTTGAGGGAACTGGGCCGTAAGCCCGTCCACGAATTGATCGAATTGGTCGAAATCGAGTTGTTGCTGGGCATCCGACAAGGCAATCGCCGGATTCGGGTGCACTTCGACCATGACGCCATCGGCTCCGACCGCAAGCGCCGCCTTGGCCGCCGGCAGTAACAAATCACGTCGTCCCGTCGAATGGGTGACATCGACCATGACCGGTAAATGCGTCTCTTGCTTCAAAATCGGTACCGCCGTAATATCGAGCGTGTTGCGTGTCGCCCGCTCATACGTCCGAATCCCGCGTTCGCACAAGATGACTTGGCTATTTCCGCTCGCCATGATGTACTCCGCCGCATAGATGAACTCCTCGATCGTCGCCGCGAGACCGCGTTTTAACAAGACCGGTTTTGAGGTCTTCCCGACTTCTTTCAACAAATCGAAGTTTTGCATGTTACGCGCGCCGACTTGGATGATGTCCACATAAGGGAGGGCCGACTCGACCGCACCTGGTGTCATGATCTCCGAGATGACCCGCAAGTCGTGGCGATCCGCTGCTTGTTTCAACAGCTGCAATCCATCAAACCCAAGTCCTTGGAAATCATATGGGGAGGTTCGAGGCTTATACGCCCCGCCGCGCAAGATTTTGACACCAGACAACGCTAACTTTTCAGCGACGGCATTCACTTGTTCAAATGATTCGACCGCACACGGTCCCGCAATCAATTGCGGACGTCCGTTCCCAATCGTGACATCATCGAGCGTGACAATCGTATCTTCGGCTTGACGCTTACGCGAGACGAGCAACGTCTTATCACGGTCTTCTCCTTGAAGCTCGGCCGAGGCTTTGAACATCTCTTTGAACAAGTGCTGCAAGCGAGCCGTCTCGAAAGGACCAGGATTCGATGCCGCAATAAAGTCTAACATTTCTCGTTCCCGGACCGGGTCGTACCGTTCGACGCCTTGCAGACGTTTCACTTTACCGATCTCGACAGCGAGCGTGCCGCGGCGGCTGAGCAAGTCGAGCATCTCACGATTCAACTCATCCATCTCGCGACGTAAACGATTCAATTGATCTTGTGGACTCATAAATACCCTCTCATTTCTAAGCCGTTCTTTCCAGAAACCTAATTATATCGAACTTTAACCGCTTTGTCATAGGGAAATGGGCTAGCGACACAAAATCAACAAAAAAAAGCGTCCGGATGGTCCGGACGCTCAATGCATCACTTGTTGCCGTTTTTAAGATCGTTTTTCAAGTCCTTTAATTCTTGTTTCGACTCATCGTCGAGCAAGTCTTTTACAGGGGCTTCAAAATCCGATTCATAGTCTTCTGACTGATCACGGCTGCTTGATGCTTCTTGTTTGTTCGCTGCCGATTTGTTTGTGTTTGCTTTGTTCGCGTTCGGCTTGCTTTCTGATGACTTCGGTTTATCAGATGAGGCATCCGTTTTGGCGTCTGCTTTCGATGAATCGTTTGAGACGTTCGATTTTTTTGTTTCGCTCGACTGATCTTCTGAAGCGCGGTCGAGTTGTTCTTTCACTTCAGCTTCTGCCTCGGCTACGAGCTGATCGGCTTTCTCCATCGCTTCTTCGATTGACAACTCGTCTTCGTCGACTTGTTGCTTCAATTCGGCTGCTTCACGGGCCTTATCTTTGACGAGGTTCAAGACAGGCGCTGCTTTATCGCTGGCCACTTTGATCCATTCGCCGACGACCGGCTCCGCTTTTTCACGTACTTCTTTCGATTTGACCGTCAATCGCTCACGCGACGTCGCCGTCTTCTCGTCTAAATACGTACGCACTTCACGACCGCTCTTCGGTGATGTGAGGAGTGCAACGGCCGCGCCGATTACGCCGCCAAGAACGACACCTGCCAAAAATCCACCGCTCGGTTGTTGTTCGTTGTTATATGTTTTGTTCTTGTCGTATGTCATTGTTACTTCCTCCTTGTGATGGTTATGATTTGATTGTATCGTCTGTCGCAATCAAGCCTGGTGAGACCGTTGTCGGTTCTTGTTCTTGTTTCCGGTCTCGACGTCCGCGACGACGTGATGGTCGTTCGTCAGAAGAGGTCTCGGTTTTATTTTTCTTAAATAATTCTACAGCGACAGATCCCCATCGTACCGCTTGGGCGATCTGTTCTTTATTTTCGTCTGCTGCCACGTGAACAGAAGAAGAAACCGTCCGTACCGACTCCGTCACTTCGTTAAGCGACGTGCCGAGCTCATCAAGCGCATGAGCCACTGGTGCGAGCAATTCTGTTTTCTCTTCGACGTTATCTACAAGACGGTTCGTCTTATGTAAGAGCGCCGTCACTTCCATTGTGATTCCGTCTAATTGACGTTCTAAGTTTTCAGTCGTGTTGGCGACGCTGCCGAGTGTCCGATTGACGTTCGACAAGACACGTGCCAAGAAAAATACGAGTACGACAAATGCGAGTGCCGCGATGAGCCCTGCAATGCCTCCTAATGTGATTTCCATGCATCCATTCCTCCTGTTCGATAATGTGGTGTTTTCATTATAGCACCATTATGACTGAAAAGATTTGTCACAACCGTTTTCGCCATCCGGTCTGATTATTCCTTTACCCGTTTTTATGTTTTCGATTACACTAAAATAGAAATAAATTTAAAAAAGTTAAAGGGGTGGACGTATGAGAGATCCAAGAATCACGCAACTCGCCGACGGATTGATCAATTATTCGGTCGAATTGAAGCCAGGGGAACGCGTTCTAATCGAAAATTTTGGTGTCGAGGAGTCGCTCGTCGAAGCGCTTGTCGAGAAGGCGTACGAAGCCGGGGGGCATCCGTTCGTCTTGTTGAAAGAGAGCCGTATTTTGCGTAAGCTTTACAGCGGAGCAAGCCGAGAGCAACTTGAGCTCATGGCCGACATCGAGCGCAAACAAATGCAGGCCATGGACGCCTATATCGGACTTCGGGCCGGTGACAACATTAACGAGTTATCAGACGTTCCGGCCGAGCAACAAAAACTCGTCGGGGCCACCATCGGTAAAATGCATACCGAGGACCGCGTCAAAGGAACGAAATGGGTCGTGCTGCGTTACCCGTCCCCATCGATGGCGCAACTCGCCGGCAAATCGACCGAGGCGTTTGAGGACTTCTACTTCAACGTCTGTACGCTCGATTACGGCAAGATGGACCGGGCCATGGACGCACTCGTCACGCTCATGAACGAGACCGACCGTGTCACGATCAAAGGGCCAGGAACGGACCTCAGCTTCTCGATCAAAGATATCCCGGCCATCAAGTGTTCCGGTCAGATGAACATTCCGGACGGTGAAGTGTTCACAGCGCCGGTCAAAGACTCGATCAACGGCGTCATCACGTATAACACGCCATCTCCATATCATGGCTTCACATTCGAGAACGTGTCGTTGACGTTCCAAGACGGAAAAATCGTCAACGCGACGGCGAATGACACCGACCGAATCAATGACGTGTTCAATACGGATGAAGGCGCACGCTACGTCGGCGAATTCGCCATCGGCGTCAACCCGTACATCCAACACCCGATGAAAGATATCTTGTTCGATGAAAAAATTGACGGTAGTTTCCACTTCACACCAGGCCAGGCATATGACGACGCCTATAACGGGAACGACTCTTCAATCCACTGGGATCTCGTCAACATCCAACGTCCTGATTATGGCGGCGGCGAGATTTGGTTCGATGACGTATTGATTCGCAAGGACGGACGCTTTGTCGTCGACTCGCTCTTGCCACTCAATCCAGAAAATTTGAAATAACAAAAAACAAGCGTGCCGCAATCGGCACGCTTGTTTTCATTATAGCTTCGTCTTTTTGCCGAGCGCTGCCGACATCATCCAAATCTCTTTCTCGAGTCGCTCGATATGAGAGACGAACGTGTCTTCGATGGCTTCGTCCCCGTCTTCGAAGTTTTCCATCGCGTCTTGCATCTCTTGACGGATCTGTTTGAAGTCACTGATCACGTCCTTGATCATTTGATCGGTATCCGCATGGCGATCCCCTTCTTGCAACGTCGAATGTTCGAGATATTCTTTCATCGTCGCATACGGTTCGCCGTCATTCATCAAGAGCCGCTCCGCCACGTCATCGTACAGTTCAGCGACGAGGTTATACAGTTCCTCCAACTTTTCATGGTACGTGAAGAAGTGAGGTCCGCTAATGTACCAGTGGTAGTTATGCAGTTTGACGAATAAGAGGCCATAGTTGGCCACCTCTTTGTTCAATGTGCTCAATGCGCCTTGGCTTGCCATCATTAACATCTCCTTTTCCAAATTCAGTCGCTAATACTATTACCGTCTTGACTTGATGTTAAACACAAAAAAGCGAACGGCTTAAGCCATTCGCTCTCGATTCACGCTTCGAGTTGGACGTGATTCTCGTATTCACGTTGGTACGTTTGAATGTCTCCGGCTCCCATGAACAGGAGAACCGCGTCTTTATGTTGACTTAAGACACTGACCCCGCCCCGCTTCAAGACGTTCGCGCCTTCGATACGCGATTGCAAGTCTTCGATCGTGACGGTACCTTCTTGTTCGCGAGCCGAACCGAAGATGTCACACAAGTACACAGCGTCCGCTTCGGCTAATGCCGCAGCAAAATCATCCATGAATGACTTCAGGCGTGTATACGTGTGTGGTTGGAAGATGGCTACAACTTCACGGCCGGCGTATTTTTTACGTGCCGCTTCGACTGTCGCGCTGATTTCCCGTGGATGGTGGGCATAATCATCCACTAACACTTGGTTTCCGAGCGTCGATTCGCTGAAACGACGTTTCACGCCGTTAAACGTCTCGAGGCGGTCTTTAACCAATTCTTTCGGTAAGTTCTCATAGTCACACGTCGCGATGACGGCAAGGGCATTCAAGACGCTGTGGTTGCCATATCCCGGAATGCGGAACGTCCCATAGAAGTCGTCACGCAAGTAGACGTCAAACGTTGTTCCGTTGTCCGTCGAGTTCACGTTCTCGGCACGGAAGTCGTTATGGGCACCGAAACCGTAATAGACGATTGGCACGTTTGCTTGAATGTGTTGCAGGTTCTCATCATCGCCACAAGCGATGATGCCTTTTTTCACTTGCTTCGCCATCTCTTGGAACGCATCGATGACGTCATCGAGACCCGAGAAATAATCCGAGTGATCGAAGTCGATGTTCGTCATGATCGCGTAGTCTGGACGGTAGTATAAGAAGTGACGCTTGTACTCACATGCTTCGAAGACAAAGTTCTTCGAGTCTTCGACCCCTTCTCCTGTGCCATCGCCAATCAAGAACGACGTCGGCTCGATGCCGCGCATGACGTGAGCCAACAAACCTGTCGTCGATGTCTTACCATGAGATCCCGTAATGGCGACACTCGTGTAGTGGTCGGCCAATTCGCCGAGAAACTCATAGTATTTGTATATCGTCAATCCGAGCTCGCGCGCTCGAACGACTTCAGGGTGATCGTCAGCGAAGGCGTTGCCCTGTACGACGATTTGCCCTTCGGTAATATTTTCAGGATCAAACGGAAGGATTTCAATTCCTTTGCGATTCAATGCTTCTTCAGTAAAAAATGCTTTGTCAACGTCCGAACCTCGGACCTCATTGTTCATGTCATTTAAAATTTGAGCTAAAGGACTCATGCCCGTTCCTTTAATTCCGACGAAGTGATAACGGTTCATCTGTAAATAGCCCCCCTAATTCATTGCGGTCTGTTGAAAAAATGCGACAAACCTTTGTCATTATAGCAAAACTCCAGGAGTCATGCTATTACAGATTATTGTTTTTTTTTCGCCAAACGACGACTCTTATACATCGCCATCCGGTCTTGCGGTGTCATCATGACATTGAGCGGAGGGCCTTCCGCTTTATACGAGACGCTC
This sequence comes from Exiguobacterium sp. s7, assembly GCF_018618195.1. Lineage (NCBI taxonomy): Bacteria > Bacillati > Bacillota > Bacilli > Caryophanales > Exiguobacterium > Exiguobacterium sp. s7. The sequence continues at coordinate 130,431 of NZ_JACSLO010000002.1, read as the reverse complement.
ATCGCAGGCGTCAACTCTTCTTCGTCAGGCACTTCAATCGGTTCATCAGTCTGTAATGTTTTCGCAACATCTTCGACAACCGGGGCCACCGTCTCAACCGGCGCATCGAGCGAAACGTCCTCTTCGGTCACGTCTTGCTTTTCTTCTCGGACGGCAATCTTCGATGATTTCAAATCGGTCGAACCCATGAACACAGAGGCGAACCCGCTCTCTACAATCGAGACTTCCCCGAGGAGCGGTTTAGTATCTTGTTCAGCTGTCTCGTCTTCAGAGACGAACGGGCTTTCCTCAATCGTTTCCGTGGAAATAATCGTCTCTTCGCTTGGCGTATCCGCGTGCTCGGACACCATTTCCTCAAGCGTCTCCGCTGATGGCGATTCGTCCGCTGCGACATCGAGGTCAGGCTGTGACGTCGGCGCATCATCGACGGTCGGCACGGATTTGTCTACTGAATCAACCACGGGTTCATCCACTGATTCCATCACTGATTCCATCACGGATTCGTCTACTGACTCCACCATCGGTTCATCTACGGAATCAATTACCGGTTCGTTCTTAGGCTCAGGCTCTACGCTTGGCGGCACCGCTTCTGACACTTCCTCAACCGGGACGGCCACTCGCTTTGCTTGGCGGATCGCTGAATCGTCACGCGTCTCCGGAGAATGTTCAGTCGGCAGAATGATTTTCGGTTTCGGTCGGGCGTATCCATAAATCGGAGATGGCACATCCGACGGTACAAATTCATCCTTCGGCTCGGGCTTCGGTACAGGCGCACCTTTCTTCCCTTCCTGGGATAGTTCGCGTCGAATTCGGTCTGCTTGTTGTTTTAATGAACGTTCATATGCATCCATACTTGATTCCTCGCTTTTTCACTCAATCCTATTTAGCAAAAAATCGGTCGAATTTAGCGACCGATTTCAAATGCTTTCCCTACTTCATATTCGTCATCCAATACGAGAATCCCTTTTTCTTGCGGTGCATCAGGTAAGTTCAATTCTCGCGCTGAACAAATCATCCCGTGTGAACTTTCACCTCGTAACTTCGATGGACGAATGATTAAACCAGACGGCATGACCGCTCCCGGTTTCGCGACGACGACTTTTTGGCCGGCCGCGACGTTCGGTGCGCCGCAGACAATCTGGACATCACCTTGATCGGTCTCAACTTGACAGATCGACAATTTGTCCGCATCCGGGTGCTTCTCAGCTTCTTTGACGTAGCCAACGACAAATTTCGGGGTGAAGTCCACGCCCGAAAGCTCGGCTTCGATATTTTGTTTACGCAAGATGACACCGAGCGTCTCAATCAACTCGGCCGTCAACTCGACCGGCCCGTGCCAGTCGCTGACGTCAAAATAATTACTGGCATTGAAGATGTTATAGCCATTGACTTTTCCCGTCGTCGATTTGACGATGGCGACATCATCTTTCCGTTCAACGACTTGGTGGTGGCGATCGCCTTCTCTTAACAAGACCATGAGGACATCGCCGATTCCTTCACGGTTATAAAAAGCATTGATTTGCATACGTAAAAACGCCCCTTCTTTCAAACTAGACACAAATAGTTTAGCAGATTATGCGTCCGTTGGTGGGTTCTTTTTTCCGACAATGAAAATTGGTTCGAGAACGCCGTCCTCATAATGGAAAGAAAGAGCCGTCACCGGAATCCGCCCATTCGTGAAAAAGTCGAACATGAGCTGTTGCATCGCATCATAACCTTGATCGTTGCGGATGTCCGCGATGATCATCACGTCCTGGTGCGGTACCCCGACGAGCATATCGCCTTCGATACGGCGCTCCATGACCCGCAAGAACTCATCATTTAAAATCCGTGACGCTTCATACCCGTCCCGAGCAGCCAGAAAATAGAACGTATTCCCGGCCACAGTATCTTCTTTTAAATCGGTCGGCAACTTCTTGACGTTGTCCCGTGCCAATTCGTCAAGACGCGTCAAAGGCATCCCGTCCAAATGCCGCTCTTCAATCAAGCGATAGCCGTTGCCCAAATCGAGTGCATAAAAGACAGCCGTCTCAGCTGTATGTGGCGTCATCGCGAGTGCTTCCCCACGCTTCGTCTCCGTCGAGAACGAGGCCGAACGGATGACGGGATAAATGTTGGCTTCATTGCCAGCGAGTGTGACCGCATCGTCGGCCGAGAGCGCTGTCTTGATGTAGTCGACGACCTCTTCAATGGCGACTTCTCCCCGGACTTTCGCTTTCGCTACGAGCGGGGCGAGACGGATGTTGACGCCGAACCGGTCCGTGGACCGCTCGATGCGCAACACCTCGTTCTCACGGTCATACGAGGTCCGGTACCCTTCCGTAAACCGGCGTTCGAGATGGCGACGTAATTCATTCCGTTCCATCTAGCTCACCCTAACCCATGAAGGAAGGCTTCGACTTGCTCAGGCGTCTTCCGTTCGCGTCCGACATAGCGGTCGACTTCTTGTCCGCCGTTGAAGGCGACAAAGCTCGGAATCCCAAAAATGTCGAGCTCTTGTGCGAGCTCCATCCAGTCGTCACGATCGACGTAGTAAAACGTCCAATCCTCGAATTTCGCTTCGATGTCTGGCATGAACGGATCGAGGAAACGGCAATCACCGCACCACGTCGCTGAAAACATCAAGATGCTCTTCCCTTGTTTTGCTTCTGTATACTCGTTCATCGTTGTCAATTGTTTCATGTTCACCACTCCTGTTCTTTTTTCCCCATTCATGATAGCATAAGTCCGTTGTCACATTCCGCTCTCATGTTTTATGATCATCGGGAGCGAAGACTACGTGAAAAAGGTGAAGTCATGACAAAATGGACACGTGAACAGTTGAATCCAGAAATGAAACATCCGCTCGAGCAACTCGTCGGCGTCATCGGCATGCTGGCGATTCTGCGCTACGGCTACTTGTTCATCGATACGGACAAGACGCGAGGTGAGATTTTAGTATGGCTCGTCGTCGGGTTCGCCGTGATTTACATACTCGAACGGGTCGGCAAACGCCTCGTCCGTGCCTTGCCGATCATTCGAAAACGGTTTTTACTCCCCGTCTATGTCGTCTTGCTCGTCTTATTCTTGGCGAGCTTCCGCGTCCCTCGTGAAACCGTCGAGACCGTCCGAAATCTTTTCGGTTGGTGAACGAAAGAGAGCGTCCCGCTTATTCGCCGGGACGCTCTCTTTCGTGTCGCTCAATATTCGATTTTCATATCGTTCGGCCGAATCCGATTCATCCGGACCAACACTTGATAGACCGCATAACTGAGCACTGCCGGACCGACAATCAAAAAGCCGAAGACGACGATGAACATGTGCCAACTGAAGCCCATCGTCTCGAGCATGACAATCGGACCGACGAGTCCGCTCGTCCCCATCCCGGCACCAGCCGCGACGCTCTCGAGCTCGAACAACAGAATCGCGATTGGGGCGAGCACCGCCCCCGCTATCGTCGGCGGCAACAAGATCCAAGGATTCTTCACGATATTGCCGACTTGAAGCATCGAAGTACCAATCCCTTGGGCGATCGCACCGCCGATGCCATTGTCCCGATAACTCGTGATCGCAAAGCCAACCATCTGGGCGGCGCAGCCAACCGTCGCCGCGCCTGCCGCGATGCCGCTCAAGCCAAGCATGAGCGCGATGGCCGCACTCGAGATCGGTGCCGTGAGCGCGAGTCCCATCAGTGTCGCGACGACGACGCCCATGAATAAAGGCTGCTGTTCCGTGCCCCACTCGATCCACGTCCCGAGCTGCGTCATGAACAAGCCGACATACTTACCGATATAGGTTGCAGCCAAATAACCCACGCCAATGGTCGTGAACGGCGTGACCAAAATATCAAGTTTCGTCGATTTCGAGACGAGTTTGGATACCTCGACAGCGAGCAACGTCGCCACATAACTGCCGGCTGGCCCGAACTCGTAACCGAACGCCCCGACGACGAGCGCCGAGAACAAGATGAGCGGCGGTGCTTGAAGCGCATAGGCGATTGCAATCCCGATGGCCGGACCGGTCAAGCCGATGGCCACATCACCAATCTCGATGAGCGTCGACCCGAAACCGGACAGACTCGTTTCGAGCAATTGTCCACCCGCCGTCTTCATGATCAAGCCGATGATGAGCGTACTGAATAAGCCGAGTGCCATATAACTGAGTGCCGTCACAAAATAAAGCGACGGACTGAGCGTGATCCCTTTTTTCTTAAACATGGAAATCCCTCTTTCCTGTCTTGTCAGTCGTAAAGTTTCTGTCTTCACACTTTTATCAGTATAAGCGTTTCTCGGGAAATTTCAATATAAAAAACGCCACTACACGAGTGACGTTCTCCCTACCTTTAGCGTGAAGCTCGAAGCGTCTCCATCGTCGAACGATCGAGGCGTTTGACGAGCGCCTTGAGTAGCGCTTTCGCCGCATCATAGTCGTCCGTATGCAGAATCGAGGCGTGTGTATGGATGTAACGCGCCGCGACACCGATCACGGCCGTCGGGACCCCTTCCCCGCTCATATGGATGCGGCCTGCGTCCGTTCCACCTGGCGAGACGAAGTACTGCGTTTTGATGTTTTCATCAGACGCCGTGTCGAGTAAGAAGTCACGCATCTCTGGAGACATGACCATGACCCGGTCAAGGATTCGGATAAGCGCCCCTTCCCCGAGTTGGCCGAACTCCGTCTTATTGCCAGACGCATCGTTGGCCGGTGACGCGTCGAGGACGAGCGCGACGTCCGGACGAATCATTTCGGCTGCCGTTTGCGCTCCACGGAGTCCGACTTCTTCTTGGACAGTCGCACCCGAGAACAAGATGTTCGGATGATCGGCTTTTGTCGTCTCTTCGAGCAACTCGACCGCCAGACCAACCCCATAACGGTTATCCCATGCTTTGGCCATAATCTTTTTCGGATGTTTGAGCGGCGTGAAGTCGCTTGTCGGCACAGCCGGAAGACCCGGACGGACACCCCATGACTCGGCTTCTTCTTTCGTATCGGCGCCAATGTCGATAAACATCTGTTTCATGTCCATCGGTTTACTCATTGCGTCCGGTCCGAGCAGGTGCGGAGGTGTCGATGCGACGACGCCCGGAATCAATCCATCGTTCGTCACGATATCAAATCGTTGCGCCATGAGCACTTGGCTCCACCATCCACCGAGCGGCTGTATGTATAGCATCCCGTTTTCTGTGATCCGGGTGACCATGAACGCGACTTCGTCCATATGTCCAGCGACCATGATGCGTGGTCCCGCCTCGTCCCCGACCCGTTTCCCAAAGATCGAGCCGATGCCATCCGTCATGACTTCATCGACATGCGGTGTGATTCGGTCACGAACAAACTGACGAACCTCTGATTCGAATCCAGGTGCGCCCGGAAGTTCTGTCAACGTCTTGAATAAGTCTCTCGTTTTTTGTTCCATTTCCATCCATCCCTTCAACCGTTCTTGTTTCATTATATACAGAACTTTTCGGCAGATGCGAATGGTTTTCGTTCCAATGGGGTACAGGTTTTGGTACGATGTACATGATAGCCATAGTTCAAGGGGAGGTAGTCATATGAAGAAAAGGTATTGGTTAGTTGGGATCGGGGTTGCCATCGCGGCCGCACTTATGACGAAAAAAGTGTTAGATGAACGAAGCTTATCGGCCGAGGACGCGCTCGAGTACACGAAACGGGCATTCTCAGCCAAAGGTCACGTTCAAGGCGCATGGATCTCGGCATCACCTGAGATTTACACGTATGACGGACGTGAGTATGACGTCTTTAAAGGCGGCATCTCGGTTCTCGAGAACGACGAAGAGAAGACGTACCAATTTACAGTCGATTCAGAGACTGGCGCTTTACTTGAATATGCATGATGTGGGGTCGGCGATGACATTCGCCGACTTTTTTTGTTTAATCTGGGCGAAAGAGTGGAAAATTGAATATGGTACTTTTCAAACTCAAAAAGGAGTGATCCCACGTGAAGAAACTGATCGGTGAAGCAAACGAGCTCGTGTCACAAATGGTCGAAGGAATGGTCCATGCCCATCCTGAACTGTACGGTCGTGTGGAAGGTTTCAACGTCATCTGTCGTGCTGACGGGGCCAAGTCCGGAAAAGTCGGACTCGTCTCGGGTGGAGGCAGCGGTCATGAACCGGCCCACGCTGGTTATGTAGGTGACGGGATGCTCGATGCCGCTGTATGCGGTGAAGTGTTCACGTCCCCGACCCCGGACATGGTGCTCGAAGGCATCAAAGCGGCCGATGGAGGAAACGGGGTATTACTCGTCGTCAAAAACTATGCCGGTGACGTCATGAACTTCGAGCTCGCCGCCGAACTTGCGGACGCCGAAGGAATTAAAGTCGACCACGTCGTCGTCGCAGACGATGTCGCCATCTCGAACAAGGAAGACCGCCGCGGTGTCGCCGGAACCGTGTTCGTGCATAAGATCGCCGGTGCGGCCGCAGCGAGCGGGAAATCACTCGCCGAAGTGAAAGCGCTTGCGGAGAAGGTCGCGGCAAACGTTCGCTCGATGGGTATGGCTGTCGAACCTTGTTACATGCCGGTGAGCGGCAAGCCAGGTTTTGATTTGAATGAAGAAGAGATGGAAATCGGCATCGGCATTCACGGGGAGCGCGGCGTCGAACGGAAGCCGACGACGAACGTCGATGCCATCGTGGATGACCTGCTCGACCACTTGAAAAAAGAAGTGAGTCCTGGCGAAGTTGCCGTTATGGTCAACGGTATGGGCGGTACGCCCTTGTCTGAATTGTACGTGACGTATCATTTCGTCGCGAAAAAATTAGAAGATGCCGGCTACACGTTGAAACGGAAATACGTCGGCAACTATATGACATCCCTCGAGATGCACGGGTTCTCGATCACGCTCTTGCCGCTCGACGAAGAAATGACGGGTTATCTCGATGCACCGTCGGCGGCACTCGGTTTCAAACTCTAATCCAATGAATGAGGTGTTTATGCAATGTTGACGATTGATGGGTTCAAGCAAGCATTACGACACGCCCAATCCGAGATTGAGGCGAACAAGGATACACTGACCGACCTCGACCGCGCCATCGGCGACGGAGACCACGGCATCAACATGTCGCGCGGCTTTGAAGCGGTCGTCGCCGTACTCGATGACGACTATGCCAGCCTTGGCGACTTGAGCAAGAAAGTCGGGATGACGCTCATGTCGAAAGTCGGCGGCGCAGCCGGTCCGCTATACGGGTCGGCATTCGTCAAGGCTGCACCTAAGTTTGGTGACGCGACCGAGGCCGATTTCAAGCTCGTTAAAGAAGCGCTTCTTGAAGCGTCGACAGCGATTAAGGCGCGCGGGAAGTCAGAAGTTGGCCAGAAGACAATGGTCGATGTGTGGGAACCGTTCTTGTCTGACTTGAGCGAGGCTGACGATTTTGATGCCAAACTCGACCGCCTCGTCGGTGAGACCGAAGATATGATCGCCACGAAAGGACGGGCATCTTATTTCGGTGAAAACTCACGCGGTACGGTCGACCCTGGCGCACTCTCGAGTTCCATCGTGTTGAAAGCGATTATGAAGGAGGTTGAGTGACATCGTAGAGCTCATCATCGTATCCCATAGCGCTAAAATCGCTGAAGGGATTCAAGACTTGATGAAAGAGATGGCCCCCGCCGTTCCGATTCATTTAGCGAGCGGGCTTGAGGACGGCAGCATCGGGACAGATGTGACCCGTATCCTCGAGGCAATCGAGGCCGTCGACAAAGAAGCGCTCATCTTATCCGATATCGGTTCGGCCACGATGAACGCAGAACTCGCTGTCGATATGTATGAAGGCGATAAAACGATTCAGTTCTATGACGGTCCGATCGTCGAGAGTGCCTTCGTCGCTTCCGTCTCATCCGGTAACGGCATGGATGTCGCTCAAATCGTCGAACAATTGAAAATGGCATAAAAAAAGAGCCTCGCGGCTCTTTTTTTAACGTGGGTTATCGTTTTTCTCATAAATCGGGTTCATGAACTCGGTCGTCGAGTAGAAACGTGGAACAACCACGAACAAGATGACTACCGGGATCGCGATTAAGAGTAGCAAGATCAACACAGGCAACCAATAGACAATTTGTTGTCCGAGCATGTCGATGTTCGCATCCGCAAATTCAGTCGCGCCTTCGACTTCTGCGAGGTCAGCTGTTGCGAGGATTTTGTTGTCCGTCGCATCATAGTAATGGAACTCGGTCTTACGTGTGATGAAGATGCCGTCACGGATCGTATCAATTTCAACGACCGCCGCGATGACTTCATTGCCATTCGAATGACGGAGCGTCTCTTCTTTTACGATTTCAGCCGTTCCTTCTTTGTAGTCATAATGAGTGGCTTTCAGATCCTCTTCAAGGGCGTCCAAGAACGCCTCGTTTGCCGAGGTATTAAGTGGTGCGATTGTTAGAATGAAGATTAGTGCAAGCAGGCTTGCCCATGCTTTTTTCAACATCCCCATGTTCCCCCTTCTCTAATTCCAGTTTAGCGTCATTCCTATTGTACCAAGAAGAAAGAAAAAAGTGTGAAGAAAATGCTATTAAAATAAGAAAAAAGCGTGTCAAATTTTCGGACGGAAAGCTGCCTCCATCCGATAAATCGGTTGTCCCATGGCGCTGAAGCGCTCTTCGTACTCGGTGCGCACGTTATCCGCCGGTTCGTTCACATGTAAATCAAGTGAAATATCTGTGAAGTACATGCCGTATTGGCTCATGCTTTCGAGCGAATATTCGAATAACCCCCGGTTATCCGTCTTGAAATGAATCTCGCCTCCGCGTGGCAACACAGCCTCGTACGTGGCGAGGAACGTTTTATACGTCAAACGACGTTTCGCATGGCGTGTCTTCGGCCATGGATCGGAGAAGTTCAAATAGACGCGATCGACTTCACCGGCTTCGAAGTAGTCGACGAGTTGCTTGGCATCAACAGTCAACACGCGGACGTTTGGCATCGGTGTCTCGACGAGCTTTTGCACGATCGATACGGCGACGCTCTCGAATAACTCGATGGCGATGAAGTTGACGTCCGGGAACTGTTGGGCCATCCCTAAAATGAATTGCCCTTTCCCCGAACCGACCTCGATGAAGAGCGGATTGTCGTTCTTAAATTCTGCTTTCCAGTTCCCTTTTAACGTTTCGGGATGAGTGATAAAGACGTGTTCTTGAGCTTCCATATATTCTTTGGCCCAAGGTTTGTGACGTAAACGCATGTTTTTCCAACCTTTCGTTCAAGAAATGTTCAAGTTTATGCTGACTAGCCGCTTCGTGCGAGCAGTCCCCTTGCGATTATACACGAAATCATTGTTTAATGAACATGAATCATCCTTCACAAGGAGGTTATATCGATGAGCACGTTGGATCAATTTTTAATCTTTTACGCGGCCCCGCTGACGTTTTTCGGCGCCGTCATCGCCACGTTCGTTTGGGCGTATTTCATGAAACCTGATGATGTCTAATGCATATGGAAAGGGATGGCTCACGCTCGTGATCCATCCCTTTTTTCATTGTGTCCGTTCATCTGCCTCATCGAGCAGTTCACGGAGCACGGTCAATCCTTCTGCCCGGGCGATACCGTTCTGTTCCCCATACAACGTGAGAACCGTCTGGGCAATCGCATACCAGTGCATCCGGTAATGGAGCTCTGACGTGTAACGGATGCCGTAATGGCTAAACCACGTCTCCCACTCCGCCTCATCGACATAACTGTAAACGACCATCGCCAAGTCAAAGGCACGGTCGGCGATGATGGCGTCATCCCAGTCGGTCAAATACAACAGACCCGTCTCGTCCTCGATCCAGTTATTATGGTTAAGGTCCGAATGGCAGACGACAAGTTCACGTTCGTCATCAATCGGTTGATGCATAGTGAGCCAACGGACCGCTTCATCAATCGTCACATCCGCCTCGTCTTGCTCATAGGCGGCACATTGCCGAAGCAATAGCGTCGACGTGACCGGTGTATGATTCAATTGCTGCAGCATGAATAATAGCTCTTTCGAATGATGAATCTTCCCAAGCTGTGCCGCCACATCAGACCGTTTCATATCGGTTGGCGATAGCTCACGACCTTCGATGAACTGTTGGGCACTGAGGACGTCGCCGTTGAACATCCGCTTCGTCCACAGCAATTTGGGGACGATGCCTTCGGCGGAAAGAATGGCTAAAAACGGGGACGAGTTCCGTTTGACAAAGATTTTTTGTTGGCGCGTCGTCGCTACGTACGCTTCGCCTGTAATCCCGCCTGCGGAAGCCACCGTCCACTCTTCACCGAGCGCACCGATTATATCTGAATACATATTCATCACGCTCAAATCTCATTAAGAATTACAAAGATACAATCACCATATTAACACGCGATAATCGTCATTGACAACGACTCGACTTGAATCTCACGCGGATTTCGTGCAATCGGGACGAGGCTCGCTGTTTCCCCTTGCACATAAACGTTCCAGTCTCCGTCAGCATGAAACGTCACGTCACCGAACGTTCCGTTCAAATAGACACGGACGCGTTGCCACGCATCGTAGGAATGGCTCGCCGTCAACTCATAGGCAATCACGCCTGGAGGCGACGGAAGGAACTTGAATTGCTCCACGACTTTCTGCCGAGTATCGTAACGGAAACACGTATGACGGCGCCGCAATTTCAGCAGCGTCTTCACGAATTCGACTTCACTCTGACGCTCGTCCCGCAAATCCCAATCGAAGTGATTGATTCGGTCCGGCGCGTTATAACTATTTTCGACCCCTTGTTTCGTCCGACCGAACTCCTGGCCTGCATGGAGGAACGGGACGCCTTGCGACGTGATAACGATGGCCGTGGCGAACCGTTGCATCCGTAATCGCACCGCCTCGTCGATATCCTCACACGATAAGAGCAATTTATCATAGGTCGTATAATTGTCATGCGCCTCGACGTAATTGATTGTATATTGCGGGCTCGGGAATCGTCCGACGGTGACGTTTGGGATTTGAACCGCTCCCGTGATGCACTCTCGAAGCTCCCATTCCCGCCATTCGTTACCAGAGACGAAACCGCGTTCGCGGTCATTGAACGTCGACCCCTTTAACGCGTCCCGCATCATGTCATTGAAGTGCCCGATTCGAGGCATAAAGGCGGCGTTATGGGACGAGGCTTTCAACGATGGGCTGAGCGGTGTCGCCAAATCCCATCCTTCCCCGTAAATCAAGATTGAACGATCAATCTTATCAAGCGAAGCCCGGACTTGATTCATCGTCTCGACATCATGGATCCCCATCAAGTCGAACCGGAAGCCGTCAACGTGATACGCCTCGGCAAAGAAAGTCACACAATCGACAATCATCCGCCGCATCATGTATCGTTCCGAGGCCGTGTCATTCCCAACCCCAGTCCCGTTCGCGACCGTCCCGTCATGTTCATAACGGAAATAGTAGTAAGGGACGAGCGCTTCGAGCGAGGATTGTTCACGGATAAAGACATGGTTCATGACGACATCGACGACGACCCGCATCCCGTGACGATGCAGTTCCTCGACCATATGAGCATATTCTAGAATTCTCGATAACGGCTCGGCTGGGTCTGAGGCGTAACTCCCCTCTAACCCGAACCAATGAATCGGGTCGTATCCCCAATTGTATGGCATCCGGGTCGACTCATCGACGCTGCCGAAGTCATGGACAGGCAACAGTTGCAGATGGGTGACCCCGAGTTCTTTCAAATAATCGAAGCCGGCACTGTTCTCGCCTCTCGTTCTCACTCCGGTCTCGACGATGCTGCCATACAAACCTTGCATCTGACTCATCGAGGACGGATGGCTCGTGAAGTCCCGGATGTTCAGTTCATAGATGACCGCATCGGTCGCTTTCCGAAGCGGCGGCCGTTCCGTCGGCGTGACATGGGCGGCGACATGCGCCTCGACATCGATCAATACGCCAAATTCGCCATTCAGGCTGACGGCTTTCGCGTAAGGATCGACGACCTCGTTCGTTTCGACTGGCGTCTTGACGTACAGTCGATAATAGTGACCTTCATAAAACCGAGGCACGTCGGCATGCCAGACACCACGGCTCTCTTTAGACATACGAAACCGCTCGATTTCACGATGTGTCGTCGAGTCGTGGATGACGAGCCAAATCGAGAACGCGACGGGAGACCAAACGTATGCCTCGATCGAGTGTTCGGAAAAAGTGAGGCCGAGCGGTCCGTCATAGGCATAACGGCGTTCGAACTCGTCCGTATGCACGATTTCACGTGGCACGACGACAATCGTTTTATGTCCGGGGTGAAATACAGTATAGACCGCTTCAAGCGTGACCGGTCGCGCCAATCGGATATCTCGCTCAATCGTACCGGCCTCTGTCGTCCATTCATTGAGCACCACATAGTCGACCGGTCGACCGTTCTGTTCAATCTGTACTGGAACGGATTCATATTCGGCGATGACTTCCAGTCGAATCGTCTCGAACGAGAGCAAAGATGCCCGTTCAATCGTCACATGTGACGTCGTTTGCTGCTCTGGTGTGTGATGCATACGCGTTCCATCCTCTCCAACCTACTGGTCCAAAAATTGTCGAAACGGCATCTGGGCTGTCGCATCTAGTAGTTTCGCCACATCTCGAATTTGTTGGGCTTTGACGATCGGTGCCCTCGTGTTCACTTGTTTCAGCCACGACTCATAATCAGAGCGTGAAATGAACTGAGTCGACCTTGTCTCGGGCACGTGATCGAAATAGCCTTCTGGGGCCACCGTGACTTTTTGGATGACCCCGTCATAGGACGGAAGAAACTGTCGAATGATTTCTTCAGTGCGCGTCAATGCAATGAGCGGATTGACTACACGTTTATTTTCCCCTTTGAGCGGTTGATGAATCCATGTCTTCTGCTTTGAGATGTGATAGATGCTCCGATCCCCGTCAAGCCATTCGACCAAATACAGATGTGACGGTCCGATGATAAGATGGCTCAATTCGACAGTTGCCCCGTTCCATTCGACAACTGGACGATACATGAAGAAGTGTTGGTCGTTCCATTCGGTCACCATCTTGCGATAACCGTATTCACGAAGGAACGGCAAGAACGGCATGTCTGCTTCGGTCGCCCCTTCACACGCGAACTGCAACTTCTGGATGTGGCGACGGTTCGCGAGGAGCGCCTGAAACTGCGTCTCCGAGAGCGGGGTCGGTTCGAGCTCGATACGTTCCGTTCGACGCCAAAATTTCCACCACGGGTTCTCGAACTCCATGATCTCGGGTGGATTCAACCGATTGGACTCATGCAGGCGGCGCATACGGGCGACATCGGACTCGACGTATTCTTGGAAACGATTGAACTGATCGAGCATATTTCGTTCATATTTAGATGTCACGTCAAAAATTTTAATCGGGATCGCCATGTGTCCTCCTCTGACCGCTGTAACGGAAATACTTCAACTGCCTCATAGGCAGGGGTGTGGTTCGGATTGATTCGATAAAGGATGACGGCTTCAATCGACTCTTCGATCTTAAACGTCGGGGGGATGTGTGGAATGATCGTTCCGGTGTCCCACTTTTTGGCGAGCGTGACGTGCGGGACGAACGGTTTCCGGTCGAGTGACGCGATCTCTTCAGACAGCTTGCGCCGGAGCGTCCCGGTGAGCGCCGTCACTTCCGCAGACGAATCCGGGACGATCGTCAATACTCGAGGACGATCTGGTCTCCCGAAGTGATCAATTTGTTGGAACATCAGTGAAAACGGAGCCGTCACTTCCGTCACGTCACGCGTGATCTCTTTGACCGCCTCGACTTCATCATCGTCCAATGCGCCAAGAAACTGAAGCGTCAAATGGAATTCTTCCGGCCGATACGTCCGGCGATACGAATAAAACGGCAAGATGGCCCGTTGAACGCGTTCGAACTCCGCCTCCTCCATCGGTAGCGCTATAAAGTAATGTGTCGACATCGGAATCATCCTTTCTCACGAAACCGTCTCAACCCTAAGAATAAAATCGCGCCAATCACACTGACGACTGTGTACATCCAAAATACACCGATAATGCTGTTCACTTCAATGATGATTCCGCTCAACTGATTGAACGCGGCCGTCGCCAAACCTGAAGTAACTGCCATATAGACGCCAATCGCCGTCGAGGTGACGTTTCGGCTGACAAGGCTTCGCACAAACTGAAGCGCGACCGGAATGAGCAGGCCGACGACGAGCCCTTGGACGATGGCGAGCAGCCAGACGACCCACAGTTCTGGTTCGAGTGCGAGCCAACCGTTGCGGAGCGCTGAAACTAACGCCGCTCCCGCAAGTACGTTGACCGTCCCAAGACGTTCGACGATTTGATACGCCACTTTCATGAACGGGATCTCACAAAGCACGGCCACTAAAAACAACGTCCCGACGAGCGTCGTCGAGCCGCCGATACTCGTCACGTATATCCCGAAGTAATAGTTGTTCGCATAGATTGGACCGAAGACGAGCATGCCCCCAATCAAAAAGGCGATGAACGGGGCGTTCCAGACGGCCGACCAAGCGAACGGGGCGACCGTCGTCGCGCGCGTTGCAACCGGTTCGGCAATCGTCCTTAACACGATGCTGCCGGCCACGAGTACGATGGCGCTGAGCAAAAATGTGCTCGCAAGACCCCACGTCGTATCCGCGATTCGTCCCATCATGAAAACGGCGATAGCGAAACCGGCCGATCCGAATAGACGGATGGCTCCATAATCAATTTTGACACGGGCCGTATAATCGAGCGTCATCATATCGATAAGCGGGATATGCGCGCATTGGAACACCGACCAGGCGACCATCAAGAGCACGATCCAAACGTAATCGGTCGCGTACAAGAACGTGATGGAAAGGGCGGCCGCCCCGATCATGGCGATACCGAGCCACGCCCGGACACGGCCCGTCCGATCGGCCAGCATGCCCCATAACGGCTGGACACCAATCGAGAGGATCGGCATGATGGCGACAATCGTCCCGACCTGACCCGGAGACAAATCAAAGCGTGCCTGCGAGAAGAAAAGTGCCATGTAAGGAATGAGGGCCCCTTGTGCGAAAAAGATAGCGACATACATTGATTGAAACGATAGTTTTTGTTGGTTCACTGTAAACTTCCTTCCTAACAGACAGAGAGCCGACCGAATCAGTCAGCTCTCACGGATTATTATTTAGCGAGCTCATAAATCGCTTCCGCATAGATGGCGGCGGCGCGAAGTAAATCTTCAATTTCCATGTATTCATCGACTTGGTGTGCGACATCTTTCGCTCCTGGGAACAATGCGCCGAAGGCAACACCTGCCTCGAGCGAACGGGCATACGTTCCTCCGCCGATGGCCATCAAGTGTGCCGATTCGCCGGTTTGACGCTCATACACATCCGCCAACGTTTTCACGAGCGGATGGTCTTCGGCCACGTGGTGCGGCGGCATATGGTGACGCGTCGACAGCTCGAACCCGAACGACAAGGCGATCTCTTTCAAGTTTTGCAATCGTTCTTCAAACTTCGCGGTATACGGATAACGGATATTGACCGTCGCCGTCCGCTCTTCGCCCTGATAGCGGAACACGCCACCGTTAATCGTCAAGTCACCGGTCTCGTCGGTCGCTTCGATGCCGAGCGAAATCCCGCGTGAATCAGCAAAGACGTGGCGGATGAACTCGATGTAGCGCTCCCCTTGAATATCGAGTGGAAGCGTCAGTAGGAACCCGGCAAGTACGTAGGCCGCGTTCACACCATTATCCGGCTCCATCGCATGGGCGGCGACACCTTTCATCGTGAACGTATACGTCCCCGCTTCCCATGTGCACGTCCCGTCGGCCTCATATTTCGCAAGGTAGGCCTCAAATTTTTCTTCGAGCACATCTTCTGTCTCAAGTACCGCGGTCGCGAAATCCGGGACCATGTTCGGACGTTCTCCGCTCACGAACGAGACCAAGTGATGTTTCGAGCCGGGTACGCGCTGAATTGGGAGTTGCTTCAAGACACCGTCATACAAACCTTTTTCCGCATTAATAATCGGGAAATCAGCATCCGGTGCGAAACCGTATGTCGGCATCGCTTCCTGCTTAAAATATTCACGGACACAGCGCCATTCGCTCTCCTCGTCACAACCGGCGATGAGGCGGACACGTTTCGATAGCGGCAACCCGAGTTCTTTCACGATGCGCAACCCGTAATAAGCAGCCATCGTCGGACCCTTATCGTCATTGCTGCCGCGGGCGAACAGTTTCCCGTCCGCGACCGTCGGATTGAACGCCCCATACGTCCATCCGTCTCCGGCCGGCACCACGTCTAAGTGGCAGAGGATCCCAACGATTTCTTCGCCTGACCCGTACTCCAAATGGCCAGCGTAACCGCCGACATCTTTCGTCACGAATCCGTCACGCTCTCCTAACGTAAACATATAATCGAGGGCACGGCGGACTTCAGGACCAAACGGCTCGTTCGGTCCGGCCTTGTCTTCATCGAGGACGCTCGGGATTTGTAACAACCCTTTTAAATCTTCTAAAAACGCGTCTGTTCGTGCGTCGACTTCTTGTCTCCAATTCATCTCAATCTCCCCTTTGCGAATGTTCTCTCCCTTATTAGTATATCCAAATGTTAGAAAGACGAACATTCATTTCGAAAATATTTTTTCGTTCGTCTTTTAGAAGTTTTATTATCCATTTACACGATGTTCATTCGATATTTACGTTCATAACATGTTCTTTACATTTCGATTGTTCGTTCTTTTCGCTTGCAATTCTATTTGAGAGCGGTATACTAAAGGTGTAATTTTAGAAAATAACAATTTCATATTTCATTTGTCGTCCGTAGGTTTTGTCTTTCATCATTCTACGCATTGGGAGGTCATCCAATGAAAGGTTCAACAGATCGTATGCTAACCCGCATCAAGTCCATTTATTTGTTCATTAACGAAAGGGAATGCGTCACCACTTCAGAACTAGTAGAGGAGTTTGGGATCACGTCACGCACCGTACAGCGTGATTTGAACGTTCTTGAATACAACAATCTGGTTGAAAGTCCGAGTCGGGGCACGTGGACGTCATCGAAACGTTCGCTCAAGACGGCAAATTGAATAACAAGTTACAAGGGATTCCGCACGCGGGTCCCTTTTTTTTGCACAAAAAAGTACGTGCCGATTGACACGTACTTCCGAATCATATGAGGAACAAGTCGACTTCCGTTTCTGTCAACTCACGGTATGCACCAGGTTCAAGCGTCGGATCGAGTTCGAGGCCACCGATTTGGACGCGCTCGAGCCGCTCCACATGTTTTCCGACCGCGGCGACCATCCGTTTCACTTGATGATACTTCCCTTCCGAGAGCGTCAAGCGAATCGTCGAGCGGCGACCGGACTTGCTGAGCAGTTCAAGTCGTGCCGGTTTCGTCGTGTAGCCGTCCTCGAGTTCGACGCCTTCGGCGAAGCGACGGACATCATCTGCCGTCATCTCCCCATCGACTTCGGCGATATATACTTTGTCGACGTGTTTACGAGGCGACATGAGCGCGTGATTGAACGCCCCATCGTTCGTCAATAGCAACAGGCCGGTCGTATCTTTGTCGAGGCGTCCGACCGGGAACAAATCGTAATGGGCATAGGCCGGGTCGATTAAATCGACGACCGTCGACTCGACTTTGTCCTCGGTCGCACTGATGACACCAGCCGGCTTGTTCATCATCAAATAGACGAACGGTTTGTACTCGACGACTTCCCCGTGCACGGTCACACGTTCCGCCTCTAAGTTGATTTGTCGTTTCGCATCTTTGACGGGCTGGTCATCGATCCGGACGGCCCCTTGTTTCAATAAAATCTTGACGTCTTTACGCGAACCATATCCCATGTTCGCCAATAATTTATCAATTCGCATTATGCTTTCCTCCGATATTGGAATCGTTTCCCTAGTAGTTTTCCGGCCAAGTGACTTCTCCAGCCGAGATAGCCGTATACGACGAGGCCGATTCCGAAACCGACGACCGTAGCCAATATATCGTTCCCCCAGCTCGGCTCATCTCGGAGCGTGACGAACAACGAGCCGTATACCGCGATAAACATCGCCCCACCCATGGCAAACATGAGCATCGTCCGACGCAACAATTGCTTATACGGGAACTGGAGCGTCCGTTGAATTTTCCACACCATGAGGATGATCGCGACAATATAGCCGGCGATCGTCGCGTAACCGGCGCCGATGCCGCCGAGCGCATAGACGAACGGTACGTTGAGTGCAGCTTTCGTCAATAGTCCCATCGCCGTCGCGAAGATGGTGAAGTACTGACGATTGATCCCTTGCAGGATGGCCGCTGCCACCGAGTAATAGGCCAGGAAGAACGCACTCGGCGCATAGTGGAGCAAGTAGACCCACCCTTCCCGGTCACCCGGGAACAGTGTCCCGAACAACGGCTCGGAGAGGGCGACCAACCCGATGACGGCCGGGATGGTGACAAAGAACGACACTTGGAAGATGTGGTTCACTTGATTACGGACTTTATTCATGTCGCCGTGCGTGAACGATTTCGTGACGAGCGGAATCGTCGCCATCGACACACTTGCCGCGATCGAGACCGGAATCAAGACGATCTTATGGGCGTTCCCGGTCAAGAATCCAAACGCGGACGTCGCTTCAGCGACTGACTTCCCCGAGTTGAGCAACGTGTTGACCATCGTCAACTGGTCGACGAACTGATAGAGCGGCGTCGACAAGCCGACCATGACGATTGGGATCGAGTAACTGAGCAACTCGAGCAAGAGTGATTTCATCGAACGGACCGGCGTACCGGCCGGATTATCCGTCTGAAGATGGATGTCTTTCCGTTTGCGCCAATACATGGCGAGCACGACGATACTTCCGATTGCCCCGATAAAGGCGCTGAACGTCGCAATCGTCACGGCGAGTACTTTCAACCCGTTCAACTCGGTCGTCGCCACGGCAGCGGTCCCACCGAGCGAGTCGGCGAGCGGACGAATGAGTGCCGAGTCCGAGAAGACGAACAAGACGAGCATCGTTCCGCTGAGCAGGAACATGATGCGGACGATTTGTTCGATGACTTGCGAGATGGCCGTCGGGGCCATGTCCTGATGTCCTTGGAAATAGCCGCGCACCATGCTCATCGCCGGGATGAGCAGGAGTGCGAAACTGACGCTACGCGTGACGAGCGTCAACGAGTCGATATATTGCTGATTGTTATCCGAGTTGCGGACCATGAGTTCCGATAACCACGGTGCTGAGAAAAACAGTAATAAAAAAGCGACGACGCCGGTCACGAGCATCAGCTTCATCCCTTGACGGAACAAGCGCTGACTCGTGCCATATTCACCGAGCGCGTTATACTTGGCGATAAATTTTGAGACGGCGACAGGAATCCCCGCCGTCGAAATGGCGATCATGAGCGCATAATAGGTGTAGGCCGCCTGATAGAGCGTGACGCCGGCAATCCCGACCATCGCTTGGAAGGGAAACGTATAGAGCAGTCCGAGCGCACGCGAGATCAAATTTCCGGCTGATAAGAGCAGCGTGCCTTTGACGAAGGACTCCCGTCCTGAATCTTGTTTGACGCTTGATGACATGAGATACCTCCATCTATTCTTTCACAACTAATGTACCTAGTTTTACAAAACAACCGTTTCTCATTATACTCTTACTGTTGCAGATAATAAAGTTACGAACCGTTAAAGTTTAGATTGAGAAGAGAAACGAGGGATACCATGATGAAAGATGTCATCGTCATCGGAGGAGGGCCAAGCGGCCTGATGGCGACATACGCCGCCGCCAAAGCCGGAGCGAACACGCTCCTGATTGATAAAGGTTCGAAGCTCGGACGCAAGCTCGCCATTTCTGGCGGCGGGCGCTGTAACGTCACGAACCGCAAGCCCGTCGACGAACTGATTCAGTTCATTCCGGGGAACGGACGCTTCTTATATAGCGCCCTCGCCCAGTTCGACAACCAGTCGATTATCGACTTATTCACCGGGTTCGGCATCCCATTAAAAGAAGAAGACAACGGCCGGATGTTCCCAGTGACGGACAAAGCGCAAGATGTCGTCAACACGCTCCTCGGCGCCATCGACGCACTCGGTGTCGAGATTCGCAAAAACGCGAAAGTGAAGACGCTCCATTTTAATGAAGCAAACGAGTTTGAAGCGGTCGAACTGGAGGACGGTGAACGCATCGAGGCAGGCGCCTGTGTCATCGCTGTCGGCGGACAATCTGTCCCCCACACCGGCTCGACCGGCGACGGATATCCGTGGGCCGAGAAAGCCGGGCACACGATCACGGAACTGTTCCCGACCGAGGTGCCGATTTTGTTGAACGATGCCTTTATCGGCACGAAACAGCTTCAAGGGCTGTCGCTCCGGGACGTCGCCCTCACCGTCCACGGCAAAAAAGGCAAACCGATCAAGACACACCGTGGCGATATGATATTCACGCACTTCGGCATCTCGGGCCCGATCGCCCTCCGGTGCAGCCAATATACGATCAAAGAGCGCAAACGCAGCAAAGAGCGTGTCGTCGCCCTCTCGCTCGACTTGTTCCCGGACATGGCACGTGACGAGCTGTATCAAGAGCTGTGGAACCAAGTCCAAGAACAACCGAAACGGGCCGTCAAGAACGTCTGGAAAGGGTTTATCCCGGAACGGATGCTCGACCTGTTGTTGGCCGACCTCGCTTTCGGTGAAGAAGACGCGAGTCAGTTGAAGAAACAATCGGTCATCGATTTTGCGACACGACTGAAGACGTTTGAGCTACATGCGACCGGGACGCTCGATTTCGACAAAGCGTTCGTCACCGGCGGCGGCGTCTCTGTCAAAGAGATCGCCCCGCAGACGATGATGTCGAAGAAAGCGGACGGCCTGTTCTTCGCCGGCGAGGTGCTCGACATTCACGGCTATACAGGTGGTTATAACATCACGGCCGCCTTCACGACCGGACATTGTGCCGGGTCGCACGCCGCAGAATTTGCTGTACGTACAACCGTATAAAAAAGAGAGCCTATCGCGCGCGATAGGCTCTCTTTTTGGTGTCACTGTTTCGCTTCAAGTTGGCGTCGCACTTCCGCCTCGAGCTCTGGCTCGGGTGGCAACCAGCCTTCCGGCTTCATGACCTTATTGTCTGACGCGCGCAGGATCGGCTTACCATCCGGACCGAGCTTCGCCATATTGGCGCGCTGCACGATCTCGAACAACGGCACCGGGTCGAGCCCGAGCTCGACGAAACTGCCCATCACGAAATAGAGGGCGTCCGTGAGCGCATCACCTTGTCCGACGAGTCGCTCGACGTCATTTGTCGGTGGGGCGTCCTGGAGCGATTTCTGAACAGCCTGTTCGAATCCTTGTTGGAACGTGGCGACGGCTTGCAGGAACTCTTCCTCGTTCCGTGCCGATTGATGTAAAAATTCGACGACGGCCTCTTCTGCCGTCCAGACCGAACGTTTGACGGCCCGGTCTAACTCGAGCGGCTGTGGTGCACTCGCTTCCGGGTGCCCGAACGTCTCATGGAATTGGCGAACTTCTTCATAGAAATAGCGTTTGCTCATATGATCCTCTCCTATCAGTCGACCGAGACGAAATCGTCAAGGTCGAACACATCTGGTCGCACGATGGCGAAAATTTCATTGTCTTGCAAAAACATACCGGTCGACCCGTACACACGAGGAGTGACCATCTGTCCGTTCATCGTCCCTTCATCCGGGTTGATCGTGTAGAGGACGAGTTCTTCTGAATCGAGGACGTAAATGCGTCCCTGGCGTTCGACGAGGCCGACACCGCGGAAGTTCTCGAACTTCTGTTGAATCGAGGCGCTCATCCCTTCGGTCGTGAGCGGTTTTCTCGACTCGATGGCCCACTCCGTCTCAGGCTCTGGCGCTTCTTCGGCGTCTGCCTCATCAGCCGTGGTCGCCGTATCGGCGTCTGAATCCACTTCGGTCGTCGCATCCGTCTCGGTCGCATCGGCTGTTTCTTCTGTCTCTGGCTTCGCTTCAGCATCGGTGGCCGTCTCATCCTCGAGCGTCCGTTCTTGGACGTATAACAGTTCCACGTCGGGCGTGTCCGCCAAACGGCTCATGATGATCAGTCGTTTCGTCTCCTCGTCATAACCGAGGCCGAACAATCGGTCTGTCGAGGCGATTCCTTTAATCAATTTGCGTCGTTGTTCCGTCCACCGGCCCTCTTCACGCTCGATTGTCACGAGAACCCCATTCGCCGTGACGGCATAAATCTTGTCCTCGGAAATCATGCGCATACCGATGAACTCGCCGAACCGGTAGGGCTGTCCTTCGTTGCTGAGGATGAGTGACGCGTTCACGCGATTGGCGTTCCCGCTCACTTCGAAAAACTCTTTATTTTTCGTCAAGACGAGATATGACCCGATCGTGTCACTATAGTACACTTCATCGAGCTGTTGAATCTGTTCGAGGGCATCGGTCGTATCGATATCCTCCTCGTCCGGCGAAGCCTCGACGGGAGGTACAGATGTCGCTTGGTGACTCGTTTGAATCTCTATTTTTTCAAACGTCGAGGCGATTTGGCTTTGAATATCCTCGTCCGAAAAGACGAACACATAGCACAAAATCACGCCGACGACGACGGCAAACAGCGTCGTATATAGTACGTAAGAACGTTTCATGGACGTTTCGTCCCCTTTACATGCAGTATCGCCCTTTAGTGTAACAAACCCGCCCCGAAAAGAAAACGACATCATACAAAAGAAAGGAACGTGTGACAATGTCACACATTCCTTCACTTATCCAACGACGATATTGACGAGCTTACCTGGAACGACGATCACTTTGCGGACCGTCTTCCCTTCCGTGAACTCTTGAACGCGTTCGTTCGCGAGCGCATCGGCCTCGAGCGCTTCTTTCGAAGCGTCGCGGGCCACGTGCATCTTCGCACGAAGCTTGCCGTTCACTTGGATGACGACTTCAATCGTGTCGCTGACGAGTTTCGACTCATCAAACTTCGGCCATGCCGCATACGTCAAGTCTTCCGTCATGCCGAGACGCTCCCACAACTCTTCGGCCAAGTGTGGCGCGACCGGGGCGAGCATCTTAACGAAGTTGACCATTTCTTGTTTCGGAAGCGTGTCTTGTTTATACGCTTCGTTGATGAAGACCATGAGTTGCGAGATCGCCGTGTTGAAACGGAGCGCCTCATAATCTTCTGTCACTTTCTTCACCGTCTGATGGTACGTCCGTTCGAAGTCGGCAGTCGGCGCGACGTCTTGAAGCTCTGTCTGATCGAACAAACGCCAGACACGGTCAAGGAAGCGACGAGCGCCGTCGAGACCGTTCGTCGACCAAGCGATGGCCGCATCGAGTGGTCCCATGAACATCTCGTAAAGACGAAGCGTGTCGGCTCCGTGCGACTTGATGATGTCATCCGGGTTGACGACGTTCCCTTTCGATTTCGACATCTTCTCGTTGTTCTCACCAAGGATCATCCCTTGGTTATAGAGTTTTTGGAACGGCTCTTTCGTCGGGACGATGCCGATATCGTAGAGCACTTTGTGCCAGAAACGAGCGTAGAGCAAGTGTAGGACCGCGTGCTCCGTACCACCGATATACAAATCGACCGGAAGCCAACGCTTCAACTTCTCTGGGTCCGCGATCATGTCTTCATTGTGCGGATCGATGAAGCGAATGTAGTACCAGCAGCTGCCGGCCCATTGTGGCATCGTGTTCGTCTCGCGACGACCCTTCTCACCCGTCACTGGATCCGTGTACGTCAACCACTCGTCTGCGTTCGCAAGCGGCGATTCACCCGTACCCGACGGTTTGATTTCATCGATGATCGGGAGTTCGAGCGGGAGGTCTTCGACCGGGACCGTCTTTAGCGTGCCATCTTCCATATGAACGATTGGAATCGGCTCGCCCCAATAGCGCTGACGGCTGAACAACCAGTCGCGGAGACGATACGTCGTCTTCGCACGGCCAGTGCCGGCAAGTTCAAGCTCTTCGATGATTTTGGCGATCGCGTCGGCTTTATTGAGACCGTCCAAGCTACCTGAGTTGACGTGGACGCCATCCTCGACGTAAGCCGCCTCATCCAAGTTGCCGCCGGTGACGACTTCACGGATTGGAAGGTCAAACGTCTTCGCGAACTCATAGTCGCGCTCATCATGTCCAGGAACGGCCATGACCGCACCTGTACCATACGTTGACAACACGTAGTCAGCAATCCAGATTGGAAGCTTCTCACCATTGACCGGGTTGATCGCGTAAGCGCCAGTAAACACGCCTGTTTTCTCTTTAGCAAGATCGGTCCGTTCGAGATCTGTCTTTTTCGAGACTTCTTCGACGTACGCCTCGATGGCGACGGTTTGTTCCGGTGTCGCGATTGCTTTCACGAACGGGTGCTCCGGTGCGAGCGTGACGTATGTCGCGCCGTAAAGTGTGTCCGGACGTGTCGTGAACACCGTGACGACTTTTTCGTGACCGTCGACTTTGAAATCGACTTCGGCCCCGACCGACTTGCCGATCCAGTTGCGTTGCATCTCTTTGACGCTGTCTGGCCAGTCAAGCCCTTCTAAATCATCGAGCAACCGCTCTGCGTATTCCGTGATGCGGAGCACCCACTGCTTCATCGGGACACGGTAAACCGGATGGCTGCCGCGCTCTGACAAGCCGTCGATGACTTCTTCGTTGGCGAGTACCGTCCCGAGGGCCGGGCACCAGTTGACGGCGACTTCATCGACGTAGGCGAGTCCGCGGTCATGGAGCTGTGTGAAAATCCATTGCGTCCACTTGTAGTATTTCGGGTCGGTCGTGCTGATTTCACGATCCCAATCGTATGAGAAACCGAGCTCTTTCAACTGGCGGCGGAATGTGCCGATGTTGCGCTCTGTGAACTCGCGCGGGTCATTCCCTGTGTCGAGGGCATATTGCTCGGCCGGAAGACCGAACGCGTCCCACCCCATTGGATGGAGGACGTTGAAGCCTTGCATCCGTTTCATGCGGGCGATGATGTCCGTCGCCGTGTAACCTTCCGGGTGACCGACGTGAAGGCCGGCTCCTGATGGATATGGGAACATGTCAAGGACGTAGAAACACTCCTTGTCCGGGTCTTCTGTCGTCCGGAACGCATCTTTCTCGTCCCAACGCTTTTGCCATTTCGGCTCGATGTCTTGATGTTTAAAATAATCCAAAATTCATCCTCCTCTGCATAAATAAAAAGCCTTCCGCCCCGGTAATGGGACGAAAGGCTTGAAAGCTTTCCGCGGTACCACCCATGTTGCATTTCTGCCACTTGAGACGCCGGTAACGAGGCGTAACTCCGGTTCACCCTACTGTTCGTTCAGGCGAACTGCTCCAAGGCGAGTTCTCGCGGTCCATATACCGGTTCACACCACCCACCGGCTCTCTACAAATACAGACGTCACGATACTATTCCTCTTCTACGCATGTGTATGATCTCACTCGTTCATTTTAGCCCAATCTGTTTTAGAGCGTCAACTTGATTTTTCAGGCACTCGGATGTCTTTCATGAAAATGAAGAACGCGAGCGCGATGGCCGTGAGCAAGAATAGCATTGTGAAGACGGCACCGATGCCGAATACGTCATAGACGAGGCCCGATAAGGTCGGGCCGATCATCCGACCGACCGAGGCCGCGATATTGACGAGTCCTTGGAACTGTCCTGCTTTCCCCGGCGGTGCGAGTTTCGCGGCAATCGTCGGAACGGCCGGCCAAATGAACATCTCCCCGATCGTCATGACGACCATCGCGACCATGAACATCGTAAAGCCCCCCGCGAACGGAACGACCGCGAAGGCGGCGAGGAAAATAACGGCGCCAACGATGAGTTGCTTCTTCAAATCGTCTTCAAAGTAACGAAGGGCCCGGTTGAGGAGCGGTTGAGCGAACACAATCAAGGCGCCGTTCACCGTCCAAAGGAGCGAATACTGGCTGATTGTCACGCCGAGGTCTTTCGAATGGACAGCGATCGTGCCTTGCCACTGCACGTAAACGAACCAAAGGGCCGCGTAACCGATGGCGACGAACCACATCGATTTCATCGTCGCGCCGGACAACGTCGTCGCCGCAGCCTCAAGCTGCGATTGGACGACCGGACGGGCCGGGTCTTTCAAATAACGGAGCCCGAACAAGAGGACGACGACGAACAAGACCGATAAGAAGAAGTTCGCGTAAAAGATCCACTCGATGTCGATGCGCGCGATTTGCCCGCTCATCGCTGTCCCGAGGGCGACCCCGACGTTTTGGGCGACATAAATCGCGTTGAACGATCGTCGCCCCCCTTCCGGCCAGATCAAGCCAGCAAAAGCGTATACTGTCGGGAAGACGAGGCCACCCGAAAACCCAATCAATCCAAGCCAGCCCAAGTAACCGAGGAATGTGGCATGAAACAACAAGAAGCCGAGCGAGCTCGCGAGCAACAGCCCGACCGCGAGGATGAGCGTCCGCTTCCCGCCGATCCGGTCAAACAGCGTGCCCCCGATATAGTTCCCAGCGATGGCGAGCGCCGAGTTGACGAGGAGGGCAATCCCTGCGAGCGTCATCGATTCGCCTAAATATCCATTTATATAGAGTGTGTTAAATGGCCATAAAAAAGACGCCGCCGTTGTATTAAGCGCCATCGCAATGACCAAAATCCATACCGAAATCGGCATTTTATTGTTCATACCAGTTACTCCTTTCATTCCCGTTTAACGATAAAAATTCGGCACGACGGCCGAATCAAGAATAAGTCCTTCTCCAAGCTAACGGAACGCCCCATAACTGTCAAGAAAAATTACTTATTATGAAGTAAACACGAGGAGAGCTTGTGATAGCATGAGCAAAGAAGGAGAGGATATTCATGCAACATCCATTTGGTGACGCCAGATACCACAAATTAAATGAAGCATATCGCCGTGAGTTCGGCGGGAAAGTGTTCAAGGTACCGCTCGACGGCGGTTTCACTTGTCCGAACCGGGACGGGCTCGTCTCGAAGGGCGGCTGTACGTTCTGTTCGGACGACGGCAGCGGTGATTTTGCCGGCAACGCCTGCGATCCGATCCCGGTCCAATTTGCCGAAGTGAAAGCACGGTTGCATCGAAAGTGGAAAGAAGCCCGCTACATCGCTTACTTCCAAGCGTTCAGCAACACGTATGCCCCCGTCGCCCGGCTCCGGGAATTGTTCGAGCCTGCCCTTAAAGAGGAAGGTGTCGTCGGTCTATCGATCGCGACCCGACCGGACTGTCTGCCGGACGACGTCGTCGACTATCTCGCCGAGTTGAACGAGCGGACGTCCCTCACGGTCGAACTCGGTCTACAGACGATTCACGATGCGACAGCGAAAAAAATCAATCGTGGCCATGACTATAAGACGTTCCTCGAAGGTCTCGCCAAGCTCCGCCGACGCAATATAAGCGTGGTTGTCCATATCATTAACGGTCTCCCTGGCGAGACGACAGAGATGATGCTCGACACGGCGCGAGAAGTTGCTAAAATGGACATACAAGGAATCAAGATCCATTTGCTCCACGTCTTGAAGCACACGCCGCTCGCCCGTCAGTACGAAAAAGGATTGCTCGAGCTCATGGACGAGACGACTTACGTCTCCCTCGTCTGCGACCAGCTTGAGACGTTACCGCCCGAGATCGTCATCCATCGGTTGACCGGTGACGGGCCACCGGATCTGTTGATCGGTCCGACGTGGAGCCGGCACAAGATGGCCGTTTTGAACGCCATCGATGCCGAACTAGTGCGTCGTGATTCCTTCCAAGGAAAAAAGAAGGATGAGAGCCATGGGATTAATGAGAGTCTTACCGTTCGCGAAGTACCTACTCCGTGAACACGTCACACCTGGTGCCGTCGCCATCGATATGACGGCCGGCAACGGGCACGATACATTATTTTTAGCCGAACTCGTCGAGGCGGCGGGACACGTCTACGCGTTTGATGTCCAAGCAGCGGCGGTCGAGGCGACACGCATTCGCATCGAGGAAGCAGCATTGACGGACCGCGTCACTGTCATCCACGACAGCCATGACACCGTCCGAGAAATTGTAGCGGACGAGACCCGCCCGATCACAGCCGCCGTGTTCAACCTCGGTTATTTACCGGGAAGCGACAAGTCGGTCACGACGACGGGCAATACGACCATCGACGCCCTCGAGCAACTGCTCGACGTCATGGCCGTCGGTGGTGTCATCGTCGTCGTCATCTATCATGGCCATGATAGCGGCAAAATCGAGCGCGACGAGGTGCTCGCCTACGTCGAGGCACTCGACCAAAAGCGGGCCGGCGTCCTCCGTTACGGCTTCATCAATCAAATCAATCATCCCCCGTTCATCGTGGCGATTGAAAAACGTGCATGAAAACAGGCGACTCGAGCGAGTCGCCTGTTTTGTCATTCTCGGATCAATTCATAAAACGTGATGAGCGTCTCCGCGAACTTCGTGTTCAATCGTTCATAGCCGAAATGCGGGAAGCCTTCGAGCCGGCGGATGTATACTTGATCGCCGCCGATTTTTCGACAGACGTTGAGCGTCAGCTTCACATCGGCGAAGCGATCGTCCGGCGCATAGAAGCAAGCGAGTGGGAGGCGCGGCAAATGTTTCTTCTCTTCTTGATGCTCGACGATTTCTTCCTCGATTTCCCGGTATTGCCCGTAGGTGATCTCACCAAAGCGGGACGACTCTTCGCCTGCACCCATGAACGTCATCATGCCGAGCGGCAAATCCGGACGGAAACGGTCGACCGCACTCGCGACGACTTGTTTCAATCCGCCGATTTGGCGGGACGGATGCCAGTCGAACAAGGGTGAGATATATGTCAAACTGCCGAGCGGCACATCGTATTCCTGGAGCAATCGGTTCGTTAACAACGCCCCGAGACTGAAGGCGATGACGTGAATCGGCAGTTTGTACTGGCTCGCCTCGCGTAGCGTGTTCTTGATTAACAGCTTATGGTCTTCCGCCGTCAAGCCGACCGTCTGTCCGGTCACGACGAGAACTTCATATTCGTCACGTAACCGTCCTAAAAACGCCTCGCTCAAGCGTGACGTGAACTGGAGCGGATAGACGATCACGATGACCCCTTTTCGTGATTCTTCTTCGTATGTCATACTGTCACCTCATTTTATTATGTCCATGTTTTTATACTAACAAAAAACATCAGCCGAGACTGATGTTTGTCAGAAAATCCGTCTAGGGTCTTAGCTCGGGTCATAGCGCAAATGAATCAGTTCCATCGGTTGGTCGTACACTTCCTCTTGAATCCGATTCAACTCGATGAACGCCTCATGGTTCAAAAAGGCAATCGCCTGCTCGTTCGAACTCTCGACGTACAGTTCGATCGGTTGAACTTTACGTTCGCGCAGATGAGACAATAAGGCCGTTCCGAGACCTTGTCGGTGATGGGTCGGATGAAGATAGAGTCGGAGCACTTCCCACGTATCCCCGCGGTCGATCGCATGATAGAACCCGATGACGTCGCCTTCGGCTTCACCGACAATGAACAACTGCTCTTTCGCTTCCTCGCTTGAACTGATGGCGCGGACGATCTCTTCTTGCTGATAAGCCCGTTCCATTACTTTTGAACGAACCTCGTCTTGTTCACTGACCGTTGCGAGCGCAATATCGCGGATGGTGGCGGCATCTTCTGGTACAGCTTCCCTGATCTTCATAACGGCATCCCCCTTTTGGCCAATCTAGTAGTATCATTCCCCATCAGCAAAAAAATATCCTGCCCGCTCATTACTTTTTGATGTCGAAATGAAGGAAGACGTTATTTTCCATTTTGACTCGGGTATAAGAGTATCAATGCCAACTTACAAAAAGGAGTGTTACTATGGAACCGAAACTACAACATGATCCAAAAGTAGAGCAAGCCAACAATCCAAATCGTCAGTTTGACCAAGCAAATGCAGGTGGCCCTAAAATCACCGTCGTGACCGGGATGCTCCTCGGCGCCCTCGTCGGCGGTCTGCTTGCCTTACTTAGCACGTCGAACCGTGAGAACACGAAACAATCGTTCTCGAGCGCGAAATCGTCGGTCGGCGGTCTCGTCGATACGGTCAAACAAGACCCAGCCGGAAAGGCCTCACAAGTCATTGACCAAGTGAAATCGGCTTCTGGAATCATCCAAGAAGTTGCCACTGACGTTCAAAACGTATACGAGAAAGTCGCTGGTGAAGTCGACACGGTCAAAGAAGACGTGAACAAAGTCGTCGGCACGGCGCAAGAAGCGAAGTCAGATCTTCAATCGATCGGCGAGAAAGTCGTCGATGCGAAAGATACGGCGCTCGGGCAAGAAACTTCATCCGACACGTCATCAAGCAATAACGAATCATCGAATGACAACAAAACACAAGCCTAACAAAAAAACGACCTTTCACTGAGAAAGGTCGTTTTTACTGTCTTATGCGAAGCGTTTCGCGCCTTCTTCAAGCACTGCCGCTTTATCCGTTTGCTCCCATGGGAGTTCAACGTCTGTACGACCGAAGTGGCCGTAAGCTGCTGTCTGCTTGTAGATTGGACGGCGAAGGTCGAGCATCTTGATGATGCCGGCCGGACGGAGGTCGAAGTTCTCGCGAATGAGTTCGACGAGCTCAGTCTCGCTCAATTTGCCTGTGCCGAACGTGTCGACTGCGATCGATACCGGGTGGGCAACGCCGATCGCGTATGCAAGTTGAACTTCTGCTTTGTCAGCAAGTCCCGCTGCAACGAGGTTTTTCGCTACGTAACGAGCCGCGTACGCCGCTGAACGGTCAACTTTGGTTGGATCTTTACCTGAGAACGCGCCGCCGCCGTGGCGAGCGTAACCACCGTACGTATCGACGATGATCTTACGTCCTGTGAGGCCTGCATCCCCTTGTGGTCCACCGATGACGAAACGGCCAGTCGGGTTGATGAAGTATTTTGTATCCGCGTCGATGAGTTCAGACGGGATGACCGCGTCGATGACGTGCTCTTTCAAATCAGCTTGGATTTGTTCGAGTGTGATGTCTTCGGCGTGTTGCGTCGAGATAACGATTGTGTCGATGCGAACTGGGTTGTTCGCTTCGTCGTATTCGACCGTCACTTGTGTCTTACCATCAGGACGAAGGTAAGCGAGCGTGCCGTTCTTACGAACTTCTGCCAAACGACGTGACAATTTGTGTGCGAGTGAAATCGGGAGCGGCATGAGTTCTGGTGTCTCTTTTGTTGCGTAACCGAACATGAGACCTTGGTCACCAGCGCCGATCGCATCGATTTCTTCTTCAGTCATTTGTCCTTCACGAGCTTCAAGCGCTTGGTCGACACCTTGGGCGATGTCTACCGATTGCTCATCAATCGATGTGAGGACAGCACAAGTCTCTGCATCAAAACCATATTTTGCACGTGTGTAGCCGATCTCACGAACTGTTTCACGAACAACTTTCGGGATATCCACGTAAGTTGATGTTGTGATCTCACCTGCTACGAGCACGAGACCTGTCGTGACAGATGTCTCAGCCGCAACGCGGGCGTTTGGATCTTCAGCTAAAATCGCATCCAAAATCGCATCTGAGATTTGGTCACAAATTTTATCCGGATGTCCTTCCGTGACGGACTCCGAAGTGAAAAGTCGACGGTTCAAGTTTGCCATTTCGAAAAACCTCCTATAATAAGGGTGATGTGTGGACGGTACTCGTTCCCCTTACGCGTTGCTTTGGGACGGTAATGAAAAAAACCTTTCGCCATGTTCAATGGGAAAGGTTGAATCGTTCTTCCTTACCCTCTTATCGTTCGAAGCTTGCGCTTCGCTTCAGGATAGCACCTTTTCCGAATAACAATGACAAATCGGACGGTTGCTGGGCTTCGTAGGGCCTTGTTCCCTCCACCGCTCAGAATAAGAGTATCCGTTACGAAGACCATCATATAAATGACACCCCGTTCTGTCAAGCGTATCGACTGAATTCGTAAAACTTTTCACGAACTCGCAATAGTTATGTTTGTGAAATATCAAACATTTTTTTGTCGGTTTTCGATTTTGTACTATGACCTGGTACAGAATATGTTAGAATGACAGTGTAAGAAAGCGCTTACTTTAAAGGATAAAAAAGGCTTGTTTTTGATTAGTATGTCACATATAATAAAAACGTCATACTAATAAAACGCGGAAGTATGCGGATTTCATCCACATCTATTTAGGGGAAAGGTGGGATTCAGGATGGCGACAACGCTCCTGAAAATCGAAGAATTAATTAAAGGTGCCGACATGATGCGGAACTTAACGGTTCCAGAATTGGTGGAAGAAGCCATTCGCAACGGGGAAGGCGTACTGACGAAAGACGGGGCTTTATCGGTCAGTACAGGTAAATTCACAGGACGGTCACCGAAAGACAAATTCGTCGTGCAAGATGAAGTCAGCAATCATTTAGTAGACTGGGGTCCGGTCAACCAACCGATCGCAGAAGAGAAGTTCACGGCACTGCTCGATAAAGTGCTCACGCATCTCGAGACGAAAGACAAGCTCTACTATCTCGAGGCGTCTGCCGGGGCTGACGAGCATTATACGCTTCCAGTGCGGGCCATCACAGAATACGCGTGGCACAACTTGTTCGCGAAACAGTTGTTCTTGCGCGAATGGCCGACACGAGGTGCCTTTGATCCGTTCACGGTCATCTATGCACCGAGCTATAAGGCCGATCCGGAAGTCGACGGGACGAACTCCGAAACGTTCATTCTCGTCTCATTCGCCAAACGGACCATTCTGATCGGGGGAACAGAATACGGCGGCGAAATTAAAAAATCGATTTTCTCAGTCATGAACTTCCTGTTACCGGAACAGCACGTCTTGTCGATGCATTGCTCGGCGAACGTATCGGACGCCGGCGAGACGGCTCTCTTCTTCGGGCTATCGGGTACCGGAAAGACGACGCTATCGGCCGACACAGAACGTCATTTAATCGGGGACGACGAGCATGGTTGGTCTCCTGACGGCGTCTTCAACATTGAAGGCGGTTGCTACGCGAAGACGATCAACTTGTCGCGTGAGAACGAACCTCAAATCTACGATGCCATTCGATTTGGCTCGTTGATTGAGAACGTCGTCTTGGACGAGGAACGGGCACCAGACTACAAGAACATCTCACTCACTGAGAACACACGGGCCGCCTACCCGATTCAATTTATCGATAACGCGATGCTTCCGTCACGAGCCGGGCATCCGAACACGATCGTCTTCTTGACGGCCGACGCGTACGGCGTCCTGCCTCCAATCAGCAAATTGACGAAGGAGCAGGCGATGTATCACTTCTTGTCAGGCTATACGTCGAAGCTAGCCGGCACGGAGCGCGGCGTGACGGAGCCGCAGGCGACCTTCTCGACATGTTTCGGGTCACCGTTCTTGCCGCTCGCACCGGAACGCTACGCCGACATGCTCGGCACGTTGATCGAGAAACATGACGTCGACGTCTATCTCGTCAATACCGGTTGGACCGGCGGCGCATACGGCGAAGGATCGCGGATGAAGCTCGCCTATACACGGGCGATGGTGAACGCGGCCGTCAACGGGAAACTCCGTGACGTCGAGACGACGCGCCATGACATCTTCAACGTCGAGATTCCACGCCACATCGACGGGGTGCCAGACGACGTGCTCAACCCACGGGGCACATGGAAAGACGGGGCCCGCTACGACGCCGAGGCGGCAGCGCTCGCCCGTAAGTTCCAAGACAACTTCAAACGATTCACGAAAGCGAGTGAGGCGGTCGTCGCAGCCGGCCCAATCATCGTGTAATAAAAAATGACTAGCGCCTGATTTAGGCGCTAGTCATTTTTTGGTGCGACGGCTAACATCCAGTCCATCGCCTCATCGGTCGTCTTCCACTTTTCCCAAAACGGGAGTTGATGAGCGAACGGGACGATCCAAAGTTCGGCCCGCTCCCCCATCCGTTCGGCCACGGCTGTCGCATGGCGGAGCCGCACTTGCTCGTCGTCTGTCCCGTGAATCAATAACGTCGGGGCCTCCCAGTCCTTGTAGAGGGGTGAACGCTCCACATACGCCTCACGAGCCGCTTCCGGGTCACCCCCGGTCATACGGCGGAGCATTTTCCGCATCGAGCGTTGCTCTTCGTACGTCCATTCCAAATTGGTGACACCCGCCCATGACGTCACAGACGTGAGCGGCCGCTCCGCGGCGAGCGACAACGCCATCATGCCCCCGCGCGAGAAGCCAAGGGCATGAATGAGCGTGTCCGTTCGATGGACGCGATCATAGAGGGACAAGACATCCTCTAAATCGGCCCCGCCGAAGTCCTCTTTCCCGCTCCCCCCATGGTTACCCCGATAAACAGGCGCCACGACGTGGAAGCCTTTGGCCGCGAACTGCATCAACCGAGGCAAGCGCACGTCCCCGATGCGTCCTGTTCCGCCGCGCAAATAAAACAGGACGTGCCCGTTCGGTCGCGTCGGCGTGATCGTATAGGCGACGACATCCTCACCATCGCGCGTAGCGTACCAGCCACGGTGGACCGCATAACCGGCATATGGAGGGAGGACCTCGATCCGGTCAAACCATTCGTTTTTCATGGAGCACCTTCATCGTTTCCGGGAGCACCCGGTCTTTCATCATGAAACTGTACCGGTTGTTCCGGAGCAGATTCGTTGGCAGTTCCTTCATGAGAACCGCGCCGTCGGTCTCGTCAACGGCCGGATGGTCATCGAAGCGCTCGATCTCGGCGAAGTAAATATTTTTGATGACCGTGTCCCCGCGCCCGAGCACACGGTATTGTCCGAGATAGTGCAGCGTCTTCACGACACCACCCGTCTCTTCATACACTTCCCGAATCGCGGCATCATCCTCATGTTCGCCGGGCTCAACTTTTCCGCCTGGGAACTCGAGCCCGCGCTGCTTGTGCTTCGTCAGCACCCATTGATTCTCATAGCGGGCGACGACCCAGACGTGGAGCGGCGTATCCGAAAATGGATAGTGCGCGAAGCTCAACTCGACTTTATTGTGATAGTAGTCCGTGAATGTCAACATAGTCCATCCCTTTCTTTCCCCTGTCTACTCTCACTTTACCTTGTCTTCCCCCAGTTTCAAACAAAAAAATAGGCCCGCCGGAGCGGACCTACTCGAAATTATTGGTTCAAGCGCTTTTCAAGCTCAGCTTTTTGTTCTTCGTAACCTGGTTTTCCAAGCAACGCGAACATGTTCGCTTTATACGCTTCGACGCCCGGTTGGTTGAACGGGTTCACCCCGAGAATGTATCCGCTCATCGCGCATGCCTTCTCGAAGAAGTAGAACAAGTAACCGAGGTGGTACGGCGTCATCTCTGGCAATTCAACAACGAGGTTCGGTACTTCTCCGTCCGTGTGGGCAAGGAGTGTTCCTTCAGCCGCTTTGTCGTTCACGAATTGGATCGTTTCGCCAGCGAGGAAGTTCAAGCCGTCGAGGTCTTGCGCGTCTTCTGGCACGTTCATCGCGTGACGGACGTTCGTGACACGGATGACTGTCTCGAACAAGTCACGACGACCTTCTTGGATGTATTGTCCCATCGAGTGGAGGTCGGTTGAGAAGTCGACAGCCGCCGGGAAGATCCCTTTGTTGTCTTTTCCTTCTGATTCGCCGTAAAGCTGTTTCCACCACTCCGACACGTAGTGAAGGGCCGGTTCGTAGTTGACGAGCAACTCGATCGACTTGCCTTTCGCATACAAGGCGTTACGGACGACCGCATATTGGTACGCCTCGTTCTCAGAGAGCTCTGGTGACGAATAGGCGTTTTGTGCGTCGCGTGCACCTTCCATGAGGGCATCGATGTCGATGCCTGCCGCAGCGATCGGAAGGAGTCCGACCGGTGTGAGGACCGAGAAGCGGCCTCCGACGTCATCCGGGATGACGAACGTTTCGTAGCCTTCCGCATCCGCAAGCGTCTTCAAGGCGCCACGGGCACGGTCTGTCGTCGCATAGATGCGCTCACGAGCACCGTCTTGACCATACTTTTCTTCCATGAATTGTTTCAAGACACGGAACGCGATCGCCGGCTCTGTCGTCGTTCCCGATTTCGAGATGACGTTGACCGAGACGTCTTTGCCTTCGAGCACCTGGAGCAACTCCGTCAAATAAGTAGACGAGATGTTGTGACCGGCGAAGAAGACTTGTGGCGCGTTGCGCTCTTCTTTTGACAATACGTTGAAGAATGAATGTTGAAGCATCTCGATGGCCGCGCGTGCGCCGAGGTATGATCCACCGATCCCGACGACGACGAGGACGTCCGAGTTCTCACGGATTCGTTCCGCGGCCGCTTTGATGCGGGCAAACTCATCCGTATCGTAGTTTGTTGGGAGGTCGACCCACCCAAGGAAATCGCTACCTGCCCCGCTGCGGTCATGGATGACCGAATGCATTGCTTTCACGGTTTCTTGCAATTGATCGACTTCATGTTCCCCGACGAAAGACAGGGCGTTTGAATAATCGAAACGTACAGTTGACATGTCATTTCCTCCTTTAAATCGCTCCTTGATGAGCCATACATGACCCATCATAAACGGAAACGTCGGATTCGTTCAATCATTATTGCAAAATAGGCATCAAATCGCCTTATTTGCTCAACTCAAGAATCGCTGCCACGTCTTCACGTTCGAGTGTGCGGAAGCGACCGAACGCCCCGCGTTTCATCGCCGAATCCAAGATGGCGTCGAACGTCGACTCGTCGATATCATAGTCACGGAGCGAGCTTGGCGCGCCGAGCTCATCGAAGAAGGCACGAACGGCTGCAATCGTACGCTTCGCCGTTTCCAAATCCGTGTCAGCCGGTTCGACGTTGAACACTTCTGTGCCTAAGCGTGCGAAACGTGCTGCATTGTCTTCATCGAGTACATGTTCCATCCAGCGCGGGAACAGGATTGCGAGTCCGCCTGCATGCGGGATGTCATGGACAGCCGAGACCGCATGTTCGATGTTGTGCGATGCCCAGTCGCCCGAGGCACCCATTTGGAGCACACCGTTCAAGGCGATCGTACCTGAGAACAAGATGATGGCGCGCAAGTCGACATTTTCTAAATCGTCGACGAGTTTCGGTGCCGATTCGACGACCGCTTTCAACACGCCTTCCGTCATCCGCTCTTGAACCGGCGCATGGTTCGGGTGGAAGTACTGCTCGAAACAGTGGCTCATCATGTCGACGATGCCGTAAATCGTTTGGTCTTTTGGCACTGATACCGTGTAACGTGGGTCGAGGATCGAGAACGTCGGATAGACGAGCGGGTGACCCCAGCCGTACTTCTCTTGTGTCTCCCAGTTCGTGATGACCGAACCTGAGTTCATCTCAGAACCGGTCGCCGCGAGCGTGAGCACCGTACCGAACGGGATCGCTTCCGTCGGGATGTGGTCACGGAGCACGATGTCCCAAGCGTCGCCTTCATACGGGATGGCCGCCGAGATGAGTTTCGTGCAATCGATGACCGAACCGCCGCCGACTGCGAGCAATGCGTCGATGTTTTCTTCACGCGCTTGTTTGACGGCACGACGTACCGTCTCGATGCGCGGGTTCGGCTCGACGCCTGAGAAGTCGACGAAATCGATCGAGGCGTTATTCAGTTCCGCCACGACTTCATCGTACGTGCCGTTCTTCTTGATGCTCCCGCCTCCATAGACGAGCATCACTTTCTTGGCGTCAAGCGCCTTCAACTCGCTCGCGAGTTTTTCAATCTGATGTGTCCCGAAAATAAGTTTCGTCGGGTTCTTGTATTCAAAGTTGTGCATGTTTCATCCTCCTTCGAAAATATGTAACACCTACACTATATACCCTGTTTTTTATGATTGAAAAGCAATCAGGCCTGAGCGTAGATACGGTCGATGATCGTATGGAGCGTCACCGCCTGTTCTGCTTGCAGGTACGATGGCTCGTGCCGACAAGCCTCGAGGAACGTGCGAATCTGACTGGCGTAAGGATCTTGGAGCGTCAGATGGGCCGGTGATTTATCGAATAAGGCGCCATGCTCTTCCGTATGGAGTTGGAGAGGAAAGAGCGACGCCCCGCCCATCGTGCCCCGTAGTTCGACCCGCATCGTGTCAGCCGCCTCGACATTGGCCATGAAACTCGCGTCTAAAAACAAAGATGCTCCGTTGTCGAACGTGACCATCGCCCGGGCCGTGTCTTCGACCGAGAACGCCTCCGCGTCCCAATCACCCATCAGCCCGACACCAGGCCGTGTGCCGAGGTATTGACCGACGTGACCGATCACATCGACCGGCTTCGGATAATCCATCAAATACAAGGCGAGGTCGAGCATATGTACCCCGATATCGAGCAGTGCACCGCCTCCTTGCAGTTCCTTATCCGTGAACACGCCCCATCCCGGGATGCCACGACGCCGCAGGGCAAGGGCCGTCGCCGCATAGACGTGACCGAGTTCCCCGGCATCGATCATACGTTTCAATAGTTGTGTGTCCGACCGGTGCCGATAATGGAATCCGTAATGCAGCGTCCGCTCTGCCTTCCGGGCCGCTTCTAGCATCTCGTTCGCCTCACGGGCCGAGATGGCCGGCGGCTTCTCACAGAGGACGTGGCATCCTGCCTCGAGTGCGGCGATGACTTGCGCTTTGTGGAGCGCGTTCGGCGTACATACACTGACCGCATCGAGTTGTTCTGTGACGAGCATCTCTTCGACCGTCTCGTACACCCGTTCGATTCCAAACTGTTCAGCCACCGCTTCCCCGCGCTCACGGGTCCGATTCATGACGGCGACGACGTCAGCCCCTGCCGCGATGTATTGCGGGATATGGGCAGTCTTGGCAATCCCACCCGTACCGATGATTCCGATTCTCATGGTCCTCACTCCTTTTCTGTACTGTTCGTGAACGAGCGGGACATTTCCTGTACAAAAAAAGACGACCTGCACATGGCAGGTCGTCTCAATCACTTACTTCTTGAAGTTCGTGTTTTTGATCCAGTCTTCGAGCTTGTCCTTGAGGACAGTGAATCCTGGAGCTTCTTCTTGCTTGAAGTTTGAAGCTTCGTTGCGGCGTGGTGCGCCACGACGAGCTGGCTTAGCCGACTTCTCGCGTTTTGGAGCTTCTTGTGTCGCTTTCATTGAAAGCTTGATTTTCTTAGATGCTTCATCAACATCAAGAATTTTCACTTCAACTTCTTGACCGACTTGAACGTACTCGTTCACGTCTTTCACGTAGTCGTGTGAGATTTCAGAGATGTGGACGAGACCTTGAGTCTCGTCGTCGAGTGCGACGAACGCACCGAAAGGTTGGATTCCTGTTACTTTACCTTTTAAAACTTGATCTTTTTCGTATTTTGCCATTACAAACACTCCTATGCTAAATTCATCAACTTACTATAACATACTTTTTTCGATAAAGTGTACAAATTAGTAAAAAAGATTATTTGGGATTATTTTCGTGTTTCAAAGTCGACGGGTCGGGTAAATACAAATCAAGCAAGACTTCAAGTATTCCCCCCTGATTCCGCTAGGCTAACGCCTAGCCCTTTTTTTGTTCAAAAGCTTGTAAACGGTCGCTGTGCGGCCACCTCAAACACCGTCTCCCCTACCATTTCATTCAACATAATCGCGTTCCGATATACGGCCATCCCTAAATTCGTTGCCGCCGGCCCGTGCGAATGTTCCAAGTTCGTATGGGTGAACAGACTGCCGGTCAACCTAGTCTCCGTCGCGATTTGATAGAGGTTGTTGACGCGCCATAGTCGTTCCGCTTCCCATTCGATGTCAAATCGTTCGACCCACTCCGGAATCCGCGGTCGATACCCGGTCGCCGCCACGACCGCATCATATTCGTTCGTGAACGATTCACCGCTATGCTGCTGAGTCCCTTCGACCATATAGCTCGATGAGTGCGATACGCGCTCGATTTCGATTTGGGTACACAAGTTCGTCGCTTGGTCCGTCCCGTCCGCCGTCCGATGATATAACGCCCCATAGATGGCACGGAGCGTCTCTGGGTTGACGCCATTGCGGAATCGTTCGAACGACTTCCCAAGTTGCTCACGTTCCGCGTACGGTAATCGATTGAAATACTCGACATACGACAAGCTGAAGATTTCTTCCCCGAGTTTGCCGCTCTCGAGCGACTCGAACACGTCCGAGCGCGTCACCCAATCGATTTGTTGCCGCGTTTTATCGGATCGACTCAATAAATCGAGATACACCTCCGCCGCGCTCTGCCCGCTGCCGATGACGACGATGCGGTCCTTTTCAAGCAATCGTTCCCGCTCCATTCGATACGAACTCGTATGGACGACGTCTTGGAACGCCTCTGGGATGAGCGGTTCTGCCCCCGTCCCGATGACGACGTGTCGCGTCGATAGCGTCTCTTCGCCTTTAGGCGTCGCGACCGTGACGAGGAAGCCGTCCTGTGCCGGACGGACGTCGACGACCCGGTGCGAGAACTTGATTGTGTCGAGCGAGGCAGCGATCGCCTGCAAATAGCGATTGAACTCTGTCCGGGGAATCGTCGGACTTTCCTGGACGATGAACGTCTGCAGCCGGCCAACCTGCTTCAAGTAGTTCAAATAGCTGTGCCGGCTCGTCGGGTCGGCGAGCGTCACAAGGTCATATAAATAATGCGTCTGCATCGTCGCCGCTTCGAGCAACATTCCTTCATGCCAATTGAAGTCGGCCCGCTCTTCAAAACATATACCCGTCAATTTGGTCGATTCGCTGAGCGCCATCAAGCCGAGATTGTACGGGCCACATCCGATTGCTACAAAATCCACTCGTTCCAATGACCTCACCTCGCTCGTCTTTTCCCATCTATTATACCACTAAAACGTAAAACAGACCCTCATCGCTGAGAGTCTGTCACTGTCGTCGTCACTTCGAACTGTTTCATGAACCGATCGATGCGACGAATCGCTTCTTGTAATTGTTCGACCGACGTCGCGTAACTAGCCCGGACGAAGCCTTCACCGCTCGCGCCGAAGGCGTTGCCCGGCACGACCGCGACCCGTTCCTCGAGCAAGAGACGCTCGGCGAACTCTTCGCTCGTCAATCCAGTGTGGCGAATCGATGGGAAGGCGTAGAACGCCCCACCCGGTACGTGCGTCGGTAACCCGGCATCATTGAGGGCCTGGATGAAGTAGTTACGGCGCTGCCGATAGCTCTTCACCATCTTCGGTACATGCTGGTCACGGCTCTTCAGTGCCTCGAGACCGCCGAACTGAACGAGCGTCGGGGCACACATCATGCCGTACTGATGAACTTTGAGCATCTCCCGTGTCACGACTTCCGGCGCACATGTGAACCCGAGCCGCCAGCCTGTCATCGCGAACGCCTTCGAGAACCCGTTGACGACGATCGTCCGCTCGCGCATATCATGAAGCGTCGCAAAGCTTGTGAACGGCTCGTCATATGACAGTTCGGCATAAATTTCATCACTGACGACCCAAAGGTCATGTTTCGTCGCGAGTTCCGCGATCTCGGTGAGTTCTTCACCCGTCATCGTCGCTCCGGTCGGGTTTGACGGGAAGCAGAGGAGCATCGCTTTCGTGCGCTCCGTGATCGCCGCTTCGACGTCTTCCCGGTTCAGACGGAACCCGTTCTCCGGACGACAGGCGACCGGGACGACCGTCCCGCCGGCGAGCTCGATGAGCGGCCCGTACGAGACGAAAGCCGGTTCAACGACGATGACCTCGTCACCCGGGTTGAGGAGAGCCCGGAAGGCGATATCGAGCGCCTGCGACGCGCCCGTCGTGACGATCAGTTCCGTGGCCGGGTCATATGTCGCCCCGAACCGGTCCGCCATGTAACCAGCGATTTCTTGACGTAACTCGAGGAGACCGGCGTTC
Source organism: Exiguobacterium sp. s7 (assembly GCF_018618195.1). Classification (NCBI taxonomy): domain Bacteria; kingdom Bacillati; phylum Bacillota; class Bacilli; order Caryophanales; genus Exiguobacterium; species Exiguobacterium sp. s7. Next base: position 88,766 of record NZ_JACSLO010000002.1, on the reverse strand, counting down.
GCGCTATAGGCCGTGTAGCCTTGCTCGAGCGCCGCATAGCTCGCCTCGCGCACGTTCCACGGCGTGATGAAATCCGGCTCTCCCACCCCGAGAGAGACGACGTTTTCCATCGTTTGCGCCAAATCGAAGAATCGGCGAATGCCGGACGGCTTCATTGAGACGACTTGTTGGGATAGTGACTTCATGGCGTAATATTCAACCGTTTGTCTTCGACTTGCGGGGTGAATAAAATGCCATCATGCTTATATGTCTTCAATTTGAAGTGCGTCGTCGTCGAGACGACCGAGTCAAGCGGTGACAATTTGTCCGAAACGAACGACGCGACGTCTTGAAGCGAGTTCGCCCGAATGACGACTTGCAGGTCGTAAGCCCCTGACATCAAATAGAGCGCCGTCACTTCCGGGAAGCGATAAATACGTTCCGCGACCTCATCGAAACCACGACCCCGTTTCGGAGTAACTTTGACGTCGATGAACGCCGTGACATCGTGGCGATTGATTTTTTGCCAGTTGACCATCGCCCGGAAGCCGAGCAAGATGCCGTCCGCCTTGAACTTTTCGAGCATCGCCTCGACAGTCGCCTCGTCGGTCGCGAGCAAGTTCGCCAACAGTTTCGTCTCGAGGTAGCCTTTCTCTTCGAGCAGCTCGAGCAATTCTAGTTCTTTCGATGTATACATAGTTATTCTCCTTCCGTTCTACCGGGGAACGCCCCTGTGAACGTTCTCTCTGTCTGTCTCACATAGTCCCGTCGTTCGGCTTGGACGATATGGAAGTTCTTCATTTCCATATTGACCAAACCGTGCTTGTGACAGAACCGATCAAAGTAACGACGGCGCGTCTCGTCTTGTTTGGCCGACAAGTTGTCGGTGCCATTGAACGCATAGAGCACCGTCGCGCGGGCCGGATGACGAATCGTCCCGACCTCACTGACACGTAGAATGAAATCCCAATCCCAGTAGTTATAAACGTCCTCGTCGAACGATCCAATCGTCTCGTGGAGCTGTTTTCGATAGAGCGTACCGGACGGGATAAACGTCGAGTCTTGGCGAAGTCGCTCCAAATCGAGGGCGTAGGCGAATGCCTCCCAGTCGGTGACACGACGGCGCCCATCTTCCCACGTAAAGCGGAACAGTTCCGCGTCCGTGAAGACGAGGTCGGCCGAACGGATGTCCTCGAGCGCTTGTTCGATATGGGTCGGCATGAGCAAATCATCATCGTCGAGCAACAGGATATAGTCGCCGCTCGCTTCCTGTACGCCGCGATTGCGGGCTTTGACATGATGATTCTCGCCAAGCTCGATATATCGAATCGATAATCGATTCAAAAAAGGCGCCAAAAGATGCTGTTTTGGCGGCCCGTCATTATTGATCACAAGTACTTCAAACTCCCCGAACGTCTGGACGACCAGACATTCGAGCAGTTCCGTCAGTTCCGTCTCCCGCGAATGGACCGGGATGACGATGGAAACGAGCGGGTTCATCCGCGGTAAGCAGTTTCGACGTGCGGCAAGATGGCTTCCCAGCTGACGCCGTTTTCTTTCGATACCGTGACGAAATCGCCATAGGCGAATACGCTCTCGACGCCTTCGATGGCGACGAGTTTCGCGAGAAGCGGTTGGTCCGTCTCTTCGCCGGCTTTCACGCTTTGGCTTTTCGCGCCGAAGACGTTCTCAGGAAGTGTAATTTTCATTGCATTTGGATTCGGTGTTGGATCGATACGTAACATCGTGGTTCCCCCTTATAGTTGACAAGATTCTGAAGACGCGAGTAGTCGTGCCGCCATGGCCCGTGTTTCTGGTTCACTTGGACAGTCGCCAAAAGCGTCTGTCAAGATCTGTCGAATCACGTCATCCAATTGATCGATCGAATTGACGTGAATGAGCGCCAAGGCGATATCATCAAACTCTGGTCCATACGACCCAAGCCCGTAACCGAGTGGGTCCCATGCTAATAATAAGTCTTCTGCTCTCATTTGTTAAACCCTTCTTTTTACCTTGATTTCAAATCGTACTCCCTCAATCTACCTCACTTTTCAGTTCGATGCTAGTGAGCGTTCAAATTTCCCTCGTTTTGAAAAAGCAGTCGTCACTATATATAGTAATCGCTCAAATCATAAATTGAATAGAAGATAGGACGAAATCCAATGAATTTATCGTTTATTTGGACATCCGGTTCATGATTGACCGCTTACATAAAATTGCACGCGTTCTCACGCCAACGTCAATTTAATTTTTTTCTATCTCATATCTCATCTCAAATCGGATGATAGCGCCGTTTTTGAGTAAAAGTAATCTAGGCGTCGACAGTTTGCCGAATGTCAAGATTGCAAAACTAAATATAGGTGATTTATGATTAAAAAGACTAGAAAACGTCAATATATAGTTAACGGATATTTATCACGTTCATCCACCATTGACGTCGAATCGGACAAGTTCCGCTATACCTTTATAATATCTACATCCGAAGAAGGAGTGATCGTTTTGACATCCCCTATCCATCACGAGACGATGTTGGCTGCTGCGCCAACACTTACTGACGTCTCGACATTAATCCAATCATTAAAACAACGCTACCCACAGCTTAGTGTCGAACGATACGAAGAACGAGCCGTCCGGGCGCTCGAAGGAAAGACACTGACACAAGATGTAGTATATGAACTCTTGACGATGCACGCCCTCGATATGTTGAAGGCTGAAGAGCCGGACTGGACGTTCGTCGCCACAGAAATGTACTTAAACCGCCTCTATTTAGAAGCGGCCCGTAACCGCGGTTATGACGCCTCGATGCGTTACGGCGCTCTCTATCCAATGATTGAGACGCTCACGACAAAAGGCATCTTCACCTCGGCACTACTCGATACGTACTCGAAAGAAGACATCGCCTATTTGGAGACGTTGATTGACCCGTCACGTGACCGCATGTTCACATACATCGGTCTCCGGACGTTAGCAGACCGTTACCTCGGCCGCGACCACGTCAAAAACTTGTACGAGTTGCCGCAAGAGCGGTTCATGGTCATCGCCATGACGCTCATGCAAAAAGAGAACGCTGACCAACGTGTGAAACTCGTCGAAGAAGCGTATTGGGCACTATCGAACCTCTATATGACGGTTGCTACACCGACGCTCTCGAACGCCGGGAAATCATACGGGCAGCTCAGCTCATGTTTCATCGACACGGTCGACGACTCGCTCCGCGGTATCTACGACTCGAACACAGATGTGGCCACGCTCTCGAAAGGCGGCGGCGGAATCGGCGTCTATCTCGGCAAAATCCGCTCACGCGGCAGCGACATCAAAGGCTTCAAAGGCGTCTCGAGCGGCGCGCTCCCTTGGATGAAGCAACTGAACAACACGGCCGTCTCGGTCGACCAGCTCGGCATGCGCCAAGGCTCGATCGCCGTCTACCTCGACATTTGGCATAAGGACATCTTTGAGTTCCTCGATGCGAAATTGAACAACGGGGACGAGCGCCTTCGGACTCATGACTTGTTCACAGGCGTCTGCTTGCCCGACTTGTTCATGCGTACGGTCGAAGCACGTGGCGACTGGCACTTGTTCGACCCGCACGAGATTCGTACGGTCATGGGCTTCAGCCTTGAAGACTTCTACGATGAGACGGAAAATGGTGGTTCGTTCACCGAGAAATACATGGCGTGCGTCAATACGCCGGAGCTTTCGCGCGTAACGGTACCGGCCATCGACCTCGTCAAACGCTACATGCGTTCGCAGCTCGAGACAGGAACCCCATACATGTTCTTCCGCGACGCCGTGAACCGCGCTAACCCGAACAAACACGCCGGCATGATTTACAGCTCGAACCTCTGTTCAGAGATCGCGCAAAACATGTCACCGACGACGATCGACGAAGAGTACACAGCGGACGGAAAAATCGTCATCACGAAAACACCTGGTGACTTCGTCGTCTGTAACTTGAGCTCGATCGCCCTCGCCCGGGCCGTGAAGTCAGATGTCCTCGAGCGACTCATCCCGATTCAAATGCGGATGCTCGACAACGTCATCGACTTGAATACGATTGAAGTACCGCAAGCGATGATCACAAACCAAAAATACCGCGCCGTCGGACTCGGAACGTTCGGTTGGCATCACCTGCTCGCCCTCGAAGGCATCCGTTGGGAATCGGTCGATGCCGTCCAGTACGCGGAAAAGCTATATGAGAAGATTGCTTACCTCACGATTCAAGCGTCAATGGAATTAGCCAAAGAAAAAGGCGCATTCGGGGTCTTCGAAGGATCGGAGTGGCATACGGGTGAGTACTTCAAACGCCGTAACTACCGCTCACACGATGAACTCGATTGGGACGGCCTCGCGGAAGCGGTTCATCAAAACGGTGTCCGCAACGCCTACATGATGGCAGTCGCACCGAACTCGTCGACAGCGATTATCGCCGGCAGCACCGCCTCGATTGATCCAATCTATAAGAAGGTCTACTCGGAAGAGAAGAAAAACTATAAGATCCCGGTGACGGTCCCTGACCTCAACCCGGAGACGAACTGGTTCTATAAATCAGCGTTCGAAGTCGACCAGCTCTGGAGCATCCGTCAAAACGCGGCCCGTCAGCGTCACATCGACCAAGCAATCAGCTTCAACCTTTACGTCAAAAATGACGTGAAAGCGACCGAGCTCCTCTCGATGCATCTCGAGGCCTGGTCACTCGGAATGAAATCAATTTACTACACGCGTTCGACGACTGTTGAAGTCGACGAATGTGAATCGTGTGCTTCGTAAAATAATATACTTCCAAAAACAATTTAAATGATGAAGCATTATAAATTTCTGCTCCATCATTACCTTCTCAGGTTTTAAATTTTAACACTAAGAATATTTGAAATTAAATCGCAAATTGATAGCAGAAAAGGAGGCAACACAATATTGAACTTCCAAATTGATAAAACGAGAACCGGTGAATATTATTTTCGAATTGTAGCAAACAACGGAAAAATTTTAGCTCATAGTGAAGGCTACATTAATTTAAATGATTGCGAGCATGCAATTGAATTAATTCGAAAAAATGCTAGTAACTCTTTAGTCAAAAAAGTCTATTGAAATAAGAGTGGTTCTTAGTAATAAGGTTTGTTCAATAATGTATCGCTTTTCACTCTCGTTTATTTTTAACCTAGAAGAAAGGTGGGACCAACCATGAACGTCGCAATCGTCTATAGTTCGATGAGCGGGAATACAGAAGAGGTCGCCGAGCTGATTCAGGCGACCCACGTCCATCAGGGCGACCGTGTCGCCCTATATGAAGCGGACCGCATTGGCCATCGCGAAGCCCAATCACTCGCCACGTACGACCTCGTTTACTTCGGGTCGTATACGTGGGCGGACGGCGTCTTGCCGGACGAGATGAAAGATACGTTCCGTCTCGTCTTGAAAGAACTTAATGTGCCGCTTCGCCAAGCCGCCGTGTTTGGGACAGGTGACAAGATGTTCGTCCACTTCTGCCGAGCGGTCGACGAGATGGCCTACCACCTTTCGAAATACGGAATTCCCCTCGCCGGTGAGACATTGAAAATCGAGCAGTCACCGCGCAATCAACCGTACAACGTCCGTCACTGGGCCGAACGGTTGGCTAGAAACACCGAAGAAGGAGTATATGTCCATGACCATTCAAAAGATCAAACTACTGTCGCCCAAACATCCTAACCGGGCGACTGCCATTATCGGGGGCGAGACGAGTTCCATCGTCAATTGGAACGACATCGCCTATCCGCAGTTTTACACCATCTATAAACAACTGCTCTCAAACTTTTGGATCCCGGATGAGATCTCGATGTCGAAAGACATGCAGCAATGGCCGCAGTTGAGCGAGCGTGAACAAGACGCCTTCAAACGGATCATCGGGTTGTTGTCGATCCTCGACTCGGTACAGACACGCTATATCCTCGAGTCATCGATGTTCTCATCAGACTCGTCGGTGCACGCCGTGCTCGCCGTCATCGCTCAACAAGAAGTCGTCCATAACCAATCATATAGCTACGTCCTCTCGAGCCTCGTCCCGCTCAGCGAGCAAAATCGCATCTTCGATATCGCCAAGGACGACGAGATGGTCATGAAACGGAATCAGTTCATCTTAGACTTATACGAGGACTTCCGGGCCGACCAGACGGCCGAGACGTTCGCCAAGTCGCTCGTCGCCTCGATTATTCTCGAAGGCATCAACTTCTATTCCGGTTTCGCCTACTTCTACAACTTGGCCCGTCACCAGAAGATGGTCGGCACGTCGACGATGATCAGCTACATCCAGCGTGACGAGATGCAACACTCGTATTTCGTCAGCCAGTTGCTCCGGGCCGTCTTGACGGAAAACCCGGAGATCGACGCCGACGGCAGCTTCAGCCAGTTCGTCTATGACACGATGGCGGAAGCCGTCGACCTCGAGGTCGAATGGTGCGAATACGTCCTTCGCGACCTCGACGGGCTCGACGTCAGCGAGATGCGCGATTACGTCAAATACCTCGCCAACAAGCGCCTCCGCGTCATCGGCTTGAACGATCTGTATGAAGGGTTCAACGAAGACGTCATGCCGTGGATTCGTGCGTACTCAGACGATTCATTGAATGCCACGAAATCCGACTTCTTCGAACAGAAGTCACGCTCGTACGCAAAAGTCACCGACGCCAACGGCTTCGACGACCTATAAGCACAAAATGCCCCGACTCATCGTGAGTCGGGGCGTTTTTAATGGATGAAAATTCAATGATAAGCGCGTACGTACTGAGCGATCCCTTCAGCGACACCTTCCGCCATCCGTTGGCGTGAGGCGTTGCTCCGTAAGTGGGTGACGTCTTGCGGCGAAGAGATGAAACCGAGTTCGACGAGGGCCGATGGCATCGTATTATAACGAATCACATAATAGTTCGCCGTCTTCACACCGCGGTTCGTCATCCCGGACATCTTGCCCATCAAATTGGATTGAATGTTCGTCGCGAGCACACGGCTCTTCGAACTGTGGGCTGAATAAGACGAATAGAACGTCTCGACACCTTTAGCATACTGAGTCGTCGCAGCATTCGTGTGCAAGCTGACGAACAAGTTGCCGCGAAGCGTTTTTGCCGTCTGAACGCGTTGGTCAAGCGTCAAGTAGACATCCGTCGAACGCGTCAACCGGACTTGGTAGTCATACTTCGAACGAAGATACGCCTCGACTCGTTTCGTCACATCGAGAACAATCGTCTTCTCATAGAGCGATCCATTCACCGCTCCAGGGTCACCGCCTCCATGGCCCGCATCGAGGACGATGACGGCGTTGCTCGTCACGCTCGGCTTGAGCGTCATCGCGTAAGCCGTCGAGATGTAGCCGTCGCGACCGTTGTACTTGATTTTATAAAAGCCGTTCGTCGAGCCGTAATGGTCGACTTGAGTGCCATGGGCGAGTCGGCCGAGAATCGTCGAGCTCGCCGAGGCGCTCGCCCGGACGTTCAAGACGTCCCCTGGTGTGTTCGTGTACACTTTCCCTTTAGGCGTCGCCGCAGGGGCGGCTGGGGCCTTCCCGGCCGACAACCAAGCTGTCGGGGTATAGAACGTGTCCGACCCGATATAGACGACCGACCAGCTCGAGTTATGTTTGCTGTACGTCACCGGCGTATACTTCGGCAACACACGAGCGACCGGTGATGATTGAAGCGTCTTCTTGAACAGGTTGGCATTTCGGTTCGCATATCCTGTTACTTTTTGAATGACCGGCGGTTTCGTCGTCGGCGGTTTCGTTACCGGCGGCGCTCCTGGTGTGATCCATGCCGTCGGTGTGTAATACGTTTTGCTGCCGATGTAGACGATCGACCAACTCGAGTTATATTTGCTCGAGACGACCGCCGACTTGGCCGGCAACACTTTCAACACCGTCGAACGTTGGTTGCGCGCGCCGAACAGTTTCAACTCGCGGTTGGCATGACCATCGACTTTTACGACTGGCGGTTTCGTCGTCGGCGGAGGCATCGTCGGTGCCCCAGGCGTAATCCAAGCCGTCGGCGCATAATACGTTTCGCTTCCGACATAAACGACCGACCAGCTTGAGTTATATTTGCTCGAGACGACTTCCGTCGTGACCGGCAATACTTTCAACACTTTCGAACGCTGATTGCGCTCGCCAAACAACTTCAACTCACGGTTGGCATGACCGTTTACTTTTGCCGCGCTCGGTTTCAAAGTTCCCGGCGTGATCCATGCCGTCGGCGTATAATATGTGCTACTGCCAACGTAGACAACCGACCAGCTCGAGTTATATTTGCTCGAGACGACCGCTGACTTAGCCGGCAATACCTTCAACACCGCCGAACGCTGATTCCGTTCGCCGAACAACTTCAAATCACGGTTCGTATAGCCTGTTTCACGGGCTGGTGTCGATGCGACGGCTTTCGGGGCAATATATGCCTTGGCCGCATAATACGTCTTCCCGTTCAAGTACACTTTCGCCCAAGACGAGTTATGCACGGCATATTGAACGGTCGTGCCTTTTTTAAGCGTCCGGTACACGGTCGCCTTGCTATGGGCCGACACACGGATGTTCAAGTTGACGGTCGTCACACCCGTCGAAGTGGCAGCTTGCTTCGTGACCGTCGTGGATTGGGACGGGATTCGCTTGATGTACTGGGCGGAAGCATAGTACGTTCGATCGTTTAAATATATCTTACTCCACGATTTGTTATAAATTACATATTTTACTTTTGTTCCCTTTTTTAGCGTTTGTATCAATTTTCCGCTCGTGCTTGGTGCAGAGCGAACGTTCAAGTTGACTGTCGTCTCTCCGTCCAAAGTAGCGGCTTCCACCGCGGGTATTTGGATTGAAAACAAGACAATAGTCATGATGAGGGCAAGTTTAAAAAGCTTCATATTCATCCAAAATATTCCTTTCTTCATACACACATCGCGACTGACAACACCTTCATAGTAGCACATTGCTTTTATTGAAAAAGTAAATATTTGAAAAAATGATGAATACTTTTTACAAAAAAGGTGAATGTTTTTACCCTTGTTTTCGCACAATCCAAAACGTATCAGTGCCATGTCGCTCGATCTCGACGGCGAAAGGGGCCGCTAGTTGCAAATCAGTCTCGATGGAGCGATCGATTTGGAAAGGCGGCTCAGGTTGTCGAATGACAAACCCATCGAGTCCCTCGACTTCGGCGATCTTTAAAAATCGCGCCAAGTGCCCTTCCCGCTCTCTATATCGGCTCACTTCTTCGAAAGGTTTAGCCTTCACCCCGCCCCAGTACCGTCCTTCCACATAAGAACGATACGTGCGGACCGAATCTTCCGTAATCGGGTCGGGGGTATGGTCGAAGCGTCCGAAGTCTCGGGACGACTTGTCTTCGATCAACGAGGCGATCTCCGCGAATAGGTCAAATCCATTCATGTCGGCAAGTTCCATGACCGCCTGTTGAACGGCCTCGATGTGTCGTTGCAACGATCCCGGCGTCGCGGACGCCTTCAATTTTTTATCGCCTTCGTAGGCATTTAATATGCGGCCAACTTCCCCCGCCTCGCGCACGAGGCGGTAGTAGCTACGTTCTTCTTTCGTCTCGTCACGGTCTGTCGTTTGATTCGTGAGGGTGATGGCATATTGATTCGCCAGACACGTCGAAATAACGAAGACGTCCATCAGCTCTTCTCGCAGGGCGACTCGGTCGTCGGCATAGAGCGCGCCGCCAACTTCGCCCACTTCTTCTAACAGCCGGGCCAACCCCGACAGCGGCCGCCAGTAGCCGCCTAAATGAATAATCATCCGATCGATTCGTCGTTGTAATTCCTTCATGTTTAATCACCTATCCATCCTCTATATTTACCGGTTGCGTGGTATACTATGCTCAATCCAATCGTTAGGAAAGGGGCCATGTGTCGTGTCGCCAGCCAGGCTTTGGCAGTTACTTCGTTTCCTGCTCGTCATTATCGGGCTCGTCTTCGTCATTTGGGGACTGAGCGTCCTCTTTACGTACACGTATCCTTTCGTGTTCGCCTTCTTGTTATCCTTGTTGACCGTCCCGCTCGTCAATTGGTTCGAGCGCGAGACCAAATTGCCCCGGGCTCTTGGGACGCTCGCTTCCTTGTTGATCGTCATGAGTGTCGTCAGCGGTGTGATTGCCATCGTGGTGACTCAACTCATCCGTTACTTGACGATCGCCGCCGAGAAACTTCCCGACCAGATTGAAACGTTCACCGAATACATACAACGCATGTTCAACGAAAAGATTGCCCCGTTCGTCAATGATGCGTATGACAGCGTCCAGCGGCTCAATCCGGGACAGACGAACTCGCTCGAAGGCGGGATCACCGAGATCGGGGTCCAGCTCGGAGCAGCGATCGGCGTCTTGTCACGAGGGGTCGCCGGTTTACTGCAAGATATCCTCAGCGCCTTACCGCTTGTCTTGCTCTTGTTCATCGTCATCGTGCTCGCCTGGTTCTTCATCACGAAAGACTGGAACGTCTACATGCGGTCCATCGCGCGCTTGAATGAGCGAAAAGGCTTCAAGGAATTTGAACTGGTCATGACCAATTTGCGCTCGGCGCTGTTCGGTTACGTCCGGGCCCAATTGACGCTTATCTCCATCACGTTCGGGATCGTCCTTGTCGGCATGTTCATCCTGCGGGTCGACAATCCATTCTCTTTCGCTCTTTTAGCGGCCATCTTCGACTTGTTGCCGTACCTCGGCGTCGGGACGTTGCTATTGCCATGGGCCGCCTATGCCGCTGTGAGCGGCGACTGGTTCCTCGCCATCGGCCTCGTCATCTTGTATATCGTCGTCATCGTCCAACGTAACTTGGCTGAACCGAAAATCGTTGGTTCTCACATTGGACTTGACCCGCTCGCCGCTCTCATCTCGATTTTTGTCGGTTTGCAACTGTTCGGGGTGCTCGGCTTCATTTTAGGACCGGTCTTGGCCGTTCTGCTCAAGGCGCTCTATAACGCCCAAGTGTTTCACTATATGTGGAGATTCGTCCTCGGGCCGACGACACCAAAAGAGCGATGACGCGTCATCGCTCTTTTGTCTTCGGTACCGCCACGAACGGCGCTCCTTCAGTTTGGTCCGGATGCGTCACCATCCCAGTCGTTCCCGCCTCATAGGCGGCCACGGCCAAAATACAGGCGTCGATAATATCATCGACTTGTACGTTCGACATCTTCCACTTCCAGGGCGAGCTTTTTGAATAGCGGCGCAACAACTCGATCCGTTCGAGCTCTCCCGCCTCGGTCTTCTTGCTGAAACGCGCCTCGTTCCCGGTCATGACGGCGAAGCACACTTCCGGATGTGACTCATAGACGTCCGTTTCAGCGATCGTTTGAAACTCTCGAATCCGCGGCACAAGGTTCCACGCTTGTTTGCTGATTCCTTTTCCGACTAGTTCGCGACTTCTCGCGTTGGCCGTCTCATACGATGCTTCTGTTACCACTTCTTGAATCGGTGGTGTGAAGATCGATGACTTCCGCTCTTTTAGTTGTGACCGCATCCACGCGTCACACGTTCGGTCCGGCTTGTCGATCGACCCTAAGTCTTTCGGCATATCGACAAAATGCACGGCCCCTTCGATCAATAAATCTTCCAACTTCTCTGAGATGGTCAAACAGAGCGAGATGCTGTCGTACGTGATTCGTACCCAGCCCCCGCGCGCGCCATCAATTCCTACTCCGACCACGGCGTCCCTCCTGCATCAAAAACAACACTCCGAGCACCGCGCAAAAGACGGTCACTCCTAACAACCAACGGCTTGGCCAAGCCGTGTATCCGAAACCGGAGACGACGGCCAAACCGATCAATACAAATCCAATTTTCAACGTTTCCATCCTTCGAGCATCGAGGCGAGTGTGCGCACCATGACGCCAGTCGGTCCTTTTGGTCCGAGATCGCTCGCCGACGAACGTTCGCTCGTCCCGGCGATGTCGAGATGGAGCCAAGGCGTGTCCCCGACGAACTCACCGACGAAAGCGCCGCCGAAAATCATATGACCGTAACGGCCCGGTGAGTTGTTCAAGTCGGCGACTTCCGACTTACGCACTTGGTTGATGAAGACATCGAAGTATGGCATCTGCCAGACGAGTTCGTTCGTGTCACGGCTCGCAGCTTCTAAGGCGCCGTAGAGCGACGCATCGTTCGTCAGGCAACCAGTCACTTCCGTACCGAGTGCGACGAGCACACCGCCCGTGAGCGTGGCCACATCGATGATGGCTTGCGGTTCATACGTCTTGGCAAAAGTGACGGCGTCGGCGAGGACGAGACGACCTTCTGCATCCGTGTTGAGCACTTCAATCGTCTTCCCGTTCATCGCCGTGATGACATCGTCCGGCTTGAATGCGTCCCCTGAGATCATGTTGTCCGTCGATGGGATGACACCGATGACGTTCACGTTCGGTTTCGTCGTCGCGAGCGTCTCGAATAAACCAAGTACCGTCGCGGCGCCGCCCATATCCCCTTTCATACCGACGATGCCGTCTTTCGGCTTGATCGAGTAACCGCCCGTATCAAACGTGATGCCTTTTCCGACGACAGCGACAGGCGCCTCGTCTCCAGCTCCGCGATATTCGAGCACGATCAACTTCGGCGGGATCGTCGACCCTTGGTTGACGGCGAGAAGCGCGCCCATTCCGAGCCCTTCCATCTCTTCTTTCTCAATGATGCGATGTTCAAAGCCGTGACGTTCGGCCAACTCGACCGCATAGTCCGCGAGCGTTTCCGACGTCAAAATATTGGCTGGCATCATCGTGAGCGACCGCGCCACATTCACACCACGTCCGTAAGCTGCACCTGCTAGCGCCTCTTCCTCTGCATCAGCTCCGAGCAACGTGATCGTTACGTCCGGTTTCGCCGGTTTCGGCTCTGATTTGTATGTAGGATGCTCATACGTCGCCATCTCATACGCTTCAGCAAACAGTTTCGCCGTATTCGGTCCGAACGTGTCGAGGGCGACCGCGACGTCCGTGAAGGCACGGGCTTTGATGTGTTTGGCGACTTTCCCGAACCAATTGCGCACATTTTCAACCGTATTTTCGTTCCGTTGTCCGAGACCGACGAATAGGATCCGTTTAACCGTTCCCTCAAACGTCGGGACGATGGAGACTTCACCTGTTTTCGTTGAAATATCCGCCGATTGAATCAATGCTTTGACGCGTCCATTAAACAATGAATCGAGTCCTTCCTCAATCGTGTCGGCAGCGCCGATCCCCACGACGATCGTGTCATATGAACCGTTCCAATCTAAGTCTTTCACTTGATACATGTTTGCCACTTCCCTTCTTTATATATGGTTAGCATAACGAACTTCTGCCAAATAATGAAACAGTATGCGCAAGAGTCAATAAATCTTCGAATTCAGGCGTTAACTCCTCGTTGTGACGATGATTTATTTTATGATAGGATAAGAAAGTACGCAATCAGGCATCCCTCCCTGTTGAGGCGAGGCCATTTTGTTCGGTCGAGGCTTCCCCTAGTAGTAGACCGTTGCTACTTTAATCTTCCAGGTTTTCGTTAGTTCCTTTTTCATTTCGGGTAAGAACTAACGAGATAACGTTGGAAACCACTATTTCTTTGAAGAGAGGGACTACGCTTATGTCACACATTAAAGGTATTGGCGCATCTGCAGGAATCGCAGTTGCGAAAGCATTCGTCATGGAGACACCTTCATTTGACATCCCGACAAACAAAATCGAGGACGTAGCAGCTGAGAAAGCCCGTTTCCAAGCGGCGATCGCTCAGTCGAAGACAGAACTCGAAGAAATTCGCGAGATCACACTTCGTGAACTCGGTGAAGACAAGGCAGAGATTTTCTCGGCACACTTGCTCATCGTCGAAGATCCTGAGATCGTCTCACAAGTGAACGACAAAATTGAAAGCGAACACATGAATGCTGCGAAAGCGCTCGATGAAGTCGCTCAAATGATGGTCATGATCTTTGAATCGATGGATAACGAGTACATGCGTGAACGCGCTGCCGACGTTCGTGACGTCACGAAACGCGTCATGGCGCATATCCTCGGTGTCACATTCATGACGCCTGCGTCGATTTCTGAAGAAGTCATCATCATCGCTGAAGATTTGACACCGTCTGACACGGCGCAACTCAACCGTAAATACGTCAAAGGTTTCGCGACAAACATTGGTGGACGTACGTCTCACTCGGCGATCATGTCTCGCTCACTCGAAATCCCGGCTGTCGTCGGAACAAAAGTAGCGCTCGAAGAAATCAAGAACGGCGACCTCGTCGTCATCGACGGGACAGAAGGCGACGTCTTCGTCAACCCGTCTGAAGAACTCGTCAATGAATACGTTGAAAAACGTGCTTCATTCGAAGCTTACAAAGAAGAGTTGAAACAGCTCGTCAACGAAGAGTCAGTCACAGCCGACGGCCATAAAGTCAAACTTGCGGCAAACATCGGTACACCGAACGACCTCGAAGGCGTGTTGAAAAACGGCGCTGATGCCATCGGCCTTTACCGGACCGAGTTCCTCTACATGGACTCAGAAACGTTCCCGACGGAAGAAGAGCAATATACAGCCTATAAAGCAGTACTCGAAGGTATGGACGGCAAACAAGTCGTCATCCGTACGCTCGATATCGGTGGAGATAAAGAATTGTCTTACCTCGACCTTCCAAAAGAAATGAACCCGTTCCTCGGCTATCGCGCAATTCGCCTTTGCCTCGAAGAGACGGACTTGTTCCGCACACAACTTCGCGCCCTTCTCCGTGCCTCAGCGCACGGTGACCTCGCCATCATGTTCCCAATGATCGCGACACTTGAAGAGTTCCGCGCGGCGAAAGCGCTCCTTCTCGAAGAAGAAGCGAAGTTGAAAGCAGAAGGCATCGCTGTCGGTAACTACGAGACAGGGATGATGGTCGAGATCCCATCGACAGCCGTCATGGCGAAGCAATTCGCGAAAGAAGTCGACTTCTTCTCAGTCGGCACGAACGACTTGATTCAATACACGATGGCAGCGGACCGCATGAACGAGAAAGTCTCGTACTTGTACCAACCGTTCAACCCGGCCATCTTGAACCTTCTCCACAACGTCATCACAGAAGCACATAAAGCTGGCAAATGGGTCGGCATGTGTGGCGAGATGGCTGGAGAAGAGCTCGCGATTCCAATCCTTCTCGGACTTGGCCTTGACGAGTTCTCGATGTCAGCTTCAAGCGTCCTTCGCGCACGTAGCCTCGTGAAGCGTTTGACGAAGTCAGAAACAGAAGCGATCGTCAACGACGTCCTCAACATGGATACAGCTGAAGAAGTCGTGAACTTCCTCAGTGAAAAATTCGATATTAAGAAGTAACAAAAAAAGAAGTTCTCGCAGCTGCGAGAGCTTCTTTTTTGTTTACTCGGCTCCTTTATCATCCGTTCTGAAGTCGAGCGCTTCACCGGCGACGACCGTCTCTCCGAATGGGACAACGACGATTTTGCCGTCTCCGTTCGTCCAAATGATCGGCGTGATGAGCGATGGGACTTTGTCGCGAATCAAATTGAGGTCAACGTCGAGCAAGACATCCCCCGCTTCGACGCGGTCGCCTTCTTTCACTTTGGCGACGAAACCTTCGCCTTTCAGATTGACCGTATCGAGTCCGACATGGATAAGAATCTCGCGTCCATCGTCCGCAAGTAGACCGATCGCATGTTTCGTCGGGAAGAACGTCGTGATTTGTCCCGTGACCGGCGCAACGACTTGTCCTGAACTCGGTTCGATGGCAAATCCTTCACCCATCATGCGGCCCGAGAAGACTTGGTCCGGAACGTCATCAAGTGACAAGATGACACCTGACATCGGGGCGAGGAAGCGATGATCGGCATGTTCGGCCGCTTCCGGTGTGATGACGGCTTTTTCTTTCGGCTTGTATTCGCCGCCCTCGATGATGGCCGCGATTTGCGATTTGAGCGTATCCGATTTCGGTCCGAAGATGGCTTGAATATTATCTCCGACTTCGAGTACTCCGGCCGCTCCCAAATCTTTGAGCAAGTCTTTATCGACTTGTTTCACATCATTCACGGTGACGCGAAGACGCGTGATACAGGCGTCGAGGTGTTTGATGTTTTCCGGTCCGCCGAGACCGACGAGCACTTCGTACGGTAAATCGTCTCCGACGACGGCGCGGGCGCCTTTGCCTTCGGCGACGGTTTCACGTCCCGGCACTTTCAAATCGAACTTCGTGATGGCGAAGCGGAACCCGAAGTAATAAATGACCGCGAAGACGAGGCCGACTGGAATGACGAGCCACCAGGCTGTCCGGTTCGGCAATACCCCGAACAACAGATAGTCGATGAGTCCGCCTGAGAACGTCATCCCGATCTTAACGTTGAGCAAGTGCATGGTCATAAAGGATAGTCCCGCAAAGACGGCATGAATACCAAAGAGTAGAGGTGCAACGAAGACGAACGAGAATTCGACCGGCTCGGTGATTCCCGTTAAGAATGAGGTGAGGGCTGCTGAGAAGTAAAGTCCTTCGACGTCTTTACGACGCTCTTTCGGGACCGTGTGGAACATGGCGAGACAAGCGGCAGGCAATCCGAACATCATGAACGGGAACTTCCCGGTCATATACGTACCGGCCGTAAATTCGACTCCGTCACGTAATTGTGCGAAGAAGATCCGTTGGTCCCCTTGGACAAGGTCTCCCGCCTGGTTCGTATATTCCCCGAACTGGAACCAAAACGGTGAGTACCAGATGTGGTGCAGACCGAACGGAATCAAAGAACGTTCGACCAAACCGAAGACAAAGGCTGAAACGGCGACGTTCGCTTCAATGATCGTGCTCGAGAACGTGTTGATCGCTGAACCGATCGGCGGCCAAATGTAGGCGAGCGCAATCCCGATCAATAAGCTGAATGCAGCGGTCGCGATCGGCACGAACCGTTTCCCGGCGAAGAACCCTAAGAAATCCGGCAACTTGATGTTGAAGTACTTGTTGTATGCGAATGCGGCAATGAGACCTGCGATAATACCCCCGAATACCCCCATTTGGAGCGTCGGGATCCCGAGTACCGATGCATAGGCCGGGTCTCCCTGGGCGATTTCCGCGGTAATACCGTTCCACGTACTGATAACTTTGTTCATAATCAAATAACCAACGATAGCTGCTAACCCGGCAACACCGTCCCCGTTGGCTAGCCCGATGGCGACACCGACGGCGAACAATAGACCTAGATTGGCAAACACGATATCCCCGGCATCTGTCATAACTTGCCAGACGAGAACGAGTGAATCGTTTGCCAAGAAAGGTAAGAGCGAAACGAGATCAGGGTTTTGGAATGCGGTACCAAATGCGAGTAATAGACCGGCTGCCGGTAGAATCGCAACCGGAAGCATGAGTGCCTTCCCGATTCGCTGCAAAACACCAAACACTTTCTTCCACATCATGGTTCCCTCCTTTTGTCAGAATACTTACTTTTCCCCATCTGCCAGTAGGCTGAAACCGTTTCACCCATACAAAAAAAGCCAATCCATAATGGATTGGCTTATAGCTTCATTCAGTTTGCTTTCTTTTCGTTACCTGAAGCGATGACCGCTTGCATTTCTGATTTCAACGCATCAGAACGTGGTCCGAAGATTGCTTGAATGTTGTTACCGACTTCAAGGACACCAGCTGCCCCGAGGCGTTTCAATTCTTCTTTGTTGACTTGGCTCTTATCTTTAACTTCAACGCGAAGACGTGTGATACATGCGTCTAAGTGTTTGATGTTTTGCGAACCACCGAAACCAACGAGGATATCTTGTGCAAGTTCCGAACCTGTAGCAGTTGATTGCTCAACGACTTCATCTTCACGGCCCGGTGTTTTAAGGTTGAACTTACGGATTACGAAACGGAATCCGAAGTAGTAAACGACTGCGAACACGAGACCGACTGGAATGACGAGCCACCAGTCTGTACGGTTAGGAAGTACACCGAAGAGAAGGTAGTCGATCAAACCGCCCGAGAACGTCATCCCGATTTTGACGTTCAAGATGTGCATGACCATGAACGAAAGGCCAGCGAAGACTGCGTGTACTGCGAACAAGAGTGGAGCAACGAACAAGAATGAGAACTCGATCGGCTCAGTGATACCAGTCAAGAACGATGTAAGTGCTGCCGAAGCCAAGAGACCACCGACGACTGCTTTACGCTCAGGACGTGCTTCATGGTACATAGCAAGTGCTGCTGCTGGAAGACCGAACATCATGAACGGGTACTTACCAGTCATGAACGTACCAGCTGTGAGCTCGGCACCATCACGAATTTGTGCGAAGAAGATCGCTTGGTCACCACGAACGATGTTACCCGCTGCATCCGTGTACGAGCCGAACTCGAACCAGAATGGTGAGTAGAAGATGTGGTGAAGACCAAATGGAATCAATGAACGTTCGATCAAACCGAAGATGAATGCCGCGAACGTGCGGTTTTCAGTCAACATGAAGTTTGAGAACGTGTTCAAGCCGTGTTGAACTGGTGGCCAGATGAGAAGCATAACGAAACCAGCGACAACTGCCAATACTGCAGTAACGATTGGGACGAAACGCTTACCAGCGAAGAAGCCAAGGAATTGCGGCAATTCGATGTTGAAGTACTTATTGTATGCCCATGCGGCAATCAGACCGACGATGATCCCTCCGAATACCCCTGTTTGGAGTGTTGGAATCCCAAGTACTGATGCGTAAGCCGGGTCACCTTGTGCGATGATTTCAGGTGTGAGTTCGAGCCAAACACCCATTACTTTGTTCATGATGAGGAATCCGACGATGGCTGCGAGTCCGGCAACGCCGTCCCCTGCTAAACCGATCGCGACACCGACTGCGAATAAGAGTGCTAAGTTCGAGAAGATAATGCCACCCGCTTGCTCCATGAGCTGAGCGAATTTCACAACGCCTTCGTTCGTTAACCAACCAGCGCGTGATGTGAGGGCCGGGTTTTGCATCGCGTTACCGAATGCAAGAAGAAGACCGGCTGCCGGCAAGATCGCTACAGGAAGCATAAGTGCTTTACCGACTTTTTGAAGAACACCAAAGATCTGCTTAAACATGATAAATCCTCCTTTTGTGATTGTTTCGTGCGGAAAGACGACTGTAGATGTCAGACAACCGACGTATCTAAACGTTTTCATAATAAACGTTTATAAAAACAGAAACAGGCATGAATAAGGTATAGAACGTAGACCTCTCCTAATGGAGACATCGTTGCGTTCCACTCCTTACTCATGCCTGATCGAATCAGTAACACGTAAGATACGTGGTATCAGTTATCTACTTGTTAGGCGCTGGAGATGCATCGTCAAATATGTCGCTTCACCTCGCGGGACAGGACGCTTTAATTCGCGTTCCATGATGCCCATCAGCTCCCAAGCAGTACTATAGCATAGCGGATATTCTTCGCGCAATACCTTTTCAATTTTTTGTGGGGCTTCCACCATCTCACCCGTCGCAACCCGCTCAACGGCGTACCTTAAGTGCCGAAGTAAGCGCTTATAATCGAGTGAACTCCGATCCATTTTGACGTTCAAACGACTCTCAATCGTCTGAACGATTTGCCCGATGATTTGGTTGTGCCGGTTGACCTCGAGGACGTTTTTGAACGTCGTCGCCGAATGGATATGGAGCGCGATAAATCCGATCTCCGCATCGGGCAACAGCACGTCGAGCCGCTCGTGAATCATATCGACGATTCGTTCAGCCAAGGCGTACTCATTCGGATAGAGCGATTCGGTCTCAAGCAAGAACGGATTTGTCACTTCCATCCCTTGTTCGATCCGCTTCATCGTGAAGAACAAGTGGTCGGTCAAACCGATATGGATATGCTGGTCGACTTTTTTACCTGTGTTGTTCTCGATAAAGCCGACGATTTCTTGCATGAAAGCAATAAAGTCCTCGTCGACGTGTTTGACGAGTTCACGATATTGCGATTGCTCTTCTTTATCTGTCAGTTGATACACTTTCTCCGGGACACTGGCCGGGTCGACGAGATCGCCCGCTTTCTTGCCGAAGCCAATCCCTTTCCCGAGTAGAATGACTTCCGGTTCCGGATCATGTTGGCAAATGACAACGCTATTATTCAACACTTTCTTGATCGTATACATCGGTAATGTCATTCTCATCGCATCCCTTACTAATTAAATCGTTATCTCATCTAGTATATCGGTTCGCCTTCTAAAAAAGTAGGCAGAAAACAAAAAAGACGAACATTTCTGCCGTCTTTAAAACATTGAGTAACCACTCTTACGCAAGTAGCGGATCGTGACGCCGGCCAAAATCGCACCGAGCAGTCCGAAACCAAGCATGAACACATCCAAAAACTGAAGTCCGAGCACCCGTTCGTAAACGTTGGCGAGCGCGGTCGATGTCTCCGTGATGTAACTCGAGAGCTTGACGTTATCAATCATCATAATGACGAAAATCGGATAGATGAACACGAGCGTCCATGTTTTTTTAAGTAGCATGTTCAAAATGAAGCCGATGCTGAAGAAGATGACCAAATAAAGAATCGCCCCAATGACAGCCTGGATGATATGCATGCGATTGCCCCCTTTTCCCGTTGTCTATTATACCGAATCGCCCTCTCTTAGGTCAAAGGTGAACCATGAGACGCCATCAAAAAAAGTAGCCCGTTCGGATGAGCGGGCTACTTGGTCATATTGCTTAGAATTTACCTTTTTTGAGGACGAGACCGTACTTCTTCAATTCGATGAAGTGTTTGTTGTCGATCACTTTCTTCATGAATGAAGCGTTGCGACCGAAGATCTTTTTGCCCATGACGATGCCGATACCGTCGTTATGGCCAAGTGAAGCGACTGTCCCTTTGCTCTCATACGTGAATTTCGAAGTCGATTTTCCGTTGATGAGCGCCGCGATGTTTTTCGCTACGTTGTGCGCTTGTTGCGTCGCGATTTGAGCAGTCGGCGGGTATGGACGGTTTGAGACCGGATCCATGACAGCCGAGCAGTCACCGATGATGAAGACGTTGTCGTGACCAGGGGCACGGTTGTCCGCCTCGACCATGACACGGTTACGGACCGCTTCAAAACCAGATTTCTCGATGATCGGGCTACCGCTCACGCCACCTGTCCAAAGGATCGTGTTCGCTGCGATCGTCTCCGTCGTGTCGCCTTGAAGCGGACCGAACGTGACGACGCCAGGCTCAACGCCTTTGATGCCGTTGCCGAGTTTCATCTCGACACCGTTACGCTCGAGCCATTTCTGTGCATACGTCGTAAGTTCTGGGTCGAAACCAGGAAGGACGGTCGGAGCCGCCTCGATGTTCACGATTCGAACCGCTTCACGTGGCACGTCATACTGCTTGCAAAGCTCAGGGACACGGTTGACGAGCTCACCGAGGAACTCGATGCCTGTGAAACCTGCGCCGCCGACGACGATTGTCACGTACGAGCGATCAGCCGACCCGTTCGTCTTGTATTGTGCGAATGAGTATTCGATATGTTCTTTGATTTTACGGACGCTGTTCAATGAACTGATTGTCATCGCGTTCTCTTTGAGGCCTGGGATTCCGAATGTTTCCGGAATGCCGCCGAGTGCGAACACGACATAATCATATTCAACAGTCGAGCCGTCTGCGAGTAGTACTTGTTTAGCCGTAGTATCGACGCGATCGACGATCCCTTTGACAAATTTCACGCGTGACGGGTTCACAACGTCGTTGATGTAGATACGAGCTTGCTCCGGTTTCATCGTTCCGGCCGCTGGTTCATGGAGCCATGTCGTCTGGTAATGGTAATCATGCTTGTTGATGAGCGTGATGTTCGCGTCGCCAGCTGAGAGCGTCTTCTGGAGGTTCACCGCTGTGATGAGTCCACCGAAACCTGCGCCAAGAATAACAATGTTAGGTCGTTTCATGTTCATTTCCACCTTGTTTTGATAGTTTTGTTTTCTTGAACAATCATGTTGTGTGTTTTTTCACATGAATGTTCACAATAAAGCCTAAACCTTGTTCAACCAATGTTCACAATTGCTTCTCGTTCATTGTACGCTGTTTATTTCGTTTTCTCAATGGAAAAGCTTATCTTCTTGAATTTTTTTTGAATGTATAGGATGTTTGTACAGAATGGATTTAATTCACGATTGTCACTATAATGGATGTATACGTTTTGAGGAGGAATTCGATGAAATCGACGAAAGATGTGATCATCATCGGTGGCGGTCCGGTCGGACTGTTCACCGCATTTTATGCAGGTATGCGCCAACTCGATACGGCGTTGATTGAAAGTTTGCCGCAGCTCGGCGGACAATTATCGACACTGTATCCAGAAAAATATATTTACGACATCGCCGGCTTCCCGAAAGTGAAAGCCCAAGATTTGATTGACCAATTGAAAGCCCAAGCCGATCAGTTCGAGCAGGACTATCGCCTCGGGGAGACGGTCGAGACGGTCGAACGTCTTGAAGACGGCACGTTCCAGATCACGACGAACAAGGATGAGTACCATACGAAAGCCATCATCATCACGGCCGGGAACGGGGCATTCGCCGCACGACCGCTCGGCATCGATGGTTGCGAAGATTATGCCAACCTTCATTACTTCGTCGACAACATGGAGAAGTTCCGCGACCGCCGCGTCATGATCGCTGGCGGCGGCGACTCTGCCGTCGACTGGGCGCTCATGCTTGAAGGCATCGCCAAGGAAGTCCATATCGTTCACCGCCGTGACCGTTTCCGTGCCCACGAGCATACGGTCGAGCAAATGAAGGCCTCGACGATCAACATGTGGACGCCATATAACATTGAGTCACTTTCAGGTGAGACACACATCGAGTCGGTCGAATTGACGGACAAAGACGGCGAATCGAAATTCGTCGAAATCGACGACCTCATCTGTAACTACGGTTTCGTCTCATCGCTCGGCCCAATCAAAAACTGGGGCATGGAGTTCGAGAAGAACACGATCCGCGTCGACTCACGCATGGAGACGACGGTCGCCGGCATCTTCGCCTGTGGTGACATCGCGACTTATGAAGGAAAAGTGAAATTGATTGCGACAGGCTTCGGTGAAGCCCCGATCGCCATCAACCAAGTGAAGCAGCTCGTCGACCCGACAGCGCGTCACCCACAACATTCGACTTCGGTATTTGCCGGGAAATAACGATGTGGCCCTCATCGCGATGATGAGGGCCATTTTTCATTTGCGGATTGTTTGTACAATGACCCGGTCGAGCCAGTCGTCGAGTTGGGTGAAGACGAACCCGGCCTTTTTCGCCTCGGCAATCGACATATAATAGTCGACGTCCGTATCGTACGGCGACGACTCGCCATCTTTGATGATCTGGACCGGTTTATTTAAGTGATGGCCGATCCGTTCCATGAGTGCCCCGAGCGAGATGACCCCTTCACTCGCCGCGTTGAACGGTCCGGTCACGTTCGCCCGACCGACCCATTCTAGAAAGGCGGCCGCCTCAAAGCTTGAGATAAACCCCATCTTCGCTTCCGGGTGATGCAGCACGATCGGCTCTTCCCGTCGGACGGCGTCGATATAAAACTTGAGACGGTCTGTATAGTCGTCGGGTCCGAGCACGATCGGCAAGCGGACCGTCGCGACCGGGAACGAGGCGCGATGGAAGAAATAAGATTCAGCCTCTCGCTTCCCTTGCCCGTAATCATGTTCGGATTCGAGATGATAGTCATGATGGAGCGGATTGAAATCACTTTCTTTCAACTCGGCGCCTGGCGCATAAACCGACATCGTCGACGTGAGCACATATTTACCGACTTGGTCCATGAAAGCGTCCGAGGCGATCTTTGCCTGGTACGGGTTAAAGCAAATATTGTCATAGACGAGGTCGTAATGGTCGCGTGACAAATCTTTCATCGTCGCCACCGACTGTCGGTCCCCTCTGATCGACCGGATGCCCTCCGCCTCGGGTACTTGCAGTTGTCCACGCGTCACAATCGTCACATCGTCACCGGCCTCCGCCAACCGAAGCGCCAACCGCTTTCCAAAATAGCGTGAGCCACCGAAAATCAATACTTTTCTCATCGTCCCTGCCCCTCCTACATGAAATGACATCTCTTTTCATTTTCCCTTGCATCCTCTCGACTAATCTCCCACACCCTTGAATATTTTTGTTATTCTTATATATATAGAGAAGAAAGAGGCGAGACGCATGCATCAGATCACATTAGAAAAAGGATGGTCGTGTGAATTACCGACACAATATGCCATTTACCAAAGCTTATCGGACTTCAGCCGTTACTCGGTCCTTGACCAAGAGGAAGAGAGCGTCTGTTCATTCCGCATCACGAACGACACGTGTAAAATCACAGCGTTTCGTCCTTGGCAACATCAAATCGAGTTAGACGCGGCTTCGAAACTCATTCGATTAATTCTGATTGAAGAGACAGACTGAATACAAAAAAGGCCAATCATGAGGCATGATTGGCCTTTCGTTTAGCAATCCCCAGGTGTCCCGGCGTTCGATGCCGTCCGGAAACTCGAGCCACAACCGCACGTGGCGATGGCGTTCGGATTTTTAATCGTGAAGCCGCCTCCTAGCATCGACTGCTTATAGTCAATCTCGAGACCGTCGACGACCCCGTGATCGGCTTCCGCGACGATGACACGGACACCATAGTGGTCAAACTGAACGTCCTTGTCTGTCTTATCCTCATCAAACCCCATCCTGTAAGACAGGCCGGTACACCCGCCCCCTTGCACTTTGATCCGCAAGTACTGGTCGTCGGGGCGTTCGGTCTGTTTCATCATATCGATGACTTGTAATGCGGCTGATTCTGTCAAATGAATCATCTGAACTCCTCCTTCGTTATCTTAACTTCAAGTCAACTGACTTGAGATTTTGTGAAATATCTTGTATAACTAAACTGTAACAAAAAAAATTAAATCGTTCCATCTTCGGGGCAGGGTGAAATTCCCGACCGGCGGTATTGAAGACAAGTTCTTCTCAGCCCGTGAGCGAGCAAGGCGTTGCTTGCTGATTTCGTGAGATTCGAAAGCCGACAGTAAAGTCTGGATGGGAGAAGATGGCGGCATCCGACCGATATCCGGATGTTTTCTTCGGCGTGGTCTAAACACCGATGAGAACATCTGTTTCGTATGCGCGTAAACTCTCCCGATTGTTTGATACAATCGGGTTTTTCTATGCGACGGGTGCCATTCATCAAGGAGCGACAAAAGGAGAGATTTTGATGAAAACAACGCGCAACAAACGATTGACAACACTGGTGACGCTATCGATGCTCGGGGCCATTTCTTTTGTCCTCATGCTCTTTAACTTCCCGCTGCCTTTCCTACCCCCGTTCCTAAAAGTGGATTTCAGTGACATTCCCGCGCTCGTCGCCGGGATCGTGTTCTCCCCACTCGCAGGCGTCGTGGTCGTCGCTCTAAAAAACGTCCTCTACTATGTCTTCAACGGTGGCGGCGTTCCGGTCGGTGAAGTCGCGAACTTCTTTGCAGGTGTCGCCTTCATGTATCCGGTCGCATGGTTCTACCATAAACGTAAAACGAATAAAGCGCTCGCTTCAGGCCTCGTGGCCGGTACGATCACGATGGCACTCAGCTTGGCGATCTTGAACTATTTGCTCATCTTACCAGCCTACGCGTTCTTCTTCGGCATGACCGAGATGGCGCAACCGGCAGTCAAAACGGACCTCGTCCTATACGGTATCTTGCCGTTCAACTTCATTAAGGCCTTGTTGATCAGCGCCTTGTTCGTCCCACTCTTCCTCAAATTGAAGCCGTGGATCGAACGTCAGCGCATGCAACTTCAAGCGTAACTGACAAGCACCTAGACCCCGGTCTAGGTGCTTTTTGTATAGGTACGCTATGCTAATGAGAGAATAGGAGGAGATGGATTGAACACGACTGAAGATGAGACCCATTTTTTAGAGACTGATGTGGAACTGATGCGTCTGTTGACAATCGTCGCTTCGCTCGGTTTACCCGATTGGTGGATTTGTGCCGGATACGTGCGGGCAAAAATATGGGATGACGCGCACGGCTACGAAGTACCGACGCCTACCGAGGACGTCGATGTCATCTACTTTGACCGATCTCACATCGACGAGGCGATTGAAAAACAGTATGAGGCACAACTGCACGACCTGTTACCGAACGTCCCTTGGTCGGTCAAAAACCAGGCCCGCATGCATCGGGTCAATCAATTGCCACCGTATCAATCTGCGGTCGACGCCTTGGCCCATTTCCCTGAGACGGTCACGGCCATCGGTGTCAGTCTTGATGCGGGCGGACGCTTGAAGCTGGCCGTCCCTTACGGTATTGACGACATAGTTAGACTACAGTTACGACCGACTCCGGACTTTGCGAACGACGCTTCACACCATCATGTTTATCGAGCCCGGATCAATAAAAAGAATTGGCAAGCCACTTGGCCGAGACTCCAAGAAGTGGATATACCTCGTCAGGGATGATAAACACTAGTGAAACCGACCGCCTTACGGTCGGTTTTTGCTGTTCATTCATAAACGTCGCAACGAAAAAGAGTGACCACCGAAGTGACCACTCTGAGTATACCGTGTTTGATTAGAGAAGAAGACCAGCGAGTGTCGCTGACATCAAGTTGGCAAGCGTACCTGCGAGAATCGCGAGGACACCCATGCGCGCGATGTCGTTCCGACGGTTCGGCGCCATTCCACCAAGACCACCGAGAAGGATGGCGAGTGATGAGATGTTGGCGAATCCACAGAGTGCGAACGCGATCATAGCTTCCGTACGTGCCGAGAGGTCACCAGAACCGATGATTGGTGCGAATTCAGAGAAAGCGACGAATTCGTTCAACACGAGTTTTTGTCCGAGGAAGCTACCGAATTGAACAGCATCTGCCCATGGCACACCAATCACGAATGCGAGCGGTGCGAACACATAACCAAGAATCAATTGAAGCGTGAGGCCGTCGAAACCGAACAAGCCACCGATTCCACCGAGAATCAAGTTAACGAGCGCGATCAATGAAACGAAGGCGAGAAGCATCGCACCGACGTTCAAAGCAAGGAAGAGACCGTCAGATGCACCGCGAGCGGCTGCATCGACGAAGTTCGCTGCCTTGTTCTCTTCATCTTCAGCGATTTCGATATCGTCATCCGGTACGTCTGTTTCCGGGACGATGATTTTCGCGAACATGAGACCAGCAGGAGCAGCCATGAAGCTCGCTGCGAGCAAGTACTCGAGCGGTACACCAAGAGCAGCGTATCCAGCAAGAACTGAACCGGCAACCGAGGCGAGACCACCGACCATGACAGCGAAGAGTTCCGATTGCGTCATCGTTGGAAGGTAAGGTTTGATGACGAGCGGTGCTTCCGTCTGACCGACGAAGATGTTCGCTGTCGCTGAGAGCGACTCTTTACGTGACGTGCCAAGTGCTTTGGCGAGAGCCGTACCGAGGATACGAATCACCCACTGCATGACACCTACATAGTAGAGAAGTGCGATGAGTGACGACATGAAGACGATAATCGTCAACACTTGGAACGCGAAGACGAAGTTACCTTCTCCGACAGCTGTACCGAAGACGAAGCTGATCCCGGCGTTCGCCGTGTTCAAGACGCTTTGTACGCCGCCTGAGATCCATTCTAATGCGTTACGTCCTACTGTAGTGAAGAGGACGAGGAAGGCGAACGTAAACTGTACCGCGAAAGCGGCAAGTACGGTGCGCCATTTGATGGCTTTACGGTTGGTTGAGAAGATGTAAGCGATTCCAATTAGTGCCAAAATACCAACCACGCTCATGATATTCATTGGTGTTGTGCTCCTTTCATATTGGGGAAACCTGATAATGTGATATACCCGAATCGAGATGTGTCCTACCGTTTGAAACGCTTTCTTTTTATGTTGTTAAACGTCAGACAACCTACATTCGAACCTCTTTGAATATAACAGACCCTTTTTAAAAATGCAACGGGTGAAAACAGTCAAAATAAAAAAAGTTTGAAGGTCCTTCAAACTTTTTCACCATGCCATTTCTTCAATTTTTTCATATACATTCGTCACGAGTTGTTCCGGTGTATCCCCGGTCACGACCTCACCATCGACGAGACAAAACAAGTCAAGCGAACAGACGCCGCAGTAGCCCGTACAGCCATATTCGACGACGTCTAAGTCTGGATCGGACTCTAATTTGGCGCGGGCGATTTGTGAACCCATCGCTAAATTGGAGGCACAGAACTCAATGATCGGATTCATCATGTCATTCACCCTTCCCCTTTCCTTCAAAGCAGGAAAATGGTTCTTCTACGGCGTATTATAACATGATACAGTTGAAGTGTAACAAAGGGGGATTTTTATGCGCAAATTAGTCGTCTTGGGAGGCGGTTACGGGGGTATGCGTGTAATCGAACGTGTCCTCGGCCATCAGCTGAAGGACGTATCGATCACACTCATCGACCGTCTACCTTACCATGGATTAAAAACAGAGTATTATGCACTTGCGGCGGGGACCGTGTCGGATCGTGACATCCGCATCGATTTTCCAGAAGAGGTCGACTACATATACGGCCAAGTCACCGATATCGATACGGGGGACAAAATGGTCCTGCTCGCGAGCGGGGAAAAAGTGCCGTACGACGACCTCGTCATCGGCCTCGGCTGCGAGGACAAGTACCATAACGTACCCGGTGCCGCCGAGTTCACGTACAGCATCCAAACGTTAGAAGAATCACGAAAGACCCAGCAAGCAATCAACGGCCTATCTCCGGGATCGGTCGTCTCGATCGTCGGTGCCGGCCTGTCCGGTGTCGAGCTCGCCAGCGAGCTGCGCGAGAGTCGTCCCGACTTGACGGTCCGTTTGTTCGACCGCGGCCCGTCCGTCCTATCGTTCCTATCAAACCGCGTCTCGATGTATGTCCAGTCTTGGTTCGAGGAACATGGTGTCGAAGTCATCAATAACTCGAACATCGTCCGGGTCGACGCCGATGGGTTATGGAACCATGAACAGCACTTCGCTTCCGATTTGACGGTGTGGACCGCCGGGATTCAACCGGTCGCCGTCGTCCGCAACCAAGGTTGGGAACTCGATGGGGGTGGACGTGTCAAATTGACACCACACCACTACGTCCCGGAACAGCCCGATATCTTCGTCGTCGGGGACAACGCCAGCCTGCCGTATGCACCTTCGGGTCAGCTCGCAGAAGCGCAGGCCGAACAGATCGTCCAAGTGCTACTCTGTAAATGGAAAGGTGTCGGGTATCCGGATTTGCCGGATATCAAACTCCGAGGCACGTTAGGATCGCTTGGGAAGAAGGCCGGATTCGGCGTCTTCATGGGCAAGCAGTCGCTTACCGGAAAAGTCGCGCGATTGCTCAAGTCCGGAATTCTTTGGAAACATAAAGTCATTAAATAACATGCCTGGGTCGGCCATTTCGGTCGATCCTTTTTAATGTAAAGCAATCCATTTGTCGTTCAGCCACCGTCGTGTTGAGCCAAAAGTCTTGTATCTGAATCCCCTGTATCCTTATCTAAATATTCAGATTATTGATTCGATTGACATATTCTACCCGTTGGCAAAACTTGTTACTCTAGGGTCACGGCCGAACGACTTCGTGTCACCTCGCCTACATAACCCGAAGGAGGAAACAAGTTGAAAAAAATCTGTAGCACCGTCCTCGCCTCATTGCTCGTCTTGTCAACCGTCCCGGAAGCCGCGGAAGCTGCTCCCAACAAATCGAAAGAACGCGTCATCGTCGTCTTCAAAGAGTCAGCGAAGAACATCCCGCTCTCAATCGAAGGCATGGAAGTTCGCCAACAATACAAAAACATTCCAGCCGCAGCGCTTGAAGTACCGAAAGCCGCACTGAACGGACTGAAGAACAACCCGCACGTCGCCCACGTGGAAGTCGATCAGACGGTACAAATCGAGAACCAGACCCAGGACTGGGGCATCCCGAAGTTGAAAGCCCCATCGGCTTGGCAGAGCGGATACACCGGGAAAGGCGTGAAAGTATCGGTCGTCGATACGGGGATCTCGCCGCATCCTGATTTGACGATTTCGGGCGGTGCCTCATTCAGCACGGTCACGAGCTCGTACGCCGATGACAACGGTCACGGGACGCACGTCGCTGGTATCATCGGGGCCCGTAACAACAGCATTGGGACCGTCGGGATTGCCCACGAGGCGAGCATTTACGCCGTCAAGGCACTCGAGGCGAACGGTAGCGGTAGCCTATCGAGTATTATCGCCGGGATCGATTGGTCAATCACGAACGATATGGACGTCATCAACTTGAGTCTCGGGACGACGAGTCCATCCTCAACGCTCCAACAAGTCGTCGACCGTGCCAATAATGCTGGCATCCTCGTCGTCGCGGCAGCCGGTAACAACGGACGCACCGACGGATCGGGCGACCTCGTCAACTACCCGGCCCGATACAGCTCGGCCATCGCTGTCGCAGCGACGGACATCAACAACAATCGCGCCTCATTCTCGGCTACAGGCAGCACGGTCGAAGTCGCGGCACCAGGCGTGAGCATTAACTCGACACTCGCAACTGGCGGATACGGCCAAATGAGCGGGACATCGATGGCGACTCCGTACGTCGCTGGTAACCTCGCTCTCATGAAGCAAGCGTTCCCGACGTTGTCGAGCTCGCAACTCCGCTCAAAACTGTCACAAGACTCGATCGACCTTGGCGCGGTTGGACGCGACGCCTGGTTCGGAAACGGACTCGTCCAAGCTCCAACGTCTGGTGGGACGTCACAACCTGTTCAAGCACTCGCGACGACAGTATCGACATCGAAGTCGACTTATTACGCGGGTGAGCAAGTATCGATCTCATCGACGGTGCGGGACGCGAACGGCCAACCGGTCGCAAACGCCGACGTCCGTGTGACGGTCACACAACCTTACGGCACGACGCTCACAGGGACAGGCAAGACAAGTTCGACCGGCGCCATCACGTTCACGCTCTCGACAAGTTCTTCGTCACAGCGCGGCACGTACCAAGTGAAGGCTGATGCGACGCTCACTGGCTACACGGCAGGTTCGGCGACGTCATCGTTCCGCCTTCTGTAACGAACAAGAGTCGAACGACAATCGTCGCTCGACTCTTTTCATGCTGTCGTCTGCTCGATGGCCGAGTAGACTTTTCGTAACTGGACGACCCCTTCATCCACGACTTCCCCATTCAAGAGGACAAGCGGATAAAACCACTCGTCTTGCTTGATCGCCTCAGCGATGTCGTCGTCAGCCGTCTCGAAATCGATGTACTCGAACTCGAACGCCTGATCCGGATATTTCCGGGCAAGCGCACTTTGCAACCATTCATATGTCTCGATCGAGCTAGGTGCCCCGACGCAGCTCGCACACTGCACCTCAGCCCCATATACCGTGATTTTCATGTCCATTCCCCCTGTTCTCTCCTATTATACAAAATTCAAGAAGTGACATCGTCACAAAACGCTCAGCGTTAATGATTGAGAAACAATCTCAAACTTGCTAGAATGAAAGGGAACCAGAAAGGGGTAGATACCATGGAAATGTTTGATCAAGTCCAAGAAGTACTCGATAAATTACGCCCGTTCTTGCTTCGCGACGGCGGTGACGTCGAACTCGTAGACGTGGAAGAAGGCATCGTCAAACTTCGTTTGATGGGTGCATGCGGCAGCTGCCCATCTTCAACCATCACTTTGAAAGCCGGGATTGAGCGTGCGCTCATCGAAGAAGTACCTGGCATCGTTGAAGTCGAACAAGTATTCTAAACAAAAAGGGAGACGTGAGTCATCCCTTTTTTTCATGCATGCGTCCATTCATCTAAGCTTTCGACCATATAGGTCGGGAGCTTTTCTTGTTCTTGGATAAAGGCCGGACCGTGTACGCCCGAATTGACATGAAGCGTCCGGAGCCCACCGTTGATCCCGAACAAGATGTCGGTATGATAGTTATCCCCGACCATGACGACCTCTTCTTTTGTGAGACCGATCATCTCGAGGGCGATATCGACCATGACCGGTTCCGGTTTCCCGATGAAGAATGGGTCTTTTTCCGTCGTCACAGCCAAGACGGATGTGAGCGCCCCGTTCCCAGGCAAAAAGCCACGTTCGGTCGGGATGGCGATATCGCCGTTCGTCGAGATGAAGCGGGCACCGGAACGAATCGCGAGTGCGCCTTTCGCCAACTTCTCGTAAGTGATATGGCGGTCGAGCCCGATGACGACATAGTCCGCCTTCGCCTCTTCCGTCACGTGGAAGCCACGTTCTTCAAGCGCTAAACGCAAGCCGTCTTCCCCAATCATGTAAACCGTCGCGCCCGGCGTCATCTTCTCGATGTAACGGGCCGTCGCCATCGCGCTCGTCAATACGTGCTCCGGTGTGACATGTACACCCATCGAGACGAGCTTATCTGCCACTTGTTTCGGCGTCATCGACGCGTTGTTCGTCACGAACAAGTACGGGAAGCCCGTTGCTTCGAGTCGATTCACGAAATCGACCGCTGCTTGAATCGGGGCTGTCCCCGCATAAATCGTGCCGTCTAAATCAAATAAGTATCCTTTAATCGAATCCATCCAATCACTCGCTTTCTGGTAGAAATGCTGATACAGGTCCAAGTTCCACTTCGATATAATGCCGGACCTGCTCTGGGAATGCCTCGAACGTCGCTCTATAGCGCTCGACCCAAGCGTCGAATCGATCCGAGTCTGCCGTGACGAACTCCCGGACGTAATGAGCCCGCAGCGCCACGAGCGCTTTTGCGGCTACTGCCGTCTCGGCATCGAGCACGCGTTCATCGAGCAAAATATCGACGATGTCCTCATAACTGCCCGGGTCGCGCATGATGAAGCCATCAATCATCGAATTGCCGACATCAATCACGCCTTCCATCAAATGGACGGCCAACCGCTGTTTCGCCAGTTCGACCGTGAAGGCGTCCCCCTCTAGTTGATCAAGTCGACCGAGCATCGTCTCCATATGGGCCAACGTCTCGCTAATCTTTTCTCTGTTCACAAAATACATCGGAATCCCCCCTGCCTCCTATAGTAATCCTTTTTCTCGTTCGAGAAAAGAATCTCACCTATTTACATCATTTATCCGATTGTGATACACTAATCCACGGATTAACACAATGAATAGTATGACACATTAAATAGACATCACGTGGAGGGTACAACACTATGGAACGAGAATTAGCGCTAGAGATCGTACGAGCAACTGAGGCAGCAGCACTTGCTTCGTCAAAATGGATCGGTCGTGGTCAAAAGAACGAAGCAGACGACGCAGCCACGTCAGCAATGCGTGAAGTCCTCGGTACGGTCAATATGGACGCCACCGTCGTGATTGGTGAAGGCGAGCTCGATGAGGCACCGATGCTCTATATCGGCGAACGTCTCGGTACGACGTTTGGGCCGGAAGTCGACATCGCGGTCGACCCGCTCGAAGGGACGTCCATCGTCGCCAAAGGGCTCGGCGATGCCATGGTCGTCATCGCGGTCGCCGATAAGGGCGCCCTCCTCCACGCACCGGATATGTATATGGATAAACTCGTCGTCGGGCCGAATTTGAAAGGCAAAGTCTCGCTCGACGAACCGCTCGAATCGATCATCGAGAAGGCAGCCCTCTATAACGGCAAGCGTATCGAAGAAGTCACGGTCATCATGCAAGACCGTGATCGCCATGAGCACTTGCGTCAAGCGGCGATGAACATGGGCGCTCGCGTCAAGCTGTTCGAAGACGGAGACGTCTCGGCGGGAATCGCGGCAGCCGTCAAATCAAATCCGATTGACATCTTTATCAGCACGGGCGGCGCCCCGGAAGGCGTCATCACGGCAGCGGCCGTCAAAGCGCTCGGAGGCGACATGCAGGCACGCCTTCACCCGATGAACGAAGAAGAAACGGCGCGCGTCATCTCGATGGGCATCGAAGACCCGCTCCAATTGCTCACAATCGACGACCTCGTCAAGAGCGATGACTGCATCTTTGCGGCGACAGGCGTCACGTCAGGCGAATTGCTCGACGGCGTCAAATTCTTGACGGATGATATCGTCGAAACGACGTCGCTCGTCATGCGCTCGAAAACGAAGACGATTCGTAAAGTCGTCGCCGAGCACACGTTGTCACTCAAGCCATACCTCCAAAAACAAGAAATCAACGCATAATAAAACCTCCGCTCTCGATTGAGCGGAGGTTTTCGTTTAGAATCCTTGTTCGAAATCCGTGCCGGCATGGTTTGTCTGTGGTCGTTCCGCTTGACGAATCGAGTCGTAGAACGTCGCGTACGTCGTCGTGAAGTACGGGTAGACGTACAAGAATCCGATTCCGAGCGTGAACACCCCGACGAAGAACCAACCGATGAACGAGAGGACGAGTTTGAACGCGTCCATCTTATGCCCATCCATCATGCGGCGTGATTCCGTGATCGCCTCAAGGGCCGATAGTTCCGGTTGGTCCCGTAAAATGTAGTACGTCAGTGAGTACGAGAACCCTTTGATGATTCCCGGGATCACGAGGAGCAACGTCCATAAGAAAATGAACAATCCCATGAAGAACGGGGCGAGCACGTGCTTGACGTAGCCCGTTTTAAATGGCTCGAACAACTTTGAGACGCCTGGCCGCTCGCCGCGTGAAACGGAAAGGACGAGCCACGCCCAGCCGATCGTGAGCGGTGCAATCAACAAAGTGAGAAGAAGCGACAAGAACGTAAGTCCCGTGTCAGCCGCTGTCGGTATCGCCTCTGGGTCTACAGGGACAGGCGGCGCGAACGATTGTGGAATCCCGTTCAAGACGACGAATAAAATTAATAGCCCGGCCATCAGCCAACGCTTTCCGGTTAACATTTTTTGTGCATGTTGTTTTAACTGTGCAGTCATTTTTCATCATCCTTTTTGTGAGGTCTTTCCTAAGTGTACGTCATCGCCCCCAGAAAAGTTTCAAAAAACCACGAAAAAAGGGAAAAGGTTTTTTCCCTCCCCCTCAATACATCACATTGCCCATGAAAAACTGTGACATCGATAAAATAAATAAGAGCACACCTGTGGCCACTGCCGCCAACGAAATGATTTTAAATAGACGGCTTCTCAGAAACGCCTGACGATATTCAAAGCGGCGGATCAGCAATACGTGGACAACCTCATAGAGAAGGACTGCGGCCGTGAAGTAAAACGTCATGATACTCCCTAACCCGAAGAACAACATCGCAAGTAAGCCCAGACCGAAGTTATGAATTCGGTTGTGGACGTCATCGCGGTCACCGACGGTCGCCATTTGTACGTGTTGCATACTTCCACCTCACTTCCAAAACCCGAACAGAAACAATTGCTATAAATATAAGTTATCACAATTTTCCCACCCCTAAACCTGTCACACCGTCTTTTCACCTAAAAGAAACATTTGGAAAATAAATGTAACAAAAAAGCGCTGATGTCATCAGCGCGTCATGTGCCGGTCGAAGGCTCAGCTTCTTCCGATTTATTGAATTTGCGTTTCAGTTTGAGCGGTTGTTTCGTGCCGCCGAAGACCGGACCGTCTTCCGCCTCATCGATTTCCGTCTCTTTCTTGAGCACGAAGAACGGGCACCCAAAGTTACAGTATTCATACACGTAATCCATCACATGGTCGATCCGGTTGTCATATGTCGCGAATTTGGATTTTGTCTCATAAAATCCTTTCAACCGAAGTTGTCCGTGACCCCAGTCCCCGACGATATAATCATACTTATCGAGCACGTCGCTATAGCGTGCGATGAATGCCTCCTCGTCAAAACCGTCCCGTTTTTCTTCGATGACGGTATAGCCGTGGCGATTCACTCTAATCATGTTTCACACCTCCACTCTCCTATCATATCATGCCGACCGGCCCCGCCCCTATCCTTTTCGGATGGCATTATGGCGTGTCACAATCGTTTCCCGCAACACATCACGGAGCAGTTCTGGCATGAAGTAACGCTTCGTCTGGTCGGCCAAGTAAGGAAGGAGCGGACCGAACGTGAACATGTCGACCGTGGCGACGCGATACATCTCATCGAGCTCGACTTCCTGACCGTGGACGTAATAGCGACCATGCCTCAACTCGAGACCGTGGACAATCGGGGCACCAAGCACCGTTCCGCGAAATCCGAGGCCACGGACATGCATCGTCGTGAACGCTTCTTCTTGGACATCGTTTAAAAAACGAATCAGCGTGGCTCCGTCCAGCGAGAGCAGACAAGGATTGATCGGATGCGGACAGATGCGGTGAAGCATATTGAGCGTGACGTGCCCCGGCAATAACCCTTCCAATAGGACGCCTGCCGGGATCACGCTCACTTCAGCGTCACACCAGTCCGCCAGCCCGCCTGCCAACAGTTCACCGAGGGCAGATGGGCCGAACCAGTCGCTCGGATAACCCGGCGTGTCAGCGATGGTCACGTCGAGCAGCCGCTCGGCTTGGCTGTATTCTTCTTGTAAGGTCGAAACCGTCGCTTCATCTGTCTCTCGTTCCGTTAAGTCATGCAAACTGGCCCGCTTCTCGATGATTCGGTTCCCATCGAGGGTGAGTTCCACTTCCCCGACGTATTGCCCGTATTTGCCGGCCTGGGCGATCAGGACGCCGTTCGTGACGACCCCATCATCGAGCACGTGATGGGTATGGGCCCCGAGAATAACATCGATTTCCGGAAACGCTTCGGCGAGCCGTTCATCGGCGTAAAAACCGAGGTGGCTGAGGGCGATGACGACATCACAATCTCGGAGTGTTTCAAGCGCACGTTTCGTCGCCTCATGTGGCGCTTCGATGGCCCAACCGAGTTCCGGATAAAGTTCTTCATACGGTGCCGTCACGCCGAACAGCCCGATGCGGAGTCCGTCTCGTTCGACGACGAGCGTCTCCGTCGCCCAATCGGGTCTCGTGCCATCCGCCTGATAGACGTTCGCGAGCAACACCGGGAACTCCGCTTCTTCGTATAGATGGACGAGCCAGTCATGCGGGAACGTGATGCCTTCGTTGTTCCCAATCGTGACCGCCGTCGGTTGGACGCGATTGAGCAGGCGGACGTTCACTTG
The DNA here is from genome assembly GCF_018618195.1 of Exiguobacterium sp. s7. Taxonomy (NCBI): domain Bacteria; kingdom Bacillati; phylum Bacillota; class Bacilli; order Caryophanales; genus Exiguobacterium; species Exiguobacterium sp. s7. The sequence goes on along the minus strand of NZ_JACSLO010000002.1, from coordinate 51,866 downwards.
TCCTCGCGTCACTTCCGTCGCCGGATGGGTCCGATCGGCATGGTCGCCGAGATCGAAGACGAGCGTCTCTTCTGTCCGGTGCTCGTTCAAAAACGAGACGAGACGCGGCCAGTTATGAAATTTCGAATGTAAGTCATTATAATGATACATCGTGATCGTTCTCAAGACGATTCCCCTTCCTAGAACAGGCTGATTTGGCTCGGGGCGAGCTCATATTCGGCACCGAGGATCTCGATCAACCGTTTGGCGTTCGGTACCGCGTCTCCGGCCGAGTTGTTGTTGAAGTAGACGTACACCGACTTCGCCGCTGCGTCGACTTGTTTAAGCGCCGCCGCGAGCTCTTGCAGTTCGTCTTCACTATAGCGATACAGACAACGCACATGACGCCACTCTTGGCTCGTCATTCCTGGTTTTCTAAGCCAGCCAGCCGTGTTGCGCCCGTGTAAGCGAACGACGGCCACTTCCGGATTGGTCACGACCGGCACGAACGGGATGCTGCTCTCTTTCGTCTGCGGCTCATCACAGATCGTGTTGATGAACCGAAGTTCCGTCAAGAAAGCGAGCGTCCGCTCCCGGAACGCCTCGGAGAACCAAGTCGGGTTGCGGAACTCGATCGCGATGTCATAGTCCTTCAACTCGTCGCGAATCGTCCGCAAATAATCGAGATGCGGCTTTGAGACGTCAAACCACGGCGGCAGCTGGACGAGCACGGCCCGGAGTTTTCCGGCCTGCTTCAACGGTTCGACCGAGGTCCGGTACCGTTCGAACAGTTCGGCGAGCGGTAATTTCGGTTCGCGGTCATGTCCGCTCATTTCCCTGGAAACTTTGACGACGAACTGGAACGTTTCCGGTGTCTCCTGGTTCCACTTCTCATAGTTCTTCACAGGTTGAATCGCATAAAACGAGGAATCGATCTCGACAGTCGGAAAATGCCCCGCGTAGGTCGACAGTTTATGTTTACGTTCTTCCGGGTTCGTATAGAGCAAATCGTGGTCGCCCCATCCCGTCACACCGACATAAATCATCATGTTCCCTCCTTACATCATTGTTCGAACGTGGCCGTCGCTTTCCGCTTCGACCAGTTCAACGTTCCGGCGAACGTCACGAGCAACAGGACGAGTCCCATCACGAACGGATAGCGCATATCGATATCAAACGCAATCCCGGCGAGCGTCGGCCCGACGATATTGCCGATGCTCATATAGGCGTTGTTCATCCCCATCGCAAACCCTTGTTCCTTATCGGCCATTTTCGACACGAGCGTATTCAACACCGGTCGTAAAATCGACGTCGACAAGAAGATAATCAACGTGACGGCGAAGAAAATCGTGTAAGACCCGGCGAACAGCGAGAACAAGAAGCCGAGCGCGGCGAGCATGATGAAGATGAGCACGACTTTGATCTCACCGAGCAATGAAACGAGACGGTCGACGGCGAACAGCTGCACGATGACACTGACGATGCCTGTCCCGGTGATCATGACCGCGATTTGTTGCGGTGTCGCGCTGAACGTCTCACTGACGAACAAGCCGAGGACAGATTCATACGCCATCAAACCGAACGCCATGACCAAGTTGATGACGAGCACGAAGAAATACGGCTTCCGTGTCGACGACACGAGTTGGCGCGGCAACGACTCGCTCTCGCTCGTTTGAACGTATGGTTCTCGATCCGGTTCCTTCAATAGAATGATCGACGAGATGACGGCGACGAACGAGACAATCGCTGACAAGAGAAGCGGCGCCTTCAAACCGAACTCAGCGAAGAAGCCACCGATCCCCGGTCCAATAACGATCCCGAGCGACATTGCCGCGGAAATATAACTGTTCCCTTTCGCCCGTTGCTTGAGCGTGGTGATGTCGGCCACGTAGGCGAAAATCGCCGGAATCAATAGCGCGGCCCCGACGCCGCCGATCGCCCGTGAAATCAAGAGGACGGTCAGGTTGTCAGATAAGTAAAAGACGCCCATCGAGACGGTAAAGCCGATCAGACCTAAAATAATCATTAGACGGCGCCCGTAAACATCCGCCCATTTCCCGGCGATCGGCGACATGAGCAACTGGGCCCCTGCGAAGACTGAGATCATGAGACCGGCAGCAGTGCCGCCTTCTCCGATCATCTTCAAATAATCAGGAATGATCGGAATGATGATCCCGAATCCTGCTACAGCGATGAACATGTTCAACATGAGAATCGCCAATTGTTTCTTTTGTTTAGTCGTCAATGTATGTCACTTCCTTTTCATCCTTTCATTTTACTTGTTGATGAATGGAATGAGCAAACGATAAGACAGCAAAACACCCATCCTTGACCAGAGGATGGGTGTTCGTTCACTTGCTTATGAGATACGTGATTGAGCGAGTGATTGATTGGAACGTTGTTTCGGTAAGAAAAGCGTGATCACATACACGATCAACGTTGGAACCGCCCAGGCGAGCCCGATCTCAGCCATCGGCAAGTTCGTGATCCATTCGGTTGCAGCAGACGGCGCCAAACCGTGTGTCGTCTCAAAGAGCGAGAGCACGAGGGCCGTATACACTGTCGCCTTCATGGCGACGTGAGGGTTGCGTTGAATCCGTTCCGTGATCGACACGAGAACGAGTGCGATCATGACCGGATACAAGAGCGTGAGAAGCGGTACCGCGATTTGAATCAACGTACCGAGTCCGACGAGTGAGATGAGATAGCCGAACAACGTCGTCGCGATAACGACCTGATAATACTTGAGTGATTCGAACGTGTTGCTGATGAAGCGTGAGAACTCAGTGATGAGCCCGACCGCTGTCGTCAAACAAGCGAGGAAGACTGCTGCCCCAAGTGCGAGCATTCCGACTTGTCCGAATGAAGAACCGGCGAACGCTTGAAGCAAGCTTGCGCCATCTGTCGTCCCCGTTTGACCCGTCATATTCGCTCCGATCGATCCGAGCGAGATATAGACGAGCATCAAACATGTGACGGCAAGTAAGCCTGACGAGCGGAGAAGCGAAGACGCTTCTTTTTGGTCTGTCATACCGTTCGCTTTGAGCGTGACGAGCACGATGGCACCGAAGACGAGTGCGCCGAAGACGTCCATCGTCAAGTAACCTTGTTTGAAACCTTCCCCGAGCGCACCGATCCATGTCTCATATCCTTCTGCTGGTGCGACCGGCTTCCCGAGTGGAGCCACGAGGTTCGTGATTCCGATTGCCGCAAGCAAGAGCAAGAGGATTGGTGTGATGATGCGTCCGATGATTTCAATCAATTTTTGAGCGCGTAACGTCAAGAAGAACGTTAATCCGAAGAAGACAGTTGAACTGATTGCGAGCGTGAGCGTAGATGGCGCACCGAGGAACGGTACGACTCCCATCTCATACGTGACGGCTGCCGTCCGAGGAATCCCGAAGAACGGCCCGATTGCCACGTACATTAATCCCGTCAAGACGAGAGCAAGACGCTTCGGAATATACCGAGCGATTTGGTCAGACCCACCGCCGACCCGCGCGACTGCGAAGAGCGCGAGTAATGGTAGCCCGACGCCGGTAATGACGAAGCCGACTAGGGCTGGGACGAGGTTCTGTCCTGCCATCGCACCTAGCATCGGTGGGAACAGCAAGTTCCCGGCCCCGAAGAATAATGCGAAAATCGTGAACGCTAACGGGAATAATGTCGATTTTTTCATACAACTACCTCCACATACATGTAATACCTTCCGTGTTACCCAATGAATCAAATGACTAAATTTTCTGACAATAAAGCGCTTGGTCTATTTCATTATACACACTTTCATTTTTTTGACCACCCTATCCTTAAAAATGATGTTTATTTTTTTGAAATGTGGATTTTTCATATGGAACCGTTCCCTCATTTTACAAATTATCGGCGAGTAAATGAGGAAGGATTGCTCTTTATGAGAGAAATGGTCAATAACGGATATCGAATTTCCGGAAGGATTCGATCGTCGCCTCTTCGGCTTCGATGCGTTCGACCCCGACAAAACGATTGCCGTCATATAAAGCACGTTTATAAGATTCGAGTCTCTCCGCGTCTCCTTCGATTTGAAGTTCGACCGTCCCGTCATTCAAGTTCCGAACCCAACCCGTGATGCCGTATTCAAGCGCTGTCGCTTGAGCGAAGTAGCGGAAACCGACCCCTTGGACACGACCCGATACGATGAGATGTTGTGCTTGTTTCATGCATGTATTCCTCCTTGTATGTGAAATAACAGGTTTAATGACGCTACAGTTAGGAAATAATATTTAAGTAAAATAATGGATAGGAGTGGTGATGTGGAACAACTTGTGAATATGGTGACGACGTTTTCGGATTGGCTATGGGGAGTGCCAATCATCTCATTACTTGTCTTGTCTGGACTTTATTTGACGATTCGTCTAGGGTTCTTCCAATTTCGATACCCGATATACATATTGCAACAAACGTTAGGCAGTGTCTTTAAAAAACCAAAAGGCGAAGGCGACATCAGTCCCCGCCAAGCACTCACGTCGGCCTTGTCGTCGACAATCGGTGCCGCCAACATCATCGGGGTCCCGGCTGCCATCATGTTCGGTGGTCCCGGTGCCATCTTCTGGATGTGGGTCATCGCCGTCGTCGGGATGGCCATCAAGTTCTCGGAGAGCGTCCTCGCTGTCCGTTACCGCGAGAAAAACGAGGCCGGGGAATTTGTCGGCGGTCCCGTCTACTATATGGCCAAAGGCTTGAAGTTGAAATGGCTCGCTTCCTGGTTCGCCTTCGCCCTCATGATTGAACTCATTCCGAGTATCATGGTCCAAGGCAACGCCGTCAGTTCGGCCGTCCGCGAGACGTTCGACGGCAATACGCTCGTGACCGGACTCATCGTCGCGGGCCTCGTCGCGCTCGTCGTCTTCGGCGGAGTGAAGCGGATCGCCAAAGTGACGGAGGTTATCGTCCCGGCGATGGCGCTCGTCTATGTCGGTGCCGGGTTCATCATCGTCTTGATGAACTTCTCGCAAATCCCGGAAGTACTCGGGCTCATCTTCTCGTACGCATTCCAACCGATGGCTGCCCTTGGCGGTTTCGCCGGTGCCGCGATTGCTGAGACGATTCGTTGGGGCTTCGCCCGCGGTCTGTATTCGAACGAGGCTGGACTCGGGACGGCACCAATCGCCCACGCGGCCGCCCAAACGGATCATCCGGTTCGTCAAGGCTTCTGGGCCGTGATCGGGATTGTCATCGATACGCTCATCATCTGTAGCACGACGGCGTTCGTCGTCTTGTCTTCCGGTGTATGGACAGAGGCCGGCGCCATGAACGACCCGGCCGCTCTGACGACGATCGCATTCCAACAGTACTTCGGTTACACGGGTAGCCTGCTCGTCACGATCTCGCTCATCTTCTTCGTCTTGTCGACGATCATCGTCATCATCTTTTACGGGTCGCGCCAAGCCGAGTACTTGTTCGGGTTGAAGGCCGGATTCTTGATGAAAGTCGTCTATATCGCCTCAATCGTCATCGGTGCGATCGGCGGCGCCCAAATGATTTGGAACTTCCTCGACTTCATGCTCGCGATGATCCTCATCCCGAACATGATCGCCGTCTTGATGTTGAGCGGTGAAGTGAAGCGCTTGACGACCGAGTTCTTCACGTCCGAGAAATATTATAAGAAAGACGTCGCCGAGAAGAAGGCTTCGTAACGACAAACCCGGCTGCAATCGCAGCCGGGCCTTTTTTATGAACTCGATTCAATCTTGTCGATCGCTTGACGAATCCGTCCGACCGAGGCGTCGAACTGTTGTTGTTCCTCGTTCGTCAGTTCGATCTCGACGATTTGGCGGATACCGGTCCGATCGATCAAGGCCGGTACGCCGATATGGAGCCCAGAGGCACCGTATTCTCCGTCGAGATGAGCACCGATCGTCACGACGGAGTTCTCGTTCCGGACGATGGCGCGAACGATCCGGAGGAGACCGAGCCCAATCGCGTAGTACGCCGCGCTCTTATATTCGATAATTTGATTCGCCGCATCGCGGACGTCTTGATAGATGGCGTCCAAATCTTCTTGGCGGTACGATTCATTCTCCTCAAGTAACTGCTTCATCGACTTCCCATAAATGCGGGCATTGTCCCAGGCGACGAATCCCCCGGCGCCATGCTCGCCCATGTAATAGACGTGGCAGTTCCGTGAAGACAAGTCGAAGTACTCACCGACCTTATAACGAAGACGGGCCGTGTCAAGCACCGTACCCGAACCGATGACGCGGTGCTTTGGCAAGCCGGACGCCTTCCAGGCGACGTGCGCCATGACGTTAACCGGGTTCGTCGCAACGACGATGATGCCGTCGAATCCGCTCGCCATGACTTGTTTCGTGACGTCACGGACGACGACCGCGTTTTGTGCAGCCAGGTCCATCTGGGTCTGACCGAGCTTTTGAGCAGCACCGGCCGTGATGACGACGATATCGGCGTCACGGCAGTCCGCGTACTCCCCCGCCCAAATGCGGACCGGGCTCGGGGCGAACGAGATGCCATGGTTGAGGTCCATCGCCTCCCCTTCGGCCTTGGCGTGGTTCGAGTCGATCAAGACGAGCTCTTCACAGAGCGCCGCCATCGACAGTTGATAGGCGAAACTGATACCGACCCAGCCGGCGCCGACGACGGCGATGCGGGTGATGTCTTTTGGATCAATCGTTTCCATTCAATCATTCCTCCCTAATCTTTATAGTCTTGGATCAACTGGCTCGGCTTCCATCGCAAGTGTCGCCAGAACGCATTCATGATACCTTTCGAGCGATTCTCGCTCCACAAAACGTTTCACACCTTCTATCCCAAGTGCAAATTCACGCAAGGCGAGCTTTTGTTTCTTCGAGACGTTCCGTTTTTTTAATCGCTTCAAGTTGTTAGGTTCTAAATAATCCATTCCATAGATGATGGATAAGTACTTCCGACCACGTACTTTGATCGCAGGTTGAATCAGTTTCCCTTCAACTTGCGTCAAAAACCGCTCTGGTTTGATGACGATTCCCTCGTGACCGTCTTCAGTCATCGTTTTCCACCATTCAATCACATCAGTTTCAGTCTCGGCATCTTCAATGATTCTATAATCGGTCGCTAAAAACAGTTCATCCATTTCTGAAAATCTCTGATTCATGGTCATATGCCATTCATGCGTCTTATCAAAAAACGTTTCTTCGCTATGTGCCAACACATGGAAAGGTGCAATCTTAATCGCGTTAAGATCTTCAACGTCCCAACAATACGTTTGAAACGCCTGTTTAAATGTCTCGGCTTGTTCCAGCTTTTGACTCACTTCTCTATACCATTCACGAACGCCATCCACGCGGTCTACAGCTGACTCGAGCGAACGTTTTAATTGCTCTCGATCGAGTAACGCTTGCTCAGCGACGTGAGCATACTGATGACGAATCAACTCTCTCGCTTTCAAATTCCAAGGCAGGATTTCGGCATCAAGTAAGACAAACTCTGTTTGATGCGACGCGAAGTAATCGTTTGATGTCAACGACTGATGAAGTCGCGTAACGACTTCAAGCTCTTGCTCAGATTCAAAGAACCGTCTACCTGAACGCGTATAAATGATCCCCTTCGTTCGTCGGCCAATCGCTTGCTCTGCAGCATCCTCATTCTTAAATAGAAGTAGAATTGCACGACTCCCCATATGCTTTTTCTCAGCGATCAGTCGCGTAATCCCAAGTTCTCGATAATAGGCAATCGCTTCGTTTGGGTGCTCGAGATAACCCTCCTCAGCAGCTGGCTTCGGTGTCGGGCTCATCGTCGGTGGAATGTAAACCAACTCTTCAAGCGGGACGGTATGATGTGATACGAGATCAATGGACGGTAATGCTGTTTCTTTCGAGACCTTTACTGCACCGATGGCTTCCGTTTCTACCGTATAGCCATTCATAAACTTCCCGATATTTGGTGGGTCTAATCGTTTCGCTTCTAGCATCGCGAGCGGATTGTCATCGACTTGTGCATAATCTTGCTTTGCTTCCACTTGAACGATGGTTTGTTCCGGATAACGAAATGCCGTCAAGCGCCCACCAAAAACCACACCTTGATCGATATTAATGGTTTGATTGAGACGTAGTGGACGTGGACGCGGATCGTGTCCCCAAATGATTAACTTGTTCGAGCGATGATGCACCGTCCAATCTTTTCGAATCGGCTTACCTGCGTCATCAAATCCATCATTGTCACCGTAGCGACAAAAATCACTAATCTCTCGAGAGGACTTACCAATGAACTCGTCTCGAATACCGGCATGGACACAGACTGCTGTCGGAATATCGTGCTTGGTCAGAACATAGTGAGAGGGTGCATGTTTTAGCAGGCGCTTCATTGAAGACTTTAACGCCTCCGTTAATTCTGCGCCATTCTCCTCTTCGAATGCATGGAGTTCTTCCACAAATAGCTCATCCCCATGCTTCATCGTAACGTTTCGTCCTTCGAGCCAGCGCAACACTTTCCAGCCATGATTACTATCAATCATTTTCGCAACACCCGCTTCGACGTGCCGAATGAAGAACAAAATGGTGTCAAGTGACTTCGGACCGCGACTCGTAATATCTCCAAGTGACAAGAAGGTGCGTCCTTCTGGATGTACGTATAACCCTTCTTCGTTTTGGATGTATCCTAAGCGTCCGAGCAACTCGATGAACTCATCGAAACATCCGTGAATGTCCCCAATCACATCAATCCCATGATCCGCCGATATATGGAGAGGATTATTCATTTGGCGCACAAGTTCGACTTTCTCAACGTCTGCAACGATGTGAAGTTGGTCGAATCCTTCGCGTTTCATCGAGCGCTTTTCCCGATTGAACACTTGAACTTGTTGTTTTACACGTCGCCCCCCACGAGGGAAATCGCGTTGTTGATCACGCTCAAGTAATGTGTGTTGTTCGACGTCTAAGACTAGCGCGTAGATAGGTTGATGCAACCGTCGTGCCAATTCGATATAAGTTTTACGGTCAGACGCATAGAGGTGTGTCGCGTCGATTATCGTCAGTTTATTGAGTCGCGCCCTTGCTTCGATGAGTGAAGTCATCAGCGCAAACGCCTCTGTGGATATGTCTTGATACGCTTCATAAAGCGTGTCAGCTTCGTCCGGCGGATGTCCTTTCCAATCGATATGCTCGACATCCCCGACAAGTTTCCGGTAATCATCCGAACTGACGACTTCGCTCGGACGAATCGTTTCGTCTTCGATTAATTGTTTGAGCCATGTCGACTTTCCGCTATTAGACGGTCCGACCAATAATACAATTCCCGCATAAGGAAGTTGAATCCGCATTATAACACCTGCTTTCTTGTAAACTCGGCGAGTTGAGTCGGCTCTCCAAACGTCGGATGGTTTTCGCCTATCCCACTGAACGTACACGAGTAACCGAACAGCGCTGCTTGCGTCTCACAAAAAGACATGAACTCTGACCTCGTCCACTCGAAGCGGTGATCCGGGTGTCGATATGACGAATCGAGCCCATACACCTTGTTATACTCTCGATTTGGTGTCGTCACGAAGAGTGACTTCGGTCGGTACGTATCGAGAAGTGTGGCCATCATCTTAGGAATACGATCTTCATCGATATGTTCGATGACCTCACAAAGAATGAAGACGTCCGCTCCGCGTAATCGGTCATCCACATAAAACAGCGAACCGAACATCGACACCGGTTGATTAAATGTTTTATCTTCGGCATTTTTTTCATAACGTTTTAATGCCTTGAGTCGCTCACGCTCAGACGGTTCGACCGCATAAATCAGTTCAATCCCAGGCACAAAACCAAGTTTGCTCGCAAGCTTCCCTTCTCCGGCACCCATATCAATGACGACACGACGCTCTGGTAAGGCGCTCACTTTTCCGATGATTGCCTCATAACGCAGGTCGTTCAACCGCTGGTGATCCGCTTTTTGTACTTTAGCTACCGGCTCCTCTTCTAAGAGACGATATACGTCTTTGAAGCGCAATGCTTGTTTCAAAATATATGTACGTTGTGGATGAGAATCTAACCATCCTTCCCCGTAACGTTTGAGTTTTTCAATTTCTTTCTCATCGATAAAATAATGCTTATAATTGTCCATGACAGGAATCAAAACATACAATTGTCGCAATGCCGATTGAAGTGTCGTCATGCCTGACAATTGTAGCATTCGGGCAGAGTGTTTCTTCGTTAAATCTAAATCGTCGGTTGTCTCGCTATAGACGAACTCCACCTGATAACCGAGTGGTTCGAACAACTCACGAATGGCTCCATCACTTAATGCACTCGCAATCGGCCCAACAGAAATGTGTAACGGAAACGAATGATTGACCCATTCCGCATATTCTGGTTTTGGTTTACCGTTGAGCGCCGTGCCGAGGGCCGTTCGTAATAACGAGCAAAAAATACTGCTGACGGCAAATTCTCGGTCATTTATGTATGAAGTAATATCGTATTGGCCAGCATTGTTACGTGAAAGTTCGATTGGGTCGGGCGTTACGAAAAATGTGACGTCTACATGTTCAGCCTCAAAGCGGTTAAAGAACATCCGGACGAGATGACCGTTTTCAGTGCGTTCATATATATTGTTTGGATTTTTAGCAAGCAAATAGGACAAGACTTCTACGTGTTCGCCTGTAGCTCGGATGGAGAGTTGCATGGCTTCACCTGACTTTCTTTGAATGTATGTGTTCAATTTTATTCAAATATACCATATTTTTGAATCCTCTCGTACTCGCCATATGCTAGAATGCGTTAATCCCAATCACTGATCTCAACCTTCCCGTACTGGTTCATCATTTCTGTAAATTCGTCATTCCGACGCACGCTACCAAAATCGACCACTACTTCCTCCACAATCGGGTTTTCTAAAAGAGGTACATAATCTTTGAATTGCATATGCTTCGCAGAAAAATGGGAAAAATTGTCGTAACGAGGGTGCTTCACCTAAGCTTGAAAGATTGATCAGGCCTTGTAAATGTTCGATTTCTATTCTTTTCAAGTGATAAAGTTTACTAACATCAGGTAATTGTTGAACACGACGAAGCGACTGTAAATGAAGTGTTCGCAACTCGAGCAATTCAGAAATGACGGATAAATCTTCTAATCCCCGAATGTGCCGCAACCCCAAATGTTGTAGCGCTTTTAATGAGGAAAGTGCCGTCAAATCGCGTGTCCCGCCTAATAGGATGTTCAGTGTTGTCAGTTTTTCAAGACCGCCTAAACAAGAAAAGTTATGTAATCGTACCGACCGTAACGTCAGCTCTTCTAATTGAGGGAGTCTCCTCAACACATCGATGCCTTTCGTATGTCCTTCTATGCGCAAACGTTTTAGTCTCGAGAATCGACTAATCACCGATAAATCGGGCTTCGTCGACTTCGTCGCCCCGATCGAGAGGTCAATCAGGTGCTCTGTCACACCGTCTAAAATGTCTAAACTTTCTAATCGATAGACGTGTAACACGAGTTCAGTTAACGAACGAAGCTGATGAATGACGTTTAAATTCGTTATTCTACGATCAACGTCAACATATAACCTTCTTACTGACGGGACATACGCAAGATTAGATAAGTCGCACCGTGCAAAATCAAAGCTATGTGCACGCAACACGATGTCATCACGTTTTGAAAAGAGATGCGCTTCTAATAACATAAACGTTTCTTGTGATACAACATCAGAGAATTGAATCGTGTGCAGGGTTTCCAACTGTATGAGTTCAAGTACTTCTGACTCCGTTAACCGGTCCGTGATTTCGACTCGTCCGCCACCTATATCTTCATACATGTTTTAATTCTCCTCTCTTTCGAAAATCCCCGTATCTCGAACATAACCAAAAATACAAATAATCTCACCTTCCATTACAAAAGGTATCTTTAGTCGTCTCAATATGTGATGAAATTTATCGGTTACATCATGAATCTCTGGTTCCATGATAGAACCACGAGCTTCTTTGACGATAGGTAGAATCCGCATCCATTCGATTGAAGCGGTCGGATAAGGAAAGCCATCATCCCAATCACTTGAGAGATCAGCCGTCTTCGATAAAAATTCAGGACTTGGTGTGTCTTCTAATACATATTTGATTTGATAAGGCGCTTCAGATAAGCATTCAGGTGCCACCGCTCGTCTCAGTTCCTCCCACTTCGTCTTGTTCATCACGGATGTCAATTGCCGCTTTTCAATTTCATGTAGCCGTTTTTGTCGGTCCATCCCGGTTCATCCCTTCTCATATACGATCTCTAAGCGCTTGATTGCCCGCGACACGTCTTCTCGATTATGTTTTTGCTTCATCCACTTGGGCAAGCGACTCTCCATACTTCGGTTCGCGCCGTCGCTCGTCCGAATATCTGCTTCCACGTACTGTCTCATATACGCGAGGTGCTCCTGGTTATAAGCCCATAGGATATGACCACAGCAGTTCGTCTGTAAATAAAGTGGAAGTCTAAAGAAAGGATCGTAGGCGCCTCTTTCTACCCGTATGCCTTGATCCGAATACATCCGTACGTACCCACAGGCCAGACAACTAAGACGTACCTCTTCATGAACGATTATGTCGGCGCGCTGCTCACATCGAGGACACCGCACAAGAATCTGATGCATGAACGCCATTAATGTTTTGCTCTTTAACTGAAATCGCTTCACTCGACACGCACCTCCTCATTTGATTATACAAAAAACCAGCGAAGCTACGCTTCGCTGGTTACATGAATAGATTACCCGATTGATCCTTCCATCTCGAACTTGATGAGACGGTTCATTTCGACGGCATATTCCATTGGCAATTCTTTCGTGAACGGCTCGATGAAGCCCATGACGATCATTTCCGTCGCTTCTTCTTCCGAGATTCCACGGCTCATGAGGTAGAAGAGTTGCTCTTCTGACACTTTAGAGACTTTCGCTTCGTGCTCGAGTGAGACTTGATCGTTCAAGATCTCGTTGTACGGGATCGTGTCCGACGTCGACTCGTTGTCCATGATGAGCGTGTCACATTCGATATTCGAACGTGCGCCTTTCGCTTTACGGCCGAAGTGGACGATACCGCGATACGAGACTTTTCCGCCTTGTTTCGAAATCGACTTCGAGACGATTGAAGATGACGTGTTCGGTGCGAGGTGAATCATTTTCGCGCCGGCATCTTGGTGCTGCCCTTTACCGCCGAGGGCGATTGAGAGCGTCATACCGCGTGAGCCTTCACCTTTTAAGATGACGGCCGGGTATTTCATCGTGAGTTTCGAACCGATGTTACCATCGATCCACTCCATCGATCCACCCGCTTCACAGACGGCACGCTTCGTGACCAAGTTGTAGACGTTGTTCGCCCAGTTTTGAATCGTCGTATAACGGCAATACGCGTCTTTGTTGACGAAAATCTCAACGACCGCTGAGTGAAGTGAGTTCGTCGTGTAGACCGGTGCTGTACATCCTTCGACGTAATGGACAGATGCGCCCTCGTCGACGATGATGAGCGTCCGCTCGAACTGACCCATGTTCTCCGAGTTGATGCGGAAGTAAGCTTGGAGCGGTTGCTCGAGCTTCACGCCTTTTGGTACGTAGATGAACGAGCCACCTGACCAAACAGCCGAGTTGAGTGCCGAGAACTTGTTGTCCGTCGGCGGAATCAATTTTCCGAAATACTCACGGAAGAGGTCTTCATTTTCTTTAAGCGCCGTGTCTGTATCTTTGAAGACGACACCTTTCGCTTCGAAGTCTTCTTGCATGCTGTGATAGACGACTTCAGACTCATACTGAGCCGAAACGCCTGCCAAGTATTTTTGCTCCGCTTCCGGGATTCCGAGCTTGTCAAACGTACGTTTGATTTCTTCAGGAACCTCGTCCCACGAGTGCTCTGTCTTTTCAGACGGTTTGACATAATACGTGATCTCATCGAAATCGAGTGCCGTGAGATCGCCGCCCCATGTCGGCATCGGCATTTTGCGGAACTGTTCGAGTGATTTCAAACGGAACTCGAGCATCCATGCCGGTTCTTCTTTCATGCGCGAGATCGTCTCTACGATTTCGTTCGTCAAGCCGCGGCCTGAACGGAAAATCGAGATGTCTCGGTCATGGAAGCCATATTTATAATCGCCAATGTCAGGCATGTTTTTCGCCATATCGGTCTCCTCCTTCTACTTACGCTTCCTCGTCGACTCCCTTTTCAAGCGCTTTCCACGCGAGCGTGGCGCACTTGATGCGAGCCGGAAACTTTGAGACGCCAGACAACGCTTCGATGTCGCCTAGGTCGAACGTGTCTGTATCGTAGTCTTTCCCTTGGACCATCTCCGAGAAGATGTTGGCCAATTGGAGTGCCTCGTCAACAGACTTGCCCTTCACGATTTGAGTCATCATCGATGCCGAGGCGAGACTGATCGAACAGCCTTCCCCTTCAAACTTGGCATCTTTCACGATTCCATCCTCGACTTGGAGTTGGAGTCGGAGTGAATCCCCGCATGTCGGGTTGTTCAAGTCGATCGTCACGCCATCTTCGATGACGCCACGGTTTCTTGGGTTTTTATAATGATCCATGATGACCTGTCGGTACAACATGTCGAGATTGTTAAAACTCATAATTGAAATACTCCTTCGTTTGACGTAGCCCTTCGATGAAGCGGTCGACTTCTTCTTTCGTATTGTACAAGTAGAAGCTCGCTCGGGCTGTCGATGATTGCTTCAGGAGACGCATGAGCGGCTGAGCACAATGGTGGCCGGCCCGGACCGCAATGCCTTGCATATCCAAGACGGTCGCTAAGTCGTGGGCGTGCACGTCACCTAAGTTGAACGTGACGAGTCCGACCCGTTCCTCTGGCCCGAAGATTTGGATACCTTCGATTGTCCGCATCTGTTCGATGGCGTACGTCGCAAGCGCCCGTTCGTGGGCTTCGACGTTCTCGAGACCGAGGTCTTCTAAAAAGTCGATGGCCGCTGCCAAACCGACGGCGCCGGCGATGATCGGCGTCCCTGCTTCGAACCGGTACGGGATGTCTTTCCATGTCGACTCATACAAGTCGACATAATCGATCATCTCGCCACCGAATTCGACCGGCTCCATGTTTTTAAGCAACTGTTTCTTCCCGTATAAGACCCCAATCCCGGTCGGACCGAGCATCTTATGGCCTGAGAAGGCGAGGAAGTCGCAGTCGAGTGCTTGCACGTCAAGTTTACGGTGCGGTGCGCTTTGCGCCGCATCGACGACCATGACCGCGCCTTTCTCGTGGGCGAGCTTCGCCACGTCGGCAATCGGGTTGATCGTACCGAGCACGTTCGAGACGTGACTCATGGCGACGATTTTCGTCCGGTCCGACAAGACGGCACGGACCGCGTCGAGCGTGACTCGACCGTCCGGCGTCAATTCGACGTAACGGAGTTTGGCCCCTTTACGCTTGGCGAGCTGTTGCCACGGAATCAAATTGGCGTGATGCTCCATCGGCGTGAGGACGATCTCGTCCCCCGCTTCGACGTTGGCATCCCCGTAGCTTGACGCGACGAGGTTAATCGCCGTCGTCGTCCCGCGTGTGAAGATGATCTCTTCCGGGACGGCGGCGTTGATGAATGAACGGACGCGCTCCCGCGCCCCTTCATACGCATCCGTCGCGTGCGTCC
This sequence comes from Exiguobacterium sp. s7, assembly GCF_018618195.1. Lineage (NCBI taxonomy): Bacteria > Bacillati > Bacillota > Bacilli > Caryophanales > Exiguobacterium > Exiguobacterium sp. s7. Next base: position 36,317 of record NZ_JACSLO010000002.1, on the reverse strand, counting down.
CGAGCGTATGGACGCCCCGGTGCACGTTCGAGTGGATGCGGCGATAGTAATCCTCGATCGCCTCGATGACAGCAAGCGGTTTTTGGGAGCTCGCCGCGCTGTCGAGATAGACGAGCGGATGACCGTTGATTTCCTGATCTAAAATCGGGAACTGTTTACGAATCGAGGCATCGATCATCTTAACGTACTTTCCCTTCGATGACTTCACGGAGACGGTCTTTGACCGACTCGATCGCGAGTTGCTCGACGACCGGGTTCAAGAATCCGTGAATGATCAAACGTTCGGCTTCTTTACGCGACAGACCGCGGCTCATCAAGTAGTAGAGCTGCACGTCGTCGACGCGTCCGACCGAAGCGGCGTGACCGGCCATGACGTCGTCCTCATCGATGAGGAGAATCGGGTTCGCGTCGCCACGTGCCTTTTCAGACAACATGAGGACACGTTCCGTTTGAACGCCGTTCGATTTCGAAGCGCCATGGTGAATCATCGATGTCCCGCTGAAGATGGCCGTGGCCGAGTCTTTTTGGACACCGTGAATCAAAATGAACCCTTCTGACGACTTCCCGAAATGGTCCGTCCGGATGTTGAAGTTTTGTTTCTGTGCGCCACGACCGACCGTGACGGCTTTCGTGTCTGAGAACGTGTTGTCTCCGACGAGGTGTGTCTTCGTCTCGACGAGCGAGTTGCCGTCATTCATGTGACCGAGCGCCCATTCAAGGCGTGCGTTCTCATAGACGACACCACGGCGGTTCATGAACGAGAGGGCCGACTCAGCAAGCTGATCGACGCCACCGAAGACGACTTTCGCGTTCGCGGCTGCGAACACTTCTGTCACGGCGTTGACCGTGTGCGGCTCGTTCGTGTTCGAGAGGAAGCTCTCGACATACGTCACTTCACTGCCTTCGTCCGCGACGATGATCGTGTGGTGATAGAGCGCGCCGTTCGCTTGTTCCATCGTGAAGATGGCTTGGAGCGGGTCTTTCAACTGGACGTTCTTCGGTACGTATAGGAACGCACCACCGTTCATGAGGGCAGCGTTCAACGCAGACAAACGTTCTTCGTCCACGCGGACACCTTCCGTCATGAAGTACTTCTCGACGAGGTCCGGATGTTGTTCCATCGCTTCGTTGATACCCATGAAGAGGACACCTTCTGGCGTCACGAGTTCGTTGTAGACCACATGACCGTTGCGTTCAACGAGCACGTTTGTACGGTGGTCTCCAAGAAGTGCTTCGATTTCAGGCGTCAAGCCGTCGTGCTTCGTGAGCTCGACGTCTCCAGAGACGAAGTCCCATTTATCAATCTTGATCTTTTCAACTTTTGGCAAGGCGAGAGTCGGCGCAAGTTCTGCTGCTTCTTTGCGACGGTTGACCATAAATGCCGGTCCACCGAGCGCCTCTGCACGTGCCGCTACTGCTTGTGCATCCAATTCAAATTGTACGGTCATCGTACAGCCTCCTTACGCTTCTGTGTCTACTGTCATTCCAAGATCTTGCTTCACCCAGTCGTAACCTTCTGCTTCGAGTCGTTGTGCAAGCTCTTTGCCACCTGACATGACGATTTTACCGTCCATCATGATGTGAACAAAGTCTGGCTCGATGTAGTTAAGGAGACGTTGATAGTGCGTGATGATCAAGCAGCCGAACTCTTCGTTGCGCATTTCGTTGACGCCTTTGGCGACGACTTTGAGCGCATCGATGTCGAGACCTGAGTCAATTTCATCGAGGATGGCGATGTTCGGTTTAATCATCATCATTTGAAGAATCTCGTTACGTTTTTTCTCTCCGCCTGAGAAGCCTTCGTTCAAATAGCGGTGTGCCATTGCTGAAGGGATCTCGAGGACGTCCATTTTCGCATCGAGTTCACGGATGAACTTCATGAGTGAGATTTCTTGTCCTTCTTCGCGGCGTGAGTTGATTGCTGAACGCAAGAAATCGGCATTCGTGACACCACTGATTTCAGCAGGATACTGCATCGCGAGGAACATTCCGGCTTGCGCGCGCTCGTCAACTTCCATGTCGAGTACGTCTTCGCCGTTCAAATCGACGCTTCCGCCTGTTACTTCATACAATGGATGTCCCATAAGTGCCGATGCGAGTGTAGATTTACCCGTCCCGTTAGGACCCATGATGGCGTGAATTTCGCCACCTTTAATTTCAAGATTAAGACCTTTGACGATCTCTTTTCCTTCGATTGAGACGCGGAGGTCATCAATTTTCATGTGTGGTACGTTAGACATTCGGATACCCCTTCCGTTTTCTCGCCATTTTTGGCGTAGATTAGATATATTCTAATCTTAATCTAGGCAATTTTTTATTTCAAGCGACTCACCTTATTATTCATTCTCAATAAAACTTAAATGTTGAGAATGAGAATATCGGGAAATCAAGACTTAATCCAACTTTTTCCTCGATTAAGGCCAAACTTGCTTTCCGTTCTTTCAAGGCGCCGGCGAAGAAGAAGGCGCCGCAAGCCGTCAACACGGCCAAGCTTCCAAACACTGGCAACGCGGCGTTATCAAACCCATCGAGCAACACCCCACCGATGACGGGGCCGATCGTCTGACCGAGCGCCGTCAACCCCATCGCCCCGAAATACGTCCCGCGCAGATGAGCCGGTGCCAATTCGTCCGTCAATACGTCCGTCATCGTGAACATAAGCACCTCACCGATTGTGAAGATGACCATCGCGATGAACAACACCCACGTCTCGGTCGCAAAACCGATGAGCAGGAGCCCCGTCGACAGCGTCCCGACGCCGAAAAAGAGTGACTTGATCGGCGACACGCGAATCCCGAAGCGCATGATCGGATATTGGACGACGAGGACGGTGATCGCATTGACCGTCAACAGATAGGCGAACAAACGTGAGCCATCACTGAAGCCGTCATGGAACGCGATGAACTGCGGCAACGTCGCATTGAACTGACTATAGCCGATGATGGCGAAAATCATCCCGATGATGACGTAGCGGAACGTCTTATCTTGTTGTAACACACGGAACGTCTCCGTCAAGCGCGGCCGGACTTTGACGCCGTCCCCTTCCTCGAACGGATATTTCCGGAACAGCGTCGAGATGACGAGACCGTATAACACATAGACGCCCGTGACGACGAAGAAGGCGCTCTTCGCCCCGGTGAGCGACAACACGACCGCGAGCAACGGACCGATCGCCGCCGCGATATTGATTAAAAAGTAGCGGACATTGTAGACGATGACGCGCTGGTCCGGTTGCGTCGTGTCGCTGATGAGCGCGCGGGACGCCGGTTCGAGGAACGACCGCGACACGCCCATAAGTACCGAGAACATGTAAAACCAAAATAATTCCGTCACGAGCGCGAACCCGCTGAACGTGATCGCGTTCAAGGCGATCCCGATGAGCATCAACTGTTTGCGCCCATAGCGGTCAGACAGCGTGCCCCCGAAAAAGCTCATGAACAACCCCGATAGCGCCGAGATGGCGAACACCGTCCCGATGACACTCGCCGAGAAGCCAAGCGTCGCAAGATAAATCGCAAAAAACGGCATAACAAAAAATGTCGACAGCCGGGCAAAAAATGTACCAAATAAGACACCCAGCGTCAGCGGATGAATGTGTCGTATGTTCATCCGGATCCCCCCTTTTTCTACATATATGTAGTGTACTTCTATTGGTGCGTCAAAACTACTCCAAACAAAAAAGGCCCGGGATGTCCCGAGCCTTGACGACAATTATTGTTTGACCGGTACGACTGCACCTTTGTATTCGTCCAAGATCCACTGTTGTGTCTCTTCTGACGTGAGAACTTCAAGGAGTGCCTTGACGCGCTCGTCGTCTTCGTCGCCTTCACGTGTGACGATCAAGTTGACGTAAGGTGAGTCTTCGCCTTCGAGGGCGATCGCGTCTTCGAGCGGGTTGAGGCCGGCATCGATCGCGTAGTTCGTGTTGATGAGGACCGCGTCCCCTTCACCGTTGTTGAACGCTTGCGGGAGAAGTGCCGCTTCAACGTCCGTCTTGAACTCCAAGTTTTTCGGATTGTCGACGATGTCTGAAACCGTCGCGTCCGTCGTCTTGCCTTCTGCGAGCGTGAGTAAGCCTTCTGATTGGAGCATCGTGAGGATTCGTCCGTGGTCAGCGACTGACGAACTCATGATGATTTCAGCGCCTTCTGGCAGCTCATCGAGTGATTTGTAGTCTTGTGAGTAGACACCGATCGGCTCGATGTGGACGCCGCCGGCTGATGCGAATTTGTAGTCTTTGTTCTCAGCCATTTGCGACTCGAGGTACGGCTCGTGTTGGAAGTAGTTCGCGTCGAGTTCGCCGTCCGCGAGCGTTTTGTTCGGGAGGACGTAGTCTTGGAACTTCTTGATTTCGAGCGTATAGCCCTTCTCTTCGTAGTCGTCTTGAATGTGCTCTAAAATCTCAGCGTGCGGGACGTTTGACGCACCGACGACGAGCGTCTTGTCATCGCCCGAACCTGATTCTGAATCTCCGCCGCAAGCCGCGAGAATCGTGAGTGCTGAAGCTGCTGTCAATCCGAGTACTGTTTTCCATGATTTCATTATAAAACCCCTCCAAATTTTCTATTTAGATCAAGCGGAACGCTTGTCAATTACTGATACGAGTCGATCGCCGATGAACTGGATGACGAAGACGATAACCAAGATTAAGACGGTCGCGACGAACGTGACGTCACTCTGTGAGCGCTGGAACCCTTCGAGGAACGCCAAGTTCCCGAGTCCCCCGCCCCCAACGACCCCTGCCATCGCCGTATAACCGACGATCGCGACGATCGTGACCGTGATGCCTGACACGATGGCCGGCAATGCTTCTGGGAACAACACTTTATAGACGATTTGCCATTTTGTCGCACCCATCGATTCAGCCGCCTCGATGACGCCGCGGTCGACTTCACGAAGGGCGAGCTCGACCATCCGCGCATAGAACGGAGCCGCACCGATGATGAGCGCCGGCAACGCTGCCGTCGATCCGAGCATCGTCCCGACGACGAGTAACGTGAACGGGATGAGCAAGATGATCAAAATGATGAACGGGATCGACCGGAACACGTTGACGATTGCGCTGATGACCGTGTAAATCGGACGGTTTTTCATCATGAGCGGTTCGTTCGTGACGTATAAGAGCATCCCGAGGGCGAGACCGATGACGAACGTCGCGGCTCCGGCGACGAGCGTCATATAGAGCGTCTCCCACGTTTGCTCGAGCATGACTTGCCAATCTACATTAGGAAACATCGCTTTCTACCTCCACTTCCACTGCCTGCGACCGGATTGAGGCGATGGCCCGCTCGACTTCAGCCGGCTCTCCGATCAATTGGATGAATAATGTCCCGAGGGCACCGACTTGTGACTGCGTCACGTTCCCGCCGATGATGTTGAAGCCGATGTCATGTTGCTTCAACACTTCTGACAGAATCGGTTGCTCGGCCGTCTCGTTCAAGAATTTGAGCTTGACGATTTGACCGCTCGGATAACGCGCTTTCAAGTGCTCGAACGTGAGCGACATGTCTTCGACCGCGCCGATCTGTTTGACGAACTCTTTCGTGATCGGCTGTTCCGGATGTTGGAACACCTCGGCGACTTGTCCGGTCTCGACGACCTTCCCGGCCTCCATGACGGCGACGCGGTGGCAAATCTTTTGGATGACGTGCATCTCATGGGTGATGAGGACGATCGTCAATCCGAGCTTTTTATTGATGCTGACGAGCAGTTCGAGAATCGAATCGGTCGTCTTCGGGTCGAGTGCGCTCGTCGCTTCATCGCAGAGGAGCACTTCTGGATTCGTAGCGAGCGCACGGGCTATCCCGACTCGCTGCTTTTGACCGCCCGATAGTTGCGACGGATAGCTGTCTTCCCGTCCGCCTAAGCCGACGAGTTCGACAAGTTCTTGGACGCGGCGTTTGCGTTCGCTGGCCGGTACCCCGATGAGCTCGAGCGGGAAGCTGATGTTCTCAGCGACCGTGCGCGACCATAATAGGTTGAAGTGTTGGAACACCATCGAGACGTTTTTACGTACCCCGCGTAGTTCCTTAGGCGTGAGCTTCGTCAGCTCGCTGCCGGCGACCACGATTTCACCGCTAGACGGTGCCTCGAGTCGGTTGAGCAAGCGGATGAGCGTCGACTTCCCCGCCCCTGAATATCCGATTATTCCAAAAATTTCGCCGCTTTCGATGGTAAGCGACACATCATCGACCGCCTGGACCCGACCGTTTTTCGTATCGAACCATTTGGCCACATTGCGTAGTTGAATCAATCCATTTCCCTCCTGACAACAAAAAAAGTACGCACGTTTGAGCAAACGTGCGTACTTTATCGGTACGGACAACGATTGCTCTCATCTTCCAAGGTTTACACCTTGCTGGAATTAGCACCATTTCGGATTGCTCCGCGGTTGCTGGGCGTCATAGGGCCAGTCCCTCAGCCTCTCTTGATAAGAGTGGTTGCGTATTTGATTAGCTTTATCATAGCGACACATTATTTTCATGTCAAACTATTTTTTTCAGACAAATTAAAAAAGGTGCCATCCGAGGATGACACAGAACGTAGCAACTTGAGTCACTGAAGGACAACCCATAGATGAACCTCTTTTGCCCGATCAGAGCATTCATCCTTATATGGGGGATTTTTACCCGATCATCACTCGGTCTTCGAACGGACCATGCAATTACGCGACCGGTGCCCCGACGCTTGATTTTTTTGGGGGACAATCGAAGGGAAGGTCCACCTGAAATCGCGTAAGCTCATGCAACGGTTGTTCGAAAACGTCTTGCTGACGGGAAAATCTCGACCTATGTTGTGTTCAAGTAAGATGTTGTAATGAATATATCATTCGTGAACTTTCTGTGTCAACTGATTATTTAAAATTTTCAGATTATTCTAATCATCCTATCTCATTTGACGAAAGATAGGACGTGCTGGACGTTTTGAAACGCATACAAACGATCGCGAACTTGGCCATTTTCCAGCTTCAATAGCGCCGGGACGCTCATGACTTGATACACCTCGAGCTCGTTCGGGATAAAGTTGGCATCGCGCTTTTCAATCTGGAGTTCGGGGTCGACGGCCTCGACGACCGAGAGCATCCGCTCGGCCACGGCGCATGTACCGCACATCGGGGCGTATATATATAAGAATCCGTCAGTAATCATTGTTCTCACCTCTCCTCTAAGTATATGAATCCGGACCGGTCGGTTCAAAAGTTGTGCTCAAATGGAAAATTCTGAACATTTCAACATTTTATATTGACGCTTGCTAGAAAGAGGCATAGTATGGTCATTAACTTTATTGCTTTTGTACATAACAGCATACCAGTAGAAAAGGACAGGTGAATCCCCAATGACGGAAGAGAAGCTTACCAGAAAACAGTTTTTGATGAACGTCTTGAACGGCCTCAGTCTTGCCATCCTCATCGCCCTCATCCCGAGCGCCTTGCTCGGTGAATTAACGAAAGCCATCTTACCTTATGTTCCGTCACTGCAGTTCATCTTAGATGCGACGACAATCGCGATGCGTCTCTTACCGGTCATCATCGGTGTCGCCGTCGCCATGCAGTTCGGACGCTCGGCACTCGAGGCCGGCACGATCGGCATCGCGACCCAAGTCGGGAGCGGCGCCATCCGCATCGAAGAAGGGGCGTTCCTCATGGCTGGAATCGGTGACGTCATCACGGCCGGTGTGACGGCCGCTCTCGCGACGTTCCTCGTCATGCAGTTGTCGCCACGCTTGAAGACATACACGGTACTCGTCTTACCGATGACGGTCATCGTCGTCGCCGGAGGAATCGGGGCGTTCCTGCTCACTTACATCTCACAAATCACCACATACGTCGGGACGATCATTATGACGATGACGGAACTGCAGCCGATTGTGATGGGTATGTTGATCGCGATGGCGTTCTCGCTCATCATCGTCTCGCCAATCTCGACGGTCGGCATCGCCACAGCGATCAGTCTGTCTGGTGTCGCGGCCGGGGCCGCCAACTTAGGGGTCGTCGCCGCCGGCTTCGGTCTCGCCATCGCCGGCTGGCAGATGAACGCGACGGGAACGTCGATCGCCCACTTCCTCGGGTCACCGAAGATTCAAATGGCGAACTTCGTCCGTCGTCCGATCATGATGTTGCCCGTACTCGCCAATGCGGCCATCCTCGGAGCGCTCGCAGGCATCCTTCGGATCGAAGGCACGCCGATCAGTGCCGGTTTCGGCGTCTCCGGCCTCATCGGGCCAATCAACGCCTTGCATTTGATGCCGGGAGGGTTCGCGCTCTGGAACGTCATGCTCGTCATCGTCTTGTTCGGACTCATCCCGATAACGCTCGGAATCATCTTCTACCGCCTGTTCAACCGGACGTCGCTCATCCAGCCTGATCATTACCGCCTCGATTTCGAATGAACAAAAAAGCCCGGCTTCTCGTGAAGAGAAACCGGGTTTTGTTTAGCCTTGAATCATCGCTTCGTATTCTTCGGCTGACATGAGTTTGTCGACGTCTGACGCATCGTTCAACTCGACTTCGATCATCCAAGCGCCTTCGAACGGTGCCTCGTTGACGAGTTCTGGTGAATCGGCGAGTGATTCGTTCACCGCTGTGATTTTTCCAGAGATTGGAGCGTACAACTCTGATACGGTTTTGACCGACTCGACCGAACCGAACGGCTCATCGAGTAAAATCGTGCCGCCGACTTCAGGAAGTTCGACAAAGACGATATCCCCTAGTTCGCTTTGTGCGAAATCCGTGATCCCGATGCGGGCCACGCTTCCGTTCACTTCAACCCATTCGTGCTCTTTTGAATAACGTAGATTGGCAGGTACTTTGCTCATCTTAACTTCCCCCTCAAATGAATTAGACTCACACGAGTATTATAGCACTTCGCCCCAAACGTCTGTAAACGACTTTTCTGAAAATCCGACAGTTGATTTTTGACCATCTGTCACGATTGGACGCTTTAAAAGCATACCATTGCTCGCGAGAAGCTCGAGTTGTTCGTCTTCTGATAAATTTGGCAGTTGATCTTTGATGCCTTCGTTTCGATATACTTGGCCGCTCGTATTGAAGAATTTTTTGAGCGGGAGACCCGACTGTTTCCATAGTTCGGCCAGTTCATCTTTCGACGGTGTCGCCTCGACGATATGGACGTATGTATACTCGACGTCGTTCTCTTTCAACCACTTCTCTGCTTTTTTACACGTACTGCATGGCGGATAGCCATATAGTGTCACCATGTTCATCACCTCTTCTATAAATGTAGCACATTCCGAATCGACCATTCACGCTTCAAGCAAACGCTCAATCTCTCGCTTCAACGATGCGTTCACCGGATGACGCGCCTCGATATAACCGAGAATCGCAGCTGCCGCCTCGACGGAACGCCCATAGCCTAATACCCCTTGCTCAAGGAGCCTAGTCACGTCAGGATGCTTCGTCTCGACGCGTCGCGTCGGATTGAACGGGTCACTCATCTCTCCATGTGCCTTCAGCACGTTATTGATTGCCGCGACTTGAATGAGTTCAAAGCCCGCAAGTCGCTCGCCACGTCGTTCCCGGAGCAATCCGACGTATAGGTTCGTCAGCGCCTCTTCATAGCAATATGCGGCGTCAGGGACGTCTGTGACGACGTTAGGCGTTACGAAGGCGTGGAGCGCCTCGTCCCGCTCCCAGACGACACGGCCTGGCGTGTAGGCGATGCCAGGCATCTCAACGACTTCAAACACGGCGAACTCGGCGTAAATGCCGTCCTCATACATGACCTTATGTCCGTCTTTCGTGTTTTGGAACTGGTACGCCAGCGGCTCGACGGCGAGCCAATCCAAATTGTCGATAAAGCGGGCCTTATGCCCATCCTCGACGATCAAGAAGAAATCGAGGTCCGAATAGTCGTCGAGCCGATCCGTCTCGAGCCCGATCGAACCGAGCGCGAGGAGCATGAGTGTCCCATCATGCTCTGCGACTGAGCGGCCAATCGCACCCATCCGTTCTAACAATGCCTTACGTCTCATCTACTTCGCCTCCTCCCGTCCATTGTACGGTGTCGGCAAGGCAAAAAGAAAGGGCCGACCGCGTCCGGCCCACCCTTTCTCTCGCTTGCTTACACGATAAACTTGTTCGCTTTGATGAGACTCGCTGCGACTTCGCGTTTCGTGCCGATGACGTTGATTGGCTGATAACGGCTGAACTTCTTCATCGCCGATAAGAGCATGCGCTGCTCGTCGCCCGATGCGGCCGCGTACAAGACTTCTTTCGCCATGAGTTCGACTTGCTTGAACACTTGTTCGGCGAAGATTTCGGTGTAGCGGACTTTCTGTCCGTTCTTCTCAGCGCCTGTGCGGGCGATGGCTTTATCCGTCCGCGCGATGGCCGCTTCAAGCGCGTAGATGGCGCTGATGATGTCGGCGATCTTCGCGAGAATCTCTTGCTCATTCTGAAGGTCTTGCTGATATTTCTGGACGGCCGTTCCGGCGATCATCAAGTTGATTTTCTTCATGTTCGACAGAAGCATCTTCTCGCGTGCGAGCGGTGAGCCGTCGAGCTCTTGCGGCATGTAGCTCATGAGCTCTTTTTGGAGTTTCTGTGCTTCGGCGAGGAGTGGCAAGTCGCCTTTCATCGCTTTCTTGAGGAGCGTGCCCGGCACGATCAAGCGGTTGATCTCGTTCGTTCCTTCGAAGATCCGGTTGATGCGTGAGTCACGGTACAAGTTCTCGACTTCATATTCGGTCATGAAGCCGTAGCCGCCGTGGATTTGGACCGCTTCGTCGACGACGTAGTCGAACGTCTCCGAGGCGAACACCTTGTTCAATGAACATTCAATCGCATACTCAGCGATCGCTTGGGCGACTTTCGAGCCGTCACGCATGTTGTCGTCGCCGAGGGCGTCGAGGCTGTCTTGGAACAGACCGCCCGTCCGGTAGACCGAGCTCTCCATCGCATAGATGTTCGCAGCCATCGTCGCGAGTTTTTCTTGGATGAGCGGGAACTGGCTGATCGGCGTCTTGAACTGTTTACGTTCGTTCGCGTACTGGACCGAGAGATCGAACGCACGTTTCGACGAACCGACCGCACCGACCGCGAGTTTGTAACGACCGACGTTCAAGATGTTGAAGGCGATGACGTGCCCTTTGCCGATTTCTCCGAGGAGGTTGTCGACTGGGACTTCGACGTCTTCTAAGATGAGCGTCCGTGTCGATGAGCCTTTGATGCCCATCTTCTGTTCTTCGGCCCCTGTCGAGACCCCGTTGAAGTCACGCTCGACGATGAAGGCGCTGAACTTGTCGCCGTCGATTTTCGCGTAGACGACGAACACGTTCGCGAAACCGGCGTTCGTGATCCATTGCTTCTCGCCGTTCAACACGTAGTGCGTGCCGGCCTCGTTCAAGACGGCCGTCGCTTTCGCACCGAGCGCGTCCGAGCCTGAGCCTGGCTCTGTGAGGGCGTACGCCGCGATCCATTCGCCGGTCGCGAGCTTCGGCAAGTACTTATGCTTTTGCTCTTCCGTTCCGAAGAAGACGATCGGGAGTGTCCCGATCCCAACGTGGGCGCCGTAGCTGAGGGCGAATGAACGTGCCTTGGCGAACCGCTCCGTGATGATCGATGACGAGATCTTATCAAGCTGATAACCGCCGTACTCTTCCGGTACGTCCGCGCCGAGGAGGCCGAGCTCGCCCGCTTCTTTCAACAGTTCGACCGAGAGATCGAACTCATGTTTCTCGATGCGTCCAAGGACTGGCATGACACGGTCGTCGACGAAGCTCGCCGTCGTGTCGCCAATCATCTTGTGCTCGTCCGAGAAGTCTTCCGGTGTGAACAAACGATCCGCGTCGAGTGCGTCGATGACGAAGCTACCGCCTTTAATCAATTCATGTTCTGTACGTTCCATTGTCAATTCCCCCTTATAGTAATTCGAAGACGCCAGCAGCACCCATACCGCCACCGATGCACATCGTCACAACCCCATACTTTTCATTGCGTCGTTTCATCTCATGCAAGATCGAGACCGCGAGTTTCGCGCCCGTGCAACCGAGCGGATGCCCGAGAGCGATCGCGCCGCCGTTGACGTTCACTCTCGACGGGTCGATGCCGAGTTCACGGATGACGCCGAGCGATTGGCTCGCGAACGCCTCGTTCAGTTCGAACAATCCGACTTCTTCCAACTTCACGCCGGCCATCTCGAGCGCTTTCGGGATGGCGACGACCGGGCCGATGCCCATCACTTCCGGACGGACACCGCCGACCGCGAACGAGAGGAATTTTGCCATCGGTTTCAAGCCTTGGCGTTCGGCTTCTTCACGCTCCATGACGAGCACGGCTGCCGCGCCATCGGACACTTGTGACGCGTTCCCCGCCGTCACCGAGCCCTTGATTTTGAATGCCGGGCGCAGTTTACCGAGCGCCTCGAGTGTCGAGTCGGCACGGACGCCTTCGTCATGTTTGACGACGAGTTCACGTTCCGCGACTTTCCCGTCCTCGCCGAGCACGTGCTCGACGACCGTGACCGGGACGATCTCTTCTTCGAACTTGCCGCCCGCGATCGCTGCCGCCGCTTTTTGGTGGCTGTCGATGGCGAACAGGTCTTGGTCTTCGCGCGAGATGTTATATTCGGCCGCGACACGTTCTGCCGTGTGGCCCATGCTCATATAGTATTCCGGAGCCGTCTCCATGATTGTCGGGTTCGGACGGATGACGTGGCCGCCCATTGGGACGAGGCTCATCGATTCCATACCGCCGGCGATGACCGCCGTCGCTTGACCGATCATGATTTTCGCTGCCGCGTCGGCGATCGCTTGAAGGCCGGACGAGCAATATCGGTTGATCGTGATGGCCGGTACTTCGTGCGACAAGCCACCTCGTACGGCCGCGTAGCGGGCGATGTTCATCCCTTGTTCCGCTTCCGGCATGGCGCACCCCATGATGACGTCGTCGATTGGTCCCGTGTAGCCAGACCGCTCGAGCGTCGCTTTAATCGCGTGACCCGCGAGTTCGTCCGAGCGAACGTTTCGGAACGAACCGCGTTTTGCTTTTCCGACCGGCGTCCGTGCGCCGGCCACGATGACTGCTTCTCTCATCTGTTAAGTCCCCCTTTTGTCAGTTCCGAAGTGGCTTGCCTTTGACGAGCATATGTTGCATCCGTTGCTGCGATTTCGGTTCCCCGATGAGGCTTAGGAACGCCTCGCGCTCGATGTCGAGGAAGTACTGCTCGTCGACCATCGTGCCGTATGCCAAATCGCCGCCGCTGATGACGTGGGCAAGTTTTTTCGCAATCTTCAAATCGTGTTCAGAGATATAGCCACCGTAGAACATCTCGTACGCCGCGAGTTCGAGTGTCGCTTTCCCCGTTTGACCGACGACCGGCAACTTCTCACGAACCGGTGCTGTGTAGCCGTCAGCGAGACCGAGCACCGTCTGTTTCGCGTCGAACGTCAAGTGGTCGCGGTTCATCGAGATGCCGTCGACCGGACGGTGATAGCCGAGCGCTTTCGCGTCATAGGCCGACTTCGATACTTTCGCCATGGCGATATTCTCGAACGTCTGTTGCGCCGCTTTCTCGATGTTTTGCATCGACTTCGGTGTCTGCTCGAGGAGACGACGGTACGTGTTGAGGTTTCCGCCCCCACCTGGGATGAGGCCGACGCCGACTTCGACGAGACCCATATACGTCTCGAGCGCCGCCTGCATGCGTGCGGCCGGCAAGCTGATTTCTGTCCCGCCGCCGAGCGTCATGCCGTAAGGTGCGACGACGACCGGGCGACCCGCGTAGCGAATCTTCTGGACGACTTGTTGGAACTTGTTGATGATCCAATCGAGCTCGTACCAGTTCTCGTCTTCCGCTTCCATGAGCATCATCGCGAGGTTGGCACCGACACAGAAGTTCTTACCATCGTTGGCGAGGACGAGTCCTTTGAAGTCGGTCTCGACGAGGTCGATCGACTGTTCAATCATCTGCATGATGTCGACACCGATCGCATTGTTCGGTGACGTGAACTCGAGGGCGACGACGTCGTCTCCGATATCGATGAGGCGGGCCCCACCGTTCTCGAGCACGATCCCGTTCGACTTGGCGAGCGGGGCGAGTTTCACTTCTTTCGGGTTGACGGTCTTCTCAACGTACGTCTGTGACGCTTGGTCGTAATACTGGTCTCCCTTATAGAAGGATGTGTGTCCGGCAGCGAGCATCTCATCGATCCACGCCGGGACGTCATAGCCTTCCGCTTTCATGCGGGCGACCGATTTCTCGACACCGAGTGCGTCCCATGTCTCGAACGGTCCGAACTTCCAGCCGAAGCCCCACTTCATCGCGTCATCGATGGCGACGATCGAGTCACTGATCTCGCCTGTGAGACGAGCCGAGTAGACGAGCGTCTTCGCCGTGACCGGCCAGAGCAATTGTCCGACGCGTCCCTTGTTCAAGATGGCACCTTTCAGCTTCGCTTTTGAGCCTGGGAGCGATTTGATTTGGTCGAGCTCCGGTCCTGTAATCGCTTTCAATTGTTCGTATTCGAACGTCTCGAGATTCAGTTCCTGGATGACTTTTCCGTCTTTCTTATAGAAGCCTTGTCCGGCCTTTTGACCAATCCAACCCTTCTCGACGAGCGTCTTCATTTCAGCAGGGACGTCGAACGTATCCTTCTCTTCACCTGCGTCGAGCGTCTCATAGACGTTTCCGGCGACGTGGACGAACGTGTCGATGCCGACGACGTCGAGCGTGCGGAATGTCGCCGATTTTGGCCGGCCGATGAGCGGTCCGGTGATCGAGTCCATCTCGCCGATCGAGGCGTTCTGCTTGAGCATCTCTTCGAACGTGACGAGGAGTCCGTACGTGCCGATGCGGTTCCCGATGAAGTTCGGTGTGTCTTTCGCTTCGACGACGCCTTTCCCGAGACGGTCCTCAGCAAAGCGGGCCATGAAATCGATGACCGGGCGTGCCGTCTTCTCCGTCGGGATAAGTTCGAGCAGTTTCAAATAGCGCGGCGGGTTGAAGAAGTGTGTCCCGAGGAAACGTGCCTTCAAGCCTTCCGGCAATACGCTCGCCATCGCCTCGATCGAGATACCCGACGTGTTCGAGCTGAGAATCGCGTCTTCACGGATGTAAGGTGCGATTTTTTCGAACAGTTGCTGCTTCACATCGAGCCGTTCGACGACGACTTCGATGACCCAGTCCGCTTCCTTCAAGCGCTCGAGATCATCTTCTAAGTTCCCCACGTCGATGAAGTTCAAGTGCTCCGCTGTCGCGAGCGGTGCCGGGTTTTGTTTCAATAGCCTTTGACGGTTCTCAGAAGCGATGCGGTTCCGTACTTGTGGCGACTCGAGCGTGAGCCCTTTCGCTTCTTCTTTCGCCGTCAATTCACGTGGTACGATGTCGAGCATGAGCGAACGAATCCCCGCGTTCGCCAAGTGAGCCGCAATCCCCGCCCCCATTACTCCTGAACCGATGACGACCGCAAAACGAATGTTGCTCGTCAAACGGAGGTCGGCTGATTGTTCGATGTGACTCGTCATATTGTTCCCCCCTCAATGAGAATGAATAGTGATTCATTTCAAGCGTAAAAAAAATCGCAATCACCATCGTGTTTACTCTTCTATCATAAATGAATGACAATTCATTCGCAAGCGTTCATTTTTCAAATTCGTTCCAATTTCACCGAGGACGATTTATTTTTCGGTGACTGTGGTATAGACACAAAGAGTCAATTTTAGAAAGGGGAATGTATTCATGAGTGACAATCGTTTAAACACAATGGGGAACCGACAGGATTTTGAATCGTTCAAGAAAGACGGCCAAGAACAAGCCCATCAACCGGGAATCGATTCGAAGATGGAGCCGTACCCGATCTATGAACGTAAAGGATATAAAGGAAGCGATAAACTGAAAGATAAAGTCGCCATCATCACGGGCGGTGACTCCGGCATCGGGAAATCGGTCGCCATCTTCTTCGCCCACGAAGGCGCGAATACGGTCATCGTCTATAAAGACCAAAACGAGCTCGAGGACGCCGAGGCGACGAAAGAACGCATCGAAGAACTCGGTCAAGCTTGTCTATTGCTGCAAGGTGACCTCGGCGACTCGGCTTTCTGCCAAGACGTCGTCAAACAGACGCTCGAGACGTTCGGCCATTTGGACATCCTCGTCAATAACGCAGCCGAGCAACATCCGCAGGAGTCGCTCCTCGATATCTCGGACGACCAGCTCGAGCAGACGTTCCGGACGAACATCTTCAGCATGTTCTATTTGACGAAAGCCGCCCTTCCATACTTGAACGAAGGCGCAAGCATCATCAACACGACGTCGATCACAGCGTACGAAGGTAACGATCAATTGATCGACTACGCATCGACGAAAGGTGCAATCACAGCGTTCACGCGTTCGCTCGCCAAGAATTTGGCCGAGAAGAAGATTCGCGTCAATGGCGTCGCACCAGGTCCGATTTGGACACCGCTCATCCCAGCGACGTTCTCAGCGGAAAAAGTCGCCTCGTTCGGTGACTCGGCTGAGATGAAACGTCCGGGCCAACCAGCGGAACTCGCCCCGGCTTACGTCTATCTCGCAAGTGACGACTCGACGTACGTCAGCGGACAGGTCATGCACGTCAACGGTGGGACGGTCATCAACGGATGATTTTGTAAGATGGCCCAGTGTTCAGTCACTGGGTCTTTTTGTTGGAAAAATAATCCATCCTATGCTAGCGTTATTGCATGCGTCAACCTGTCATTTAGACGAAAGAAAGGAGCCAATGATGGATGATTCATTATCGATTGACACAAGATGATTTTTTCACGTTACAAAAGAACTTCATCAAAAACTCGGTTCCCGATAAACGAAAATCTATACTTGTCACGCTCATACTCATGTTACTGACCGCCTTTTACGGATTTGCCCTCGCGATTGTCTTGTTACCGCAAACGCTCTCCGTCCCTGTCATCCTCGCACTCGCCGCCAGTGCCGCTGTGGTCCCGGCGCTGCTCTTATTCCCGCTCTTCAAGAAAGTGTATTTCACGATGAGGTTGAGACAGTTGCGATCCATACTTCGACAGGACTCGAAATGGCCACGTGATGTCACTTTGTCAATCCATGAGAACGGGATTGAAGTCAATTCGCTCCACAATGCCGTCAACAAACGGGTTCAAGTCGCGTGGGAAGCGATTGAACGAGTGAACGAGGACGAGACCCATCACTATATATTTATTGAAGCGGCGGAAGCGATTATCGTCCCGAAACAAAACCAGATGCTCAACGAGACGGAGCGAATTCGAATGAATGATCTGCTACAAAAACACTTAGGCATCACACTCTAAGCGACAAAGTTCTTCTTCAATCAGCACGTATTTATGACGAATCTCAAAGGAGTGGATGCAATGGTCACCACCTATCAACTGACGCTTGACGATTTTTTAGCTTTCCAAAACGACATGATTCACCATTCCAATCAATATAAACGAGCTCGCGGCGTATGGTTGAAATATATGAATCTCCCGCTATTCGCTCTCGGGTATGCGGCTGCATTCTTCCTCGTACCGCACCCCGAGTCGATCGGCTTATCTTTACTCATCACAGTCGGAATCGGGCTATTGTTCGCGCTATTACTTAGACCGCTGCTAAAGGACTTGCATGCCCCGCTCGCCCTTTGGCAAACCCGTCGTGCCCTCAACAAACAGGACACTTGGCCAAAAGACGTCACGCTCCAGCTTTCTGACACGACCGTCGAGATGCAGGCCGTTCGTGGCAACGTCCACCGAACGACGCAAGTCCCATGGACATCCATTCTCAAAGTGAACGAGAACGAGACGCATCGCTTCCTCTATTACGAAGAGGATGAGGCGTTAATCATCCCGAAGGTGAAAGACGGAGTCACGGAAGTCGAACAAAGTGAAATCGAGCGAATCCTCGACAAACATATGAACACAGAAAAGCACACGAGTTCACGTTGAACTCGTGTGCTTGTTTCATTTCTTGACCATCCCTTTTAAGACGAACGCGACGTTCGCCGGACGTTCTGCGAGGCGGCGCATGAAGTAGCCGTACCAGTCACGGCCGTATGGCACGTAGACACGGACTTTATAGCCTTGACGGACGAGCTCGAGTTGACGCTCGACCCGGATGCCGTACAGCATTTGGAACTCGAACTGGTCGAGTGGGATGTTGTTCAGTTTCACATGTTCGATGACCGCATCGATCATGTGGTCGTCATGTGTTGCGATAGAGGCGTAGTTCCCGTTCGCCAGATGGAGTTTGACGAGCTTCAAGTAGTTGTGGTCGACGTCTTCTTTCTCCGGGAAAGCGACCGTCGCCGGTTCCTTGTAAGCCCCTTTGACGATACGAAGATTCGGTTTGAGCGGCGCGAGATGATTGATGTCATCTTCCGAGCGGTACAAGTATGACTGGATGACCGTCCCCAGGCCCTCAAAGTCCGTTTTCAATTTCTTGAACAAGTCGAGCGTTTTCTCGCAGCGTGCCTCGTCTTCCATATCGATGGCAACGAACACACCGACTTCTTTCGCCGTCGTCAAGATTTGACGCATATTGTCTTCGATCAACTCGTCCGAGATATCGAATCCGAGCGACGTCAGCTTGAGCGACATGTACGCGTCAAGCTTCTCTTCCGCCATGATTTCGATGGCACGAACGATTTCATCCCGGTTTTCGTTCGCTTCTGCGACCGTCGTGATGAATTCCCCTAAGTGGTCGACCGTGACCGATAATCCTTTCGCGTTCAACTCACGAATCGTCGGCACCGACGTCTTGAAATCTTCCCCCGCCACAAAGCGCGAAGCCCCGAATCGAAGCCCGTATTTTTTAGCCAAACTGTTGAGTGTTTTGTTTTGAGACATGTAGATAAATCCATCGCGCAACACTTTTTCCATCTGATTTTCCCCCTTACGTTTACACCCATCTATCTCTATGACGATGTCTGAAATTATTATGACATACAAACGTCCATTCGTCTGTAATTTTGTAATCGTTTTCACCGATTCATTTCCTTAGATTTAGAAAAAAACAGACGCCCCGTGGGACGTCTGTTTTACAGGCTCGTATTCGGTGCCACATAGAGCAAAATACTGAGGAAAACGAGCACACTTCCAGCTAGGACGAACATATGCCAAATCGCGTGGTTGAACGGCAGTTTCTGCCACATGTAAAAGACGATCCCGACCGAATAGGCGATTCCTCCGGCGAGGAGCAACATGAACCCGTTATGTCCGATGGATTCGTACAGCGGGCGCACGACGATGATACAAATCCAGCCTAGCGCGAGATACGTCACGTTCGATACCCACATGTACTTCCCGGTCGAGAACAGCTTCCAGATGATACCGAGAATCGCGACACCCCAGACGATTCCGAACAACATCCAGCCGAGCTTCCCGTGGAGTGATACGAGCGCGAACGGCGTATAGCTACCCGCAATCAAGAAGTAGATCCCGGCATGGTCGAACACTTGGAGCACGCGCTTCGCCCGTGGATGCGGAATCGCATGCATGAGCGTCGAGAAGAGGTACAGCAAAATCATCGATACCCCGAACACGCTCACGGCGATGACGTTCCACGTGCTCCCCGTCTCGGTCGCCGTGTTCACGAGCAAGACGAGCGCGACGATGCTGAAGATGACCCCGAGGCCATGGGTGATGGCGCTCGCAATCTCTTCCCCGAGCGTGTCGGCATGGAGCATGTCTTTTAGCTTCTCTTGATCCATTCAGGTCCCACCTTTCAAATCTATTCCTCTAGTATGGTCATTTCCCGATTTTGTTGCAAACAAAAACATGGGCCGAAGCGACCCATGTCTGTGGATTATGCGACTTCCTTCACTGGAACGTCACATTCCATATTTTGTGCCCGCATCGCTTTGGCGCGCATGTGGAACAAGACGAGCAGCGTGATCGTCCCAATCGTGGCGATGACGTACGGGATGACCCCATCCATCTTGAAGCCGATCGGTGCCGTCAAAATGTAGAACCAGACGGCGTACAACATGAACGTGCCCGGGATGAGCGCGATATAGTGGTTGCGCCCTTTGATGTAGAGGTACATCGCCCCGACGAACAAGGCGATGACAGCCGTCGTCTGGTTGGCCCAGTTGAAGTATTGCCAGAGCATCTGGAAGTCCATGTTCGTGAGCACGTATGAGATCGCGAAGAGCGGGAGCGCGATCCACAGGCGTGACGAGAACTTCTTCTGCGCGACTTTCATATAGTCGGCGATGATCATCCGAGCGCTACGGAACGCCGTGTCGCCTGACGTGATCGGCAAGACGATGACGCCGAGGATGGCGAGCGTGCCGCCGATGCTGCCGAGCATGAGTGTCGCCACTTCTTGGACGACAAGTGCCGGCGTACCCGTTTGAATCAATCCGAGCAATTCGCCTGGCTCGAAGATGGCCATGGCGGCCCCGGCCCAAATCATGGCGATGACCGCTTCGACAATCATCATGCCGTAGAAGATTTCACGGCCGTTGCTCTCTTTCATCGTCGTCCGCGAGATGATTGGCGACTGCGTGGCGTGGAAGCCTGAGAGCGCTCCACACGAGATCGTGAAGAAGAGGAGCGGCCAGATCGGCAAGCCGTCCGGATGCATGTTCGTGAGTGTCATCTCTGGAATCTTGTAGCCTTGCGCGAACAGGCTGACGGCGATCCCGATGGCGCTGATCATGAGAAGCGCCCCAAAGAACGGGTAGATGCGCCCGATGATTTTATCGACCGGGAGCAATGTCGCCAAGATGTAGTAGGCGAACACGGCGAAGATGACGATCGTGAGCGTCGTCGCGTTGCCGTCGAACAAGTTGTTGATCATGTTACTCGGCGACGTGACGAACACCGTCCCGACCAAGAGCAAAAGAAGCAGGGCAAAACCGTTGACGACGTGGCGGAGCGAGCGGCCGAGGAACTTCTCGGCGAGTTGCGGCAAGTGCGCCCCGTTGTTCCGAAGTGAGATCATGCCCGTCAAATAGTCGTGCACAGCGCCCGCGAAAATCGATCCGAAGACGATCCACAGGAACGCGACCGGTCCGTAGAGCGCCCCCATGATCGGGCCAAAGATCGGGCCGACTCCGGCGATGTTCAACAGTTGAATCATCGAGTTCCGTTTTTTCCCCATCGGCACGTAGTCGATGCCGTCCTGTGACGCGTAGGCAGGTGTCGTCCGCTCTTCCTTGATGCCGAACGTCTTCTCGACGTAGCTGCCGTACACTTTGTACCCGACGAATAGAATCGCCAAGGCGATAAAGAATGTAATCATGTGTGCTGTCCCCTTTTGAACGTATGTAGCCGGTCCCCACCGGCCCCGAAAAAATGAATCCCGTTGTTTTACACATATAATGTAAACGCTTACGTGATTGATTATACAGCAGTTCCCCTTTTTTCGTAAGAGGTTTCGTTCACTTTTTTGACACTTTTTCGAGCGCGCAAAAACGGCGCCCTGTTGGGACGCCGTCTCGGTTGAATCGCTTATTTCAATGCGAACTTCGCTTGTTTCGCACCTGCGCCTGTGTAGTCGCTCGCGATGACCGCGTAGCTTCCTTTAGCAAGACCTTTTTTGAATGTGAACGTATACGTTCCGGCCCAGCTCGCTTTCACTTTGGCGACTTGTTTGCCTTTCGCGTCTTTCAAGACGACGACGGCACCCGGTGTCGTTTTCCCGATGAGCGCTTTCGTTCCGACCTTCACGCCTTTCGTGTTCTTCGGTGTCGCGATGGCCGCTTTCTTGAACGTGAACGTCTTCGCTTTGACGACTTTTCCGGTCACATCTTTAGCGATGACTTCATAGTCCCCGTAGATGAAGCCGGCGCGTTTCGTGAATTCGAACGATCCGTTTTTGTCCGACGTCGCGTAGGCGATCGTCTTGCCATCACGCTTGAGCGTCAACTTCGTCTCCGGTGTCACTTTCCCAGAGATGACGTTCGTGTTGGCGTACGTCAACTTCGAGGCGAGGGCCGGTGTGCCGACGAAGCCAGCTCCGACGACTTTCGTTTCCGTCACGGTCGCACCATCGAGTTCAGAGACGATGGTAAGTGACTGACGAAGTTTGAGCGGTTTCGTCACGAGCGTATACGCGCCGTCTTTGTCCGCTTTCGCTGTCGCGAGCACTTTGTCACCGTCTTTCAACGTGACCGTCGCGTTCGGTGTCGTCGTACCAGTCACTACTTTCGCACCCGGTTTGATCGTGTTCACCGTGAGAGCGATCTCAACTGCCGCTTGATCGAGCTCGATCGTGTACGTGCGGAATAAGCGGTTCGCCGCGTCCGGACGTGTCGTCTCGGTCGCTTCGATGCCTTCATACAAGTCGACGTACTGTTTGCCGGCGTCGGCCGTCTCGAATTTCGCGATTCGTTTCGCATCGGCGACAATCTTCCAGTTGTCGTCCGCTTTGTAGTCGACGCTGCCAGCGCTGTTGACGATATAGTCCGAGATCACGTTCCGTGTCTCGTACGCCGAACGGTAGACGATGTTCTTCCCACCACCGAGACCCGGGAACGACGTCGAGCCGGCGCGATAGTTGTTCGTCGCGACGAGGAACTCCTGGTCGAGCGTGATCGGTTTGCCGTTATACTCGACGTTCTTGACGCGGTTCGCCTTGTCGTTGATCACCGTACCGCCCGCATCGAACTTGGCCGGACCCGTGACATCGATCTCATACGTGAGGCCGTCAAGGATATCGAAGTTATAGCTGCGGAACTCCAAGTTGAGCAACTCGTCGTTCTCGTCTGAGACTTGTTTGTACGCCCCGGCTGACATCTCGAGCCAGTCCATCACGTCCGCGCCCGTCACTTTGACGACTTCGAGCGTGTTCGGATAGACGTACAAGTCGGCCACGTTTTTCAACGCGATCGAGCCTTTCGGGATGTTCGTGTAATAGCTGGCGTCCGTCAATTGACGGTTACCGGCTTTGAACGGTGCTCCGGCCGAGAGAAGCGGGAGTTCTTTATACGCCGCGAGTTCCGGGTTTGTCGCGAGTTCTTTCTCGACGTACCATTTCTGCGCGTTCGTCACGAACTGGACCGACGAATCGTCACGGACGAGCGCGAAGTAGCTTTGGATATCGTCTTGAATCTCCCCGACCGAACGATTGATGTATTCGATCGTCGCCTTATGCTCCGTATCGATGAGCGCCTGAATCGTCGCATCGACCGGTGTGTCGGCCGTGACCGTATCGAGTTTCGCGTTCGCATCGAGTACTTGCCAGTTGCCATCGACGAGCTCGAGGTCGAGGTCGATGACCCCGAGGTCTTTCCCTTGATTGTTCGCCATGACTACCGGCTTGCCGTTGATCGTCCCTTTATCCATGTTCACGTTCGGGAACGTGGCGAACATGCCTTTCGCGTCCGGGAAGCGGCCGTGTTGGTGACCGGTCATGACCATGTCGAGCCCTTCGATTTTCGTGAGCGCGTAGCCGACGTTCTCTTCCCCGTCTTCTTGTTGATCGGCGAGCTTCGCACTTTCCCCGATGCCTGAGTGCGCGAGCGCGACAACGACGTCCGCGCCTTGCTCTTTCAATTTCGCGACCGCCTCACGTGCCGACGGGATGATATCATCCGCTGTCACCTTGCCTTGGAGGTTGCCTGAGTCCCACGACATGATTTTCGGCGGGACGACCCCGAAGACACCGACTTTGATCGTGTGCGTCTCGCCGTCCGCGTCGACGACTTGGCGTTCGATGATTTGGACTTCTTGTCCGTCCTCGTTATATTTCGAGACGATCGGCTCACCCGACAAGTCTTTCACGTTTGAGTTGACGAAGCGGAGCTTGCCTTTTGAGCCTTGCATCGCGTCATACAAGAATTGGAGCCCGAAGTTGAACTCGTGGTTCCCGAGTGTGACCGCATCGAACTCGAGCGCCGACATCGCTTTGTACATCGGATGCTCGAACGTGCCCGGTGTTTGTTGATGCTGTTCACGGACGTAATCCCCGAACGGTGTCCCTTGAATCGTATCCCCGTTATCGAATAGGAACGTGTTCGGTTTGCCGGCTTCCATGCGATGTTGCTGAATCAACGTCGCCACTTTCGTCAAGCCGATCGTGTTGTCAATCTTGTCCTGGAAGTAGTCGTAGTTCGTGATGTTCGTATGTAAGTCGGTCGTCTCCAAGAAGCGCAGTTTGACGACATCCTCGTCAGCAGCTGATGCGTGTTGGAGCGGGATGAGCGTTGGGACGATGAGCGACGTAGCAATGGCCATCTTCGTAAATTTAGACATGATTTTTCTCCCCATTCATGTGGTGTGCATTGCGGACTAAATATACCATAGCCGGACTCTCATTTTAATGAATCCTATGTCCTATTTCCTTAAAAATTTGGTAAAGAAAGGTCTGGTTGTAGACGACTTTCCGAGAACATGGAAAAGGTATGAAACGGTATGATTTACCGGAACAGACGACTTCACTTCAAGCGGTTTTTTAGCCCGACTTGTTCAGTGGCTAGACTTCGCACAAGCAGTCCATTAGACCTAAAAAACCATCCCCGACGCGTGTCAGGGATGGTCATTTCGTCACGAACGGATGCGAATCGAGATCGGTCCGTCGCTGTCTCCTTCCGGCCGCTTGAAGCGGACGTGGAGCGGATAATCATGTTTCGGTAAAATCGGTTCGTTGAGCGTTGCGTCGGCTCGGCCGACGACCTCGTCCCGCTGCATCAACTCGAGCGGGAGGCGCGGGATTTGGAGAGCCTGCTCGAGGTACCCGTTCCGGACGAGGAGCGAGGCACCGATTTCCGTGTCGGTCACGTCGAGATGGACGAGCAATAGATCAAACTGGCCTTCGGCGACCGGACGGCTGAGGACGTTCATCCGCTTCAGGCGGTGCCACGCCACGTCAGGGAACGCGTCCCGTTCGGCGTCGGAGATGTCTTGGAGCGGTGCCGTCGGGTTCATTTGGAAGGCGAGTTGGAGCGACTCGGTGTCGAGAGCGTCGACATCGGTGAACAGTTCCTCCTCGAAGAAGTCGAGATAGACGGGCTTACTCGTCATCGCCTCGAACGACGGCAAATCCATCCGGCTCAGCATCTTCTGGCCGAGCGGTTCGCGGCGCTCGTTCAACAAGAGCACCGGGATCTCGTCGAGCGAGAACTCGGTCGCGACCGTGTTGCGGAACAAGGCGACCACGGACAGGCCGCCCGGGTTCTTCGTCGCACTGAGCAATTCGATCGACAACTGGTTGTCCGCGAGCGGCGGCAACGTCGTCGCATGATAGCGGAACACGTACTCATCTTCTTTCGAGATGTCCATCCCTTCATCGAACACGAGGCGGAGCGCCCGCTCGTCGTCTTGGCGGATGATCGTCTCGACTTTCTTTCGTTTCAACAGTCCGAACATGTCACAGCCCCTCCTCTTCCCGTTGCGCAAAGTATAAATCTAGCTGGCACAGTTGAATCGTCACGTCGCGGGCGATATCGAGATACGTCTCTTGGAAAATCTCGAGCCCTTCCTTGCCGAACTGACGGCTCGGGTCTTCCTGGCCATAACTGCGGAGCCCGATGCCTTCCTTCAAGGCGTTCATCGTCGTCAAATGGTTCGTCCAGCGAATATCGAGATGGTTGAGCAGTTGTTGCCGCGCGAAGGCGATGACTTCCGGGTAGCCCTCGATGCGCTGTTCTGCCGTCGCGACGATTCCGTCGATCCATGGCGCGACCGCTTGTTTCAACTCTTCTTTGTCCCCGACCGTGTCATCCCACGTCGGCGCCTGTTGCGTCAAATAGAGATAGTCCTCGATGAGCGCGTCCGTCGCCCACTCTTCCGGGACGAGATCGGCCGCGATATGACGGTCGAGCGTCTCGTTGAGCGCGAGGCGCATCATCGCGAGCACGTTGTTCAAGATGGCCGTCGCATTGGCGTCGACCGCCTCGTCGCGAATCGTATAGATGATGCGGCGCTGCTCGTTCAAGACGTCGTCGAGCTTGAACATGTAGTCGCGGACCGACACGCCGACGCCTTCGATCGTCGTCTGGGCGTATTCGATGATGTCGCCCGCTTCTTTATGGCGGACTTCCCCGTGTTCGTCCGGCGTCAGTTTGTGCTCGACACGTTTCAACCGCTCGGCGGCGTAACGTTTGACGAGATCATCCTCGAGCGAGACGAAGAAACGTGACATGCCCGGGTCGCCTTGACGGCCCGACCGTCCGCGGAGCTGATTGTCGACGCGGAGCGACTCATGCCGTTCCGTCCCGATGACATACAAGCCGCCCAGTTCGCGTGCCGTCTCGTCTAAGACGATGTCGGTCCCGCGTCCGGCCATGTTCGTCGCGATCGTCACGTGACCGAGCCGTCCCGCCTCAGCGATAATCTCGGCTTCTTGGGCGACCGTCTTCGCGTTCAACAGTTCGTGCGCGATGCCTTGTCGCTCGAGCTGTTCACTGACGGCCTCCGACTGGGCGATCGAGGTCGTCCCGATCAAGATTGGCTGTCCCGTCGCGTGGATGGCCGCGACTTCTTGGCCGACCGCCGCATATTTATGGGCAATCGTATCAAAGACGCGGTCCGGCAGGTCTTGGCGCTGCTTCGGCCGGTTCGTCGGCACTTGAACGACGTCCATCTGATACGTCTTCATGAACTCTTCACGTGACGTCTGCGCCGTCCCGGTCATGCCGCCGAGGAGCGGGTACATCCGGAAATAGTGTTGAATCGTGATCTCGGCCGTCGTCTTGTTCTCTTCGGTGATGTCGATCTGTTCTTTCGCCTCGAGCGCCTGATGGAGGCCTTCCGACAAGCTCCTGCCTTCCATGACCCGACCCGTGAACAAGTCGATCAACTCGATTTTGCCTTCTTGGACGATATAGTCGACGTCCCGCTCGAACAACACGTTCGCCCGGAGCGCCTGCATCATGTAGTGATACAGGACGTGGTGCTCGGCGGAAAACAAGTTATCGACCGAGAACAACGCCTCGATTCTCTCGATACCTTTGTCCGAGAACATGACGGCGCGCGCCTCGAGGTCGACCGTATAGTCGTCTTCCGTCAATTGGCCGAACACGGTTTGGGCGAGACGTTTCAAGCGGACGTGCGACTCGTCCTTCTGGGCGATGATGAGCGGCGTCTTCGCCTCGTCGATCAAGACGCTGTCGACTTCATCGAGCAGCGCGAAATGGAACGGACGCTGGACCCGTTCTTCCGGCGAGCCGACCAAGTGGTCCCGAAGATAGTCGAACCCGAACTCGGTCCCGACCCCGTATGTAATGTCGGCCGCATACGCCGCCTGTTTGTCAGCAAGCTCCATCTCCGGGACGTTCAGTCCGACCGTGAGCCCGAGAAACGTATGGATCTTGCCGATCTGTTCGGCGTCACGCATCGCCAAATAGTCGTTTACCGTGATGACATGGACGCCTTTCCCTTCGAGCGCCTTGACGAACGCCGGGAGAGCCGCGACGAGCGTCTTCCCTTCCCCGGTCGGCATCTCGGCGATATTTCCTTCGAGCAGCGCGAGACCGCCGATGAGCTGGACGTCATAATGACGGAGCCCGATCGTCCGGACGGATGCCTCACGGACGAGGGCGAACCCTTCCTCCGTGATGGCGCGGACGTCCGCACCGTCCGTGAGCCGCTGTTTCAGTTCGAGCGCGTACTGGCGAAGCGCCTCATCGTCTAAGGCGCGCATCGTTTCTTCGTACGCGTTGATGCGTTCGACTTGTTTCTTATAGGTTTTCAATCGTCGTGCCTGATCATTGGTCAATTGCTTCACAAAATCAATCACAGGATAGCCTCCATCGTCCGAAACCATATTTGTCTAGCTACCCTCTCATTATAACGGATTTTGTTTCCGCCTCGCTTTATTATTTCGGTAAATTCCAAAAAGATGGAATTTCATTCACCATCTATCCTTTTTTTAACTCTTTTCAAAATTTGTTTTCATTTTTCTATTTGAGACGGCGTGAGACCGTGATACGATGAGAAAAAACAGAACGCTTGTTCGTAAAAAAGGAGAGGTGGCTATGCGACGTCGGATTTTTTGTATCGACAGCGTCTCGTTCTACGCCAGTTGCGAGTGCGCCGCCCGCAAGTTAAACCCATACAAGACAAAGCTCGTCGTCTTATCGAACCTGCAGGACCACGGTGCCCTCGTCCTCGCCGCGACGCCGCCGATGAAGCAGCTCGGCATCAAGACCGGCTCTAGACGGTTCCACATCGATCGGTTGCCGTGGCACGAGCGACGGCACGTCATCTACGCCGAGGCCCGGATGAGTCATTATTTGAACGTGTCCGTCCAAATCGTCCACATCTTGCATCAGTTCGCACCGCCTGAGGCGATCCGCGTCTACTCGGTCGACGAGACGCTCGTCGACTTGACCGGGACGGAGCGGCTGTTCGGGAACGATGCGCACGTCGCCCGCCTCATCCGCTCGACCGTGTTCCGCTATACCGGCATCCCGGTCACAATCGGCATCGGGCCGAACAATGTCCTCGCCAAGCTCGTCCTCGACCTACATGGGAAAAAGACGGGTGTCGCCAGCTGTTTCCTCCACGACGTCGAGAAGTTGATCCACCCGGCCCCGATCGGCAAGATGTGGGGCGTCGGGGCGAAGATGGAAGTCCATCTCCGGCGGCTCGGCATCGAGACGATCGGTGACCTCGCCCGCTATCCGCTCGAGACGCTCCATGAGAAGTTCGGCGTCATCGGCGCCGAGCTGTGGCATCACGCCTGGGGCATCGACGAATCGCCGACGATCCTCCCGCCGAGCTCCCTGTTCGGGGCGAAACGGCAGCGGCCCCGGACGATTGGCCACGGCATCACGCTCATGAAGGACTATGCGACGTACGCGGCCATCCGGCTCGTCCTGCAGGCGATTGCCGTCGAGGTCGGCATGCGGACGCGGCAGGCCGGTCTCGTCGGCGGGAGCGTCCATCTTGGTGTCCGTTACACCCGGACGAGCGAGCGGCGCGGGTTCAGCAAACAAAAAAAACTCGCCCGCTTCACAGCGGACGAGCGCGAGTTCTTGCCGGTATTGTTGACGCTCTTCCTCGACGCCTGGGACGAGACGGAGGCCGTCCGTTACGTCTCGGTCGCCCTCGGCAAGCTCGAGCCAAGGAGCGACCACGTTCAGCTCTCCTTCTTCGAGGACGAGTGGGCCCGGGCGCGCCGGTTCGACTTCCTCGACCTCGTCGATCGCTTGAACGTCCGCTTCGGCCGCGGGACGATCCGGCCGGCGTCGAGTTTACTGAAAGACAGTCCGCTCCGGACGCGGCAACGCCTCATCGGCGGACATAAACAAGGAGGTGAATCGTCATGAGCCAAACCCGCTACAAAGACCGCGGTGAATTGAAATGGATCCCGTTCCTCATGCCCGAGCACGTGGCGCTGCTAAAGAAATATTACGCCCACGTCCAAAAAATCGAGCTGCCTGACTTGGATGAGCAGTTGCTCTATCTGTGGCAGACCGAGCTCGAACGCGCCATCCGGGAAGGTGATGCCGTCGAGCTGACGCTGTTCGACAACGGTATGACCCACGTCATGCGCGGTTATGTCCACGCCATCTATTACGCCGAGCGTGAAGTCGAGTTGTTCGATACGGACGTGCGCCGCATCCCGTTCGGTCAGATTCTGTCCGTCCGTTAAGACGCGTCAATCGCTTCCTGCGTCGTCTCGAACGTGTCGACGTGGTCGAGCACGCCGTAATGCGTGAGCGTCTGGCGCACGGGCGTCGACAAGTGCGCGAAGACGACACGGCGGTCGGCCGCTTTCAATTCCCGGACGACGCGACGAATCTCTTCGACGGCCGTCACATCGATGACCGGACAGCGATGGAAGTTGAAGATGAACACGTCAGGCTCGTCATGGATATGATGCAGAACGTGCTCGAACATCTCGATTGCCCCGAAGAAGAGCGGCCCCTCGACGCTGAAGACGACTTGGCCGTCCCGTGTCACGTACCGCTCCGTCTGTTCGCGGACGTCGATCGTATCGGCCATCCGTTTCGCGAACAAGGCGAGCGCACAGATGACCCCAACTTCGACGGCGACGACGAGGTCGACGAACACGGTCAGCCCGAGCGTGATCAGCAGGACGAGCGATTCGGCCGACCGATGTTTGAGCATCTCGAAGACGTGGTGCCGCTCCGACATGTTCCAGGCGACGCGCATCAAGATCGGGGCGAGTGCGGCCAGTGGGACGTAACTCGCGAGCGGTGCCAACACGAGCACGGCGAGGAGCACCGTCAACCCGTGGATGACACCGGAACGGCGGCTGACGGCCCCGGCTTGAATGTTCGTCGCCGTCCGGGCGATGGCGCCGGTCGCCGGAATGCCGCCGAAGAACGGAACGACGACGTTGGCGAGTCCTTGCCCGAACAGTTCCTTGTCGGGGTTCATCTTCGTGCCGGCCATGCCATCCGCGACCGCACCCGACAACAGCGATTCGAGCGCCCCGAGGAAAGCGATCGCGAACGCCGACGGGAGCAGCGTCGCAATCAAATCGAGGTCGATTGCGAGCCAGTTGAACTCAGGCAGTCCGCTCGGGATACCGCCATAGGCGCTGCCGATTGTCGCGACTTCTCCTGGGACGACGAGACTGACGAACGTCGGCACGAGCATCGCCATCAATAACAGCGGCAATTTCACGGGCAGTTTCGGTACGAGCCAGAGCGTCAAGAAACCGATGGCGGCAATGAAGACAGGCCATAAGCTCGCTTCATGTAACGACGTCACGAGCTGAAGGAAGTTCTCGTGGAAGTGCGGCGCCTTCTCAAACGTGATGCCGAACAGTTCGTCGAGTTGGTCGACGAAGATGACGACGGCGATCCCGGCCGTGAACCCAATCGTGACAGCGCGCGGCATGAAGCGGATCAGTCGTCCGACACGGAGCACGCTCATGAGGAACAACAGGACCCCGGCGAGGAACGTCGTCACGAGCAACCCTTCATAGCCATGCGCGAGCATGACGCCCGAGACGATCGGGATGAAGGCGCCGGTCGGTCCGGCGATTTGGAACGTCGAGCCCCCGAACAGGCTGACGATAATCCCGGCGATGATGGCCGTGTACAGACCGTACACCGGTCCGACACCGGAGGCGATCGCGAACGCCATCGCGAGTGGCACGGCGACGACCCCAACGGTGATCCCGGCCGAGATGTCTTTTTGCCATCCTTGGCGTGATGTCATGAGGTTGTCCATTCTTGCATTCCTTCTTTCTATTCAGTCGAAAACGAGTTCAGTGTACGCCTGTCCCTGCCCTTTGTAAACGACTCTGGCGAAACGTTAACATAATCGACAAAACAAAAAGACGCATCGCGATGGATGCGTCTTCGTTAGTTCGCTGGTGCTTCGACGACTTGGTCGCCCTCGTCCGCATCTTCCCCGAGCAGACGGACGTGACGGCCGAACAGCCACATGACGACGAGGTGGGCTTTCGCCTGCGTCTTCGTATAGAACCACCACGGCAGCGCCGGTACGAACTCATGGATGGCGACGAGCCCTTCGTCCGACTCGGGGAGCCGTCTGAACTCGAGTCGGCCTGTCTTGTCGTCTTCACTCAACTTCGCGAACAAGCCGCCATCGATTTCATAAGAGGCCATATCGTCCGTCGCCTCGTCTTCGAGCGACAGATGAAGCGCGACGAATGACGGACGAAGCAACGAAATCTCCCAGTCATCGTTTTCTTTTGTCGTCTGGATGAGCGGATACGCGACCCGCCCGAGCCATTCGAAGTATTCGTCGGCCATCCAGGCTGCCGATTTGTCATCTGGCAGACCGAAGCGTTGAATCGAGCGGACGGTGTACTGTTGCGGTGCTTTTTTCTTCTTGTTGCCGCCCGACTTCTGTTTCTCTTCTTCCTCGAGCGCGTGCTCGACCGCTTCCTTGAACGGAATCTCCCCTTGTTTGACGCCGGTCGTGTCTTTCGCGACCATGGCGTGGCCCATGCTCTCGACGAGCGGATAGACCGTGTCTTTCGGTTCACCCGTCACGGCCATGACCCAAAGGCGGGACAATTTGATCGTCGGGAACGGGAAGTCGATCATGACGCGGCGTTTGCCCATGACGTCAGCCGTATCTTCAATCATCTTCCGATACGTCATCACTTCCGGTCCACCAATATCGATATGATGGTCGTACAGCGCCTCGGCCCCAACGACCGAGATGAGCGCCTGCACCGCTTCGCGCAAATCGATCGGATGCGTCTCCGTCTTCGTCCAGTTCGGGAGAATCATGACCGGCAACCGTTTGACGAGCTTCGCGAGAATCGGGAACGACGAGCCTTCTGGACCGATGATGAGCCCGGCTCGAATCGTCGTCACCGGCACGCCTTGCCCGCCGAGAATCCGTTCGACTTCGAGCCGGCTCTTCAAGTGACGTGACAACGTCTTCGACTCTTTCGGAATGATGCCGCTCAAGTAGACGATTTGTTCGATGTCGTTCGCTTTCGTCGCCCGGGCGAAGTTGTCGGCGATGAGCGCGTCCATGTCTTCGAACGTTGCCTGCGTCAACCCACCGTCCGGAATCATCGAGTGGACGAGGAACATGGCGTAGTCCGCCCCCTCGCACGCCTCACGCGTCTGTTCATACGAGAACAAATCGCACGACCGCCACGTGATGTGGTCCTCGTCTTCCTTGTTTTTCGTCGAGCGGGATAAGGCGATGATGTCATACTCTTCTTTTAAATGGTCCATCACGTTCGAGCCGATATAGCCGCTCGCGCCCGCGATGACGATGGTTTTCCGCATAGTGGTCACTCTCCCCTTTATTTGCACATAAAGGTACTGTACCCGTCTTGGGCTTAGATTAAATCAGTCTCACGTCCTACAGTATGTATTGGAAAATATATGTAAACTAGACTCAACTACAGGCAGAGGAGGAATGGCTATGGGGTTTTGGTATTTCTTGATGCTATTGATCGGTGGAGGGCTCGTGATTCGCGGCCTATTCAAAAAGAACACGAGCGGACTGATGCGGTTCGGCACACTCGTCATTGGAGGGATGTTGATCGCACTCGGCTTGTTCATGTTCCAAGACGGCAGTGATGCGATTGTGGCGGATTTGTTTAACTTATGGTGACTATGAACTGAACAAAAAACACTTCCTGCTCGCAGAAAGTGTTTTTTCATTAGAACGATAGAATTAACGGGGTCCCGTCATTGAGGATTTCTCCGTTTTTAGCGACATAGTCGACATGAACTTCCGCATGGCGTAACATGTCGCTCTCTTTTAGCGCCGCCATCCAAGTCCGAACGAGTGCCTCGTCTCCTGATGCTGGCTCCCGATGAATCGTCACCAAGATTGTCGGTACGACGTCGGCTGTTTTATAGGCGAGCGGGTTCGCCGCCGAGGCGTCGAGTTGTCGCACGGCTACTTCATCGTAAAAAACGTCGTACGTGACGTCGTGACCAAACGCCGTCATGACCGAATCTTCGATGGCATCCGTCACGTCGTCTTCCCATTTCGATGCGAGAAACGTGTCGACGACTTCCCCTGTCGTCTCATCCGCATAGACGAAAAACTCGGTCCCAGTCACGGAATCAACTGCAGTCGCCGCATATTCGAACGGGAAATTTCCCATGTTGTCGAACGTGACCTCTGTCGTCAATTCGGCATTGTCGAAACGCTCCGCTACATACGGCTCAGCGAGTTGGATTGCTTTTGCTTCTTCATCGGGATCGGACTGCATCGACTGATTGAACATAAAAGCGAGTCCTCCCATCCCTACGGCAAGCACCCCAATCGCAATTAATGTCCATTTCCAAAAGCGCCTCACCTCGACACCTCTCCCAAACGCTTATTCATCGCAATCGAAGCTTGTTGGAATCCGAGGCGTGCATAAAGTCGCTGAGCATCCGGATTTGAGCCAAATACACTCAGCCCAATCGAAGTCGCCCCAAGTTCGTGCGCTGTAATCGTCTCAAGTAGTTGCAATGCCGCCGTCGCATATCCGCGTCCGCGATAGGCTTCGTGCATCCAAACATGATAAATGAAGACACGTTTTGATTCTTCCTGAAAGGCGTACCATAAAATTCCGACTCGCGTCGCACCGTCCATCACATGGACGACTGTTTGTCCCTCAGTCGGTTGATTGTCTGGAAACAGGCTACGAATCAATTGCGTCGACTCTTCTTGCGCCAGTGTAGCAGGTAATTGATAATTGCAGGCGACGTCGTTCGCATAATCATCAATCAACCACGTCAAATAAGAAGTAAGTTCTCTTTCGTCCATCTTTTCAAAGTGAATAGCCATCAGCTTCCCCTCACAATCTTCTTCTCTTCAGTTTATCATACAATTTATGGGAAATTTATCGGATTAAATACTCATCCAATCTCTGTATCCTTTTCGACGTGTTCTGAAAAAGATTTATGTAAGAAGGAATAATCAAAAAATTAACATGAATCGAACCTTACTCATCAGGTTCGACTCATGTTAATTACTTCGGCATCCAATTGGCTTCAAACCCATTTTGCACCGCATAGTCATACAGGTGAATTAATTTCGTCTTTGTATGTCTCCATCTGCTCTGCCACTCGCAACTCATGGTTTCGTTCCACGAGCGCGTAAAGATAATCAACCTTCGCCATCCGATTGTTCTTGCTCGTATTACAAGTCGGACAAGCGAGGACAAAATTCCATAGAACATCATTCTGTATGTAAGACCACGGGATAAAATGGTCGACATGGATCTGTTTGAGCGGCTTCATGCAATAAAAACAGACGGAATGACCGTGACTCAGTAAAATCTGTTTGAACTCGTCGAGCGATTGACGAGCCGAGACGAATTCGATTTTGTTCAAGATTCGCTCCATCGCTTCGCGTGTATTGTATTTTTCCAGAAAGACGGCGAGTTGATAATTCGTAACATTCATCAATACCCGTTTATATTTTTCAAAAAAGATGACGTAGCTCGGCACAAGTTTGACCCACTCTTCTTTCCGATTGAATGAATAGACGGTCCCCTCGAACGAGGCATAGAACGATCCGTACACGTACTTCTTATAGAACTGATTCACGTTTCGAATCAATTGTTGTTGCTGCTGAACCGGCAGACAATCAAAGTTCCAAGTGGACGGAATTTCATGTGTCGCTTGAAACGTGAGCATCGTTTTTTCGACCGAGCTCAATTTCTCAAGTTGATTCACTTGTCGCAATCCGTGTTTCACAATCAAATTCCAATACATCTTCGTCACGTGTCTTGAAATTTGCTCGAACGTCACTACACCGGAATCACTTAGTTCGGTCGTACATTCGAGCAACGCCTTCATAAGCATATGCTTGTACGTCGTCGTATGTGTCGCATTCATTAAAAATTGTTGTGTATAGCGCCATAAGTCAGTTTCTGTTAAGTAGACGTCTTTTGCCTCAGCAACACTTAAATCCCACCCCAATGACCTCACCCCACTCATTCGTTACATCATCGATTATAACGAATGAGGAACAAGAACGGATCAAGGTGAATCAAACAGGAGCCGAAAACTCTTTTTTGATTTGTTCTATATCGATATTTGTTTTTTCATGAATATAATTGACTAACGTATCATGCTGTTCCACAGTATTTAGCTTTTTAAATTTCTCAACATCGCCTTCAAAGCCTTTGAAGTACTCGCTTTGATATTCCGGGTTGTTAAAGAGCTTCAGATATTCCATATAATCTTTCACGGTCATCTGGCTCACGATTTGAGACAGGATTGCATCCCACTCTTTTATCCGACTCTCATGAATCTGTTTTTTGATGACGATGTCCTGCGCCTGCTCGAATTTGATTTGTTGAATGCATTGCTCCACTTCCATCTTATACTGGAACAGTTCATCTCGATTTTGAGTGTTTAATGCGGGAACAACCTCAGCTAAATAATATTGATATCTCTTCTTTCGAGGATGCATGATTTTGTCTTTTGGTTTTTTAGGATTTGATTCTTTATTCGTACGCTTACTAAGTCGTTCCTTTACACCGAGTGCACCAATTGCTCCAACAATTTCTTTTTTATGTTCAAGTGCAAACTTTCCTACTGCCGGACCATACTTCTTGACTCCATTTATAATTAATTCCGTAGATTTTTTTGACATGATGATTCCTCCTATGATGGTTATATATTCTCGTGACAATTTTTAAAATAGCTCATAGTTTATATTCAACAAAGTAATATTCAATCCTTTGACACCATTCAAAAAACCAAATAATGGAATCGTACATTCACAAAGAAAGGATTATTGAGCAAACACTCAATAATCCTTTCTCTACAATGATCCTTAGCATTCACCAGCTTGTTTCTTCTCATTTTTCTTCTGCAAATATGCTTCTCGAAGCTGATTGAGCTTATCTTTTTTGTTCGAAACAGCCGGTTTTTTACCGTCTTGATACTTGGTGTATTTTGCAATACAAATGTGCACAATAATGCAACGAAAAGTACAGAACTTTGCCAGCTGGGTTTTAGTGTTTCGACAACGCATGCGT